>NZ_JBBEGB010000008.1:0-256459 GCF_037402035.1 Paenarthrobacter sp. CCNWLY172
ACCCCAGCCGAGCGCCTACGTGATTTACTACTAACCACCTAACCAACAGGTGTTGCAACGACTCCTAGAAACCGCCCAGGAGGTAAGCGGCCGCCGTCGTTGTTGTGGTTCTTGCGTTAGTTGACCTGGTTGATGATGGTTTCGGCAACCTCACGCATGCTGAGGCGGCGGTCCATGGAGGTCTTCTGGATCCAGCGGAAGGCTTCCGGCTCCGTCAGGCCCATCTTGGTGGTCAGGAGGCTCTTGGCGCGCTCTACAAGCTTGCGCGTGGCGAACTGCTCCTGGAGGTCGGAAACCTCGTTCTCGAGCGCCTTGATTTCCTCGTGGCGGGAGAGAGCGATCTCAATGGCCGGAATCAGGTCCGCGGGGGAGAACGGCTTGACGACGTAAGCCATGGCACCGGCGTCGCGTGCCCGCTCCACCAGTTCCTTCTGGCTGAAAGCAGTCAGAAGGACAACAGGCGCGATGCGTGCCTTGACGATTTTCTCAGCCGCCGAAATGCCGTCCATCACGGGCATCTTCACGTCCATGAGGACAAGGTCAGGCTTCAGTTCCTCGGCCAGCTGCACAGCTTTCTCGCCGTTGTCTGCCTCGCCGACGACGTCGTACCCCTCGCCCTTCAAAATCTCGATAATGTCCAGGCGGATGAGGGTCTCATCCTCGGCTACGACAACGCGTCGGGCCGGCTGGGCTGTGGGTGTGGACTCCGTCTGTTCGGTCACGGGATCTCCTTGAAAAGGTTCGGCGGGTTCATGTCCATCTTAGTGTGGACTCTTTGATGGCAGGTTTTTGTTGCATCAGCGCGCCCGGTTCTTTGAATCAGCCTATCTGCATGTATAGTAATTTCGCGTGCTGGGAAAGGATCGCGTTGCTCACAGACGTGAGCAGTCAGCGAGATTTAACTTCCCGGTAATCCGCGCCCGAGTGGCGGAATTGGCAGACGCGCTGCACTCAAAATGCAGTATCGAAAGGTGTGTGGGTTCGAGTCCCACCTCGGGCACAGCAAACCCCCTCGTCAGAGGGGGTTTTTGCTTTAACGGGTGTACATTCTGGTTGGTCAGGTCCCTCTGACACTGGCCGCGGGATGTGCCTGGCGCCGCGGGTCGCCTGTTAAGTTGCGGGGGAGCGGGTTTAGGGCCGTGGCTGGTAGGCCCTCCGCTTGCTCTGAACTGGGGCTATGCGTTCCTCTCCTGGTGTCCGTTAGGTCGTGGTGGCCTACACCTCTTCATGGGTAGGGGGAACGAGGACAACATGACTTCGAGATCCTGCGTCAAAGTTCTTGTTTTTGGCTCGTTACTTGAGTGAGGAAGCCGGCCAGGATGATGCTTTGTCAGGCCAAGGGGGGTGTGCATTGTCCACACTTAAATCTCCTTTATTGAGAATGATCACAGCCATTCTCAGCCCTCTCGTTCGGCCTTCATCTACTCATCGCATGTAAGTGGCGAGGGCGACTTGACGCATATTCGCCGGCGCACTATATGCAGGGCCACGGCGACGGGAGTGTTCAGGACTCCTCGGTCGATCGAGTGCTCTGGGGGATGTCTCGTCGGCAACATCGACGCGTGACTACGAATGAATGGGGAGTATCTCGGCGCAGGTTGCGGTCCCTGCCGGGGCCGCGGGAGCACTGGGAGTTCACGCGTTGGTCGGCTGAGCGTATCGTCGCCGACCAGTTCGCCGATTCGGACCCATTTCTCGGATTCTTCTTTCTATCTCACGGCGGAATCTTCTGTTCCTTAAGCACGATGGCGGCCTCCGCTGTGGGAGGCCGCCGTCGCGGTGACCGTTCTCGGAGAGCAGTGCCCTTCCCTCCTGTCAGGTCAGCTGTGTGTACCTTGCTTAGAAGCCGAGGTAGGCGTGTTGGATGTGCTTGACCTGCGGTGGGGCAGCGAAGTGGGGACCGACGAGTTCGCGCCATTGTTGGAATTCGGTGGATTCGCGGAAACCTACGATGTGGTCTTCGAGTGTCGCCCACCCAACGGTGAGAGTGTATTCGTTGGGGGTTTCGATGGTTCGGTCCAGCCGGAAGCTTAGGGCGCCGGGTGTTTTTTGGAACAGTGGTACGGCCTGGGAGGCTGCGGCTTCGAACGCTGCTTCGTGCCCCGGTTCGATGGTGAGGGTGGCGATTTCGTGGATCACGCGATGACTCCTTCCGTTGCCGGTTCCTGCAGGGACGGTTGATTGGCTTGTTCTTCGTCGATGCGGGTTGTGTCGGTGGTTCCGGCCATGGTGCGTGTGGCGTCGATGGAGGCGTAGGTCCAGAGGATTTTCATCTCCTCGGTCTCGGAGGCGTTCCTGAACCGGTGGACGATGTTCGCTGGCACGAAGGTGGTGTCGTAGGTCTCCAGGTAGTGTTCCGTGCCGTCGATGTCGACGTAGGCGGTGCCTTCGATGACGGCAACGGATTCAACGCAGTTGTGGGAGTGGTGGCCGATTGCGGCGCCGGGAGCGAACGTGGTGATGCCGTTCAGGAACGTGGTGGAGCCCAAGTGTGCCCCGACCAGGGGAACAGTGGAGGCGCCATTTCCGCGGTCTTTGCGGGGCAGTTCCTCGGGGCGGAGGATTACGGCGTCCACGGAGGAAATGGCTGTTGGTATGCGGGTCATTGCTGTCCTTAGTTGGTGGCGGGGCCGGTCCAGAAGGTTTTCATGTTGGTAAATTCGCGGATGCCGTAGGAACCGAGTTCGCGGCCGTAACCGGACTTCTTGATTCCGCCAAAGGGCAGCCGGGGGTCTGAGGCGACCATGCCGTTGATGAACACGGCACCGGCGTCGATCTTTGGGAGCAGTTCCGCCGCGGCGGCGGCGGTGTCCTGCGTCCACAGCGCGGCGCCGAGGCCGTACTCGGACTGGTTCGCCAGGGTGATGGCTTCCTCGGTGGAGGAGACCCGGATAATCGCGGCAACGGGACCGAAGGTTTCCTCATCAAACGCTGCCTGGCCGGGCTTGACATGATCAATGATGGTCGGCTCGTAGTAGTAACCGGGTCCGTCCACGACGTTCCCGCCCAGCACGAGCTGGCCACCGCCGGCCAAGGTGCGGGTGACCTGGTCGTGGAGTTCGGTGCGCAGATTTTCTCTTGCCATCGGGCCTATGGTTGTCGCCGGGTCTGTGGGATCCCCCACGACCAAGGCCTTTGTGTTGGCGGTGAACTCAGCCACGAATTCATCAGCGATTTTCTCGTCGACGATGAACCGCTTGGCGTTCACGCAGGACTGGCCGTTGTTCGTGAACCGGGCTTTGACAGCCGTTTTTGCTGCTGCTCTGACGTCGGCGTCGGCCAGGACAATGAACGGGTCCGAGCCGCCGAGTTCCAGGACCTGCTTTTTCAGGGCGGCACCGGCCTGGGAGGCCACGATGGAACCGACCTGGGTGGAGCCAGTCAGCGTCACAGCCGCTATGCGGTCGTCAGCGATCAGGGCCGCAACTTCGGAGGATTCGATCAGCACGGTGGCGAACAACCTTTCGGGGAGTCCGGCCTGTTCCATGATGTCCTGAACGGCAAGGGCTGCCTGCGGGACGTTGTTTGCGTGTTTGAGGATCGCGCCATTACCGGCGGCGACGGCCGGGAGGACGAAGCGGAAGAATTGCCAGAACGGGTAATTCCAAGGCATGATCGCCAGCACCACACCGAGAGGGTCGAAGACGACTCCACTGGAGGCGGCTGAGGAAGCGATCTGCTCGGGAGCCAGGTGCGCGGGCGCGGTTTCGGCGTAGTACTCGGCCGTGAGCGCACACTTTTCGATTTCCGCTTCAGCCTCGCTGACGGGCTTCCCCATTTCCAACGTGATGAGCCGGGCGTAGTCGGCCTTGCGTTCGCGCAACACCTTCGCGGTGTTCCGCAGCACCTGCACCCGGTCCTCGACGGGCACGAGGCGCCACTGCTTCTGCGCCGACACGGCCGCGGTAAGAACGGCATCAACCTGTTCGGTTGTGTGGGCTGGGAAAGTGGCCGTGGTTTCACCGGTCACCGGATTGATGGTGGCAATCATGGTTTAGGTTTTCCTTCTGGTTAGGTGTTCTAGAACAGTGGGTAGGCGCCGAGGAGGCCGCCGACCAGGAGCATGATGAGGGCGACGATGAGGCCGCGCCAGATGACCTTCTTGAAGTGATCACCGAGGTTGACGTTGGCCAGTCCGATGAGGAGCAGGAAGGATGCAACGAGTGGGCTGGACTGGTGCAGTGCCTGGCCGACGAGGGAGGCCCGGGCCATTTCGACTGGTTCGATGCCGAAGTGGCCGGCGGTTTCGGAGAGGATCGGCAGGACACCGAAGTAGAAGGCGTCGTTGGTCATGATGAACGTCAGCGGGATGCTGAGGATGCCGGCGATGACGGCCATGAATGGGCCCATGAAATCCGGGATGATTTGGACGAGCCAGCCCGCCATGGCCTTGACCATGCCGGTGCCGTTCATAACGCCGGTGAGGACCGAGGCTGCGAAGACCATGCCGACCACGGAGATGACGGAGGAGGCGTGGGCCTTGATCTGCGCGGACTGTTCGGTCACGCGGGGGAAGTTGATCACCAGGGCGATACCGACGGCGACCATGAAGATCAGAGCCGGGGCGAGGATGTCCATGACGAGGGTGACCATGACCGCGATGGTGAGGATGAAGTTCACCCAGAGGAGTTTGGGCTTGGCGTTGGGCCGTTCGATGAACTTACCGTCCTCGCTAAAGGACGCGGAGAAGTCGTTGGCAATGATGACCGAGGATCCTTCGTCTCCGTGGCTGCCGTGGGTGGAACCTTCCGTGCGGGATCCGCGTGACTCTCCGCCGTCGGCTGCTATCAGAACGCTCTCGCGTTCAACGGTGCGGGTGCCGAGGACGCCGCGGTTGTCATCGAGGAACACTTCGCCGATGCGCTTACGTTCGCTGCGGCCCAGCAGGTAGGCGAGGACCAGTACGGCTGCGAGGCCGGCGATGATGGAGGGGATCATCGGGACGAAGATGTCGATGGGGGAGACGCCGAGGGCGGCAGCTGCACGGGAAGTTGACCCGCCCCAAGGAACAGTATTCAGCACACCGTTGGACATTGCTGCGACAACGGTCAGCACCACCGGGCTCATGCCCAGCCGCAGGTAGAGCGGCAGGAAAGCGGATGTGACGATGATGAACGTCGTTGACCCGTCACCGTCCAGGGACACGATGGTAGTCAGGAGAGCGGTGCCGATGACCAGCTTCATCGGGTCGTTGCCGGCAAATTTCAAGATCGCGCGGATCAGGGGGTCAAAGAGCCCAACGTCGATCATCGTTCCGAAGAAAATGATGGCGAAGAACAACAGCGCAGCCGTGGGGGCGAGCTTTCCCACGGATTCCATGACCATGTCCCCGATCCCCAGGCCGGCGCCTGCGAACAGGCCGAAGGCGAGGGGCACCAGGATCAGCGTGGCAATGGGCGTGGCCTTCTTTGCCATGACCAGATACATGAATAAGGCAATCATCAGAAAGCCGAGTGCTACGAGCATCATCGCTCCTTACTAACTTCAAAAGGGGGACCCACCGAGCGGTGGAAGTGACTGGGCACACACACGAGATTACATGTATACAATCCGGTACACAAGTGCGTACGCAGGGTGGGATCTATACTGAGATGCATGGTGCAAATTGATGCGAAGCCTCTGGGCAAGACCGAGGCCGTTTACCTTCGACTCAAAGCCGAGATCGAGAACGGCGACTTCGAGCCAGGTCAGGCGTTGACGGAATTTATGCTGGTGGAACACACCGGAGCGTCTCGAACCCCGGTCCGTGAGGCGCTGCGCCGTCTGGCTGCCGAGGGCTTGGTCAACATTGCCCCTCGCGTGGGCGCCACCGTCGCGCGCATCTCGTTGGGAAGCGTCCGCGAGCTGTTCGACTATCGCCGCGTGCTGGAACCGGCGGCCATCCGCATGGTCGTCGAGGAAGCTTCGCAGAATCCTTCCATCGGCTCCCGATTTGCCGAGATTGAATCACGCTTCGCGGAGCTGGCAACCAAAGAACCCACTGATGCCTTCATTGCCGAGTATCGGCAACTGGCCGAGGTTTTCGATACGACCCTCATTGAATGCACACCCAATGCGCATCTCTCCCGCGCCATCCGGGAGCTGAGGCCGCACACGGCGCGGCTGCGACGCATCGCCCATGCGGATCGAGGCCGCCTGCTGGATGCCATCGCGGAGCATCGTGCTATGTGCCAGGCAATTGTCGACGGAGGCGCTGACGCCGCTGCCGACGCGCTGCGGCTTCATCTGGTCCACGTGGACGAGGCAATTTTCAAGGCGTTGCTGTCCGGGCGTGACAACCGCGGCCGGGACATTGACTTGGTCTCCTAGGGCCTATTCCACCCAGGTGAAGGTATTCAGCAATCCGCCACCAATATTGACCTGGCTGCCCGGAACAACAACCCTTGCTGATACGTCACGGTAGGCGAAATAATGTGGCGCCCTCTTGTGCTCGTTGTCAAACGCATCCTTGTCGCGATACACCTCGTAGAACGCGAACCGGTTAGACCCGATGTCTCCCAGTTCGATGACATCAAACCGGCAACAGCCCTCCTCATCCCGCACTGACGCACGCGCATTCTCGGCGATCGCCGCCAGGAATTCCTCGCGCCCACCGGGGGTGACTTCCAGTGTTACCCAGAGACTGAACATGGATTTCTCCTTCTGCATGATGGTTGTTCGTGTTATTGTATACATAGATGTGTACATCTAGACGAGTCGACAATGGAGCGGTCGTCTGCCACGTGAAAGGACAAACCAATGCCGGTTACGCAACCGAAGGTCAGCCAGGACTTGATCCCTCAGCAAATCGTCGGTCTTGCCGCCGACATCCTCCGCGCCCACGGAGTTCCCCAGGAGGACGCCAATCTTGTCGCCGACAGCCTGGTGCAGTCGGACCTCTGGGGCCATCAATCCCATGGCGTTCTCCGCCTCCCTTGGTATGTGGAGCGGATCCGCCAAGGCGCGATGAAAGCGGTAACAGCACCCGAAACCCTGGTAGACACCGGAGCCCTGCTGCTTCTGGACGGCAAAGACGGCATTGGCCAGGTCCTTACCGAACGCGCCCGCACCGAAGCCGTGGCCCGCGCCAAGGCCCACGGCGTCGGTGCCGTCGGAGTCCGGAACTCGAACCACTTCGGCACGGCGATGTACTACACGCGTCGGGCTGCCGCAGATGGGTGTGTTGCAATCCTGACCACCAATGCCTCCCCGGCAATGGCACCCTGGGGTGGGCGGGAAAAGCTGATCGGCACCAACCCCTGGTCGATTGCCGCACCCTACGGTGATTCCGCCGTCGCCGTCGATATCGCCAACACCGCCGTGGCACGCGGCAAGATCTACTTGGCCCGCCAGCGCGGCGAAACTATCCCTGACGGCTGGGCGCTCACCCCGGAAGGTGCCCGGACAACGGACGCGGCCGCAGCCGTGGACGGAGTCATCCTGCCGATGGCCGGCCACAAGGGATACGCCATCTCCTTCATGATGGACATCCTCTCCGGTGCCCTCACGGGCAGCCAGGTCGGCAAAGGGGTCAATGGCCCCTACATGGCGGACAAGGCCAGCGGGTGCGGGCACATGTTCATTGCCATCGATGTCGCGACGCTCGGATCCCCGGAAGACTTCCAGGCCAAAGTGGCCGAACTGATCGAGGACGTCAAGGCCACGCCTTTGGCCCAGGGCGCTTCAGAGATCTTCTACCCCGGGGAAATAGAGGACCGCAATGACGTCCTGCACCGCGAGCAGGGTGGATTGGTCCTTCCGAAACAGACTCTTACGGATCTTCACATGTTGGCCGAGCAATGCGGCCTGGATGCGATCTCGGTGCTCGGGAATCGACCATGAGTGCTGTAGCTCAGAGCCTTGACTGATCGCGAGCCTAGTAAGGCCAAGGGGGGCGTGGACATTGTCGACGCCAAAACGTCCGTCGGGGCCCTACGTCCAGAACTGCCCTGCAGCCAACTCTGCTGAAGTACATCGGCCTTGAGCGCTGGAAGCTGGATAAGTCGAGCTTGCTCAGTGGCCCGCCCAGCAGGGTCACGACGTCGCTTCGGGTGAATCGGTATGAAAAATCCCACCACGTCGACATAGCTCAGGTCGTGCAGTTGATGGCCGCGACAACTCGCTCCACGAGTCGGATAGCAGATAACCAGCCGAAGTTCGGACTTCACGGGCCCTGCAAACTGAGCCAATTGGTGCGAACTGTTTGCCCCGGGTCTGGGCCGCCCCAAATAGGCAGCCCAGACCCGGGGCAATAGGGGGCAGCATCTGCCAGTCCGTCTTGCTGTCAGGCTGCGATGTTGTCCTTGATCCACTCGGTCAGGGTGGTGACCGGAATTGAGTGCCTCGCGTTGAAGGTGTCGTCCTTTGGCCAGGCCACTCCTCGGCCCTGGGCAAAGACGGCGCGGTATTTTCGTGTCATATTGTCCGGGTCGTTGGCCAGCTCGTCCAGCAGGAAAGGCACTGTCCATTCCACGACCCGGAACGGACGCTCAAGCACGGATTCAAGGGTCCGCGCCAAGTCAACGTAGGTGATGGTGTCACCGGCAAGGTAGACGATCTCGTTGCGGATACGTGGTTCAGCAAAGAGGATCTCGGCCGTGAGTACGCCAATGTCTTCGGGGGTCGTTACGGTGACAGCTGTGTCAACGCTGCCCAAGGCGTTGACAGTGTTGTTAGGGAGGTCGACCATCCCGGAGCCTGGCTCGAAGAGGTAGTTCATGAACATTCCGGTGGAGATGATCACCCACTCGGTCTCGTTCTGGGACCTGAGCAGATCCCGCACGTCCAGCTGCGAGTCGAAGATGTCCTGGGGACTTCCCCGGCCGATCACGTCGAAATCAACACCGAACTGCCAGGGGAAGTAGCGCGGAAGTTTCGCTTGAAGAGCGGCCTGTGCAACCTTCATAGGCGTTTCAAGTCCGGCAGTGATGCCCGTGCAACCGATCACGGTGTCGTAGTTTGCGAAGATCGTCGCAAGTTCATCGACCGTGTTCTTGACCAGGTCGCCCTGGACAATCCTTACGCCCAGGTTTCGGAGCTCGGCGAGATCGCGCTGCTTATCCGTCGCAACGGATTCGATAGCACTCGCCCGCAGGAGCACACTGACGGATGAGCCGTCCACGTCCCGTGCCCGGCGTGCCACATTGCGCAGGACGGGCATGCCGAGTTCTCCCGCTCCGATGATGAGGATGTCCCGCGAGCGGGCGGACGGAATTTCGTTTGTCATTAGCGCAGAGTCCTTACTTGTATTCACGCTTCGTACAGCCATTGCTCATGTGGAGGACGCCGTCACGCGTATGCAGCGTTCGAGCGCTAAACCCCGAACGCTCACGTTGCGCACATCTGACGTGCGCGACGGTGCACCTGTCCTCCATTTCATGCGAGAGACTGGTTGTCTCTCTTCCCGTGACCGATGAGACCCGCGTAAGAGCGGATCAGCGGGCGGTATGAAAGTTAGCGTAAACTTTGACATTAGTGTCAAGGTCAAGTCTGTGGTCGAAGCGAAGAGGTGTTCACGTTGAAGATTGGTGATGTCGCCAGGGAACTGGGTGTCCAAACTCGAATGCTCCGCTACTACGAGCAACAGGGGCTCATCCAGGCATCCCGTTCGACCAACGGGTACCGCGAGTACTCTGAAGAGCAGATCGAGCATGCCCGTCACGTCCGGGCTCTTATAGCGGCCGGCCTGTCGACGAGGATGATCAAGATCGTGCTGAATATCGAAACTCCAGCAACCCAACGTCATTCCACAGTGGGCAATCGGGCTCTGGCGGAGGAGCTTGCTCAAGAACTACGCGTTGTGGAGAACAGAATCGTGTGCCTGGAAAAGAGTCGTGATGCTGTCATCGACTACCTTCAGCGGACAAATCACGCAGACTTACTGACATCGACTTAACTTCCTCGTGCCCTTGCTTCGTGAATTCTAAGATCACAACCATCCGTCGCCTCGAACGCTCAATGTCCTGAAGCATGTCTTGTGAGGGGTTGCTCAATCGGGAGTCAAAGCCGCCAGCCGCCTGGTGGAAATCCGCCATTCTGAACTGACAGTCACAGGCGGGAACTGATCGATGTCGCCTGGTATGGAGTAGCCACGCTGAAGATGGGCATCCTGGACGTCCTGGATTGGGTTGCGAGATATGGCCCGCGGGGCGTTTAGACAGATGAAGGCCATTTAGCTTTCCGTGTAAATAGAAGCCCGTCCCCGGCATGAGGAGGCGGCAGCTTTCGAGATGCGATCCGACCCCCTGACCGGTCCCGCCCGTGATGCAGGACCGGTTGGTTTGGTTTAGTTCAGGGCCGGGGTGTCTTGGGGGATGACGCCGGAACCGTAGAGATCGGCGGCGAGATCTTGAAGGGCGCGCAAGGCGACCCGCTGGGGAAAGGGGCCGTAGGAAACGCGTGCAACGCCGAGTTCCTGGAGTTCCGCTGCGGTAAGCGCTCCTGGTGCGCCGATCACGGACAATTTGCCGTGTCCGAGGCCTGCGACGAGCGGCTCAATAACGTCGCGTGTAAGGGCACGAGGGACAAACACCATCGCTGCTCCTGCATCCAGGAAGGCGCGCCCACGGGCAATGGCGTCCTCAATGCTGTCCTTGATCGGGCGGTCGCCGCCCTTGGCAATGGCGTCGGTGCGCGCGTTCAGCTGGAACGGGATGCCTTCGCCGTTCGCGGCGTCGACGATCGCCTTCACCCGGGCGACAGCTTCATCGAAAGGACGCAGGCGGTCTTCGACGTTGGCGCCCACGACGCCGATGCCAATCGCCCGGCGGATGGTTTCGGCTGGGTCTTCATAGCCGTCGTCGAGGTCTGCGGTGACCGGAAGGTCAACCGCGTTGACGATCCTTTTCACCCCATCCAGCGCGACGTCCAGCGGTATGGTTCCATCGGCGTAACCATACGCGGCGGCAATCGAGTGCCCGGCGGTGGCAATGGCCTTGGTTTCGGGCACCGCTGCAATGGTCGAGGCGCTGATGGCGTCCCACACGTTAACCACACTCAGGATTTCCGGTGCCTCATGCAGAGCCTTCAATTTCTCTGCCCGGGCGTTGATATTGCGTTCGGTCATGATTGTCCTCCGTGGTCTTGGTTGGGATCACTCGGCAAAGTCAGCACGGACGCAATGGCGCCCCGCCGCTGGGGCCGATCTCGCCATCTGGGCGGATAAAGATTGTCATCGGTCATTCGGTATCGAAGCTCGCCGACGAGCTGGCCTGGTTCGAGCCAAACCTCGTAGTTGTCCGCGGCCAGGAACAATTCACGCCCGTAAGGCCCGTCCGCTGCCACCCAGATCATGCTTGAATCGGGCATTACGGCTTCCACCGTTCCAGCGCGGACCAACGCTCCCCGCTGCCTTATCTCTACGGGGACCCCGTCCAAGCGGTGCCACTCAGATGCGGGATATAGCATCATCGAATTGCCCTTGCATGAAGCCCGCCGGCGCCTTCCACATGAATCAAGAGATCATTCTCCTTCGATTGGGCCGTCCTTGGCAGTTGCTCCGTGCCTGGACTCTTCAATGAACGCCAGGACACGGGCCGGACTCGCCGTTCCGCCCACGATGGGTAGGGGAGTGACGACGATGAAAGCGCCTGCGGCCGGTAACTGGTGCAGGTTTTTCAGGGATGTGACCCCGTATTTGTCGTTTCCGAGAAGGAAATGATGCATGGGGAAAGGCGGCTCCAAGCTGATGCCTGCACCGGCGTCGATCCCAACGGTTTCGACACCAAAGCCGGCAATGTCGGTCTCCTCAGCGAGCCAATGCGCGCACTCTGCAGAGACGCCGGGTGTATGAGGACCCGATTCGTCAGCATTGAGGAAAAGAGCTTCGTTGTGTCCGAAAGCATCCCATCCTGTGCGGTAAAGCAGCCATGCACCCTTGGGCAACTTGCCGTACCGGGCTTCCCAAGCCTTGATGTGGCGGACCTCAAGCAGGAAATCGGGGTCTGCAGCGGCTTCAGCGGTCGCATCGATCACAACGGCGGGGCCGACGAGTCTTTCGGGTGGCAGTTGTGAAATGTCCCGTCCTTCCCTCCCACTGACCCAGTGGATGGGCGCGTCAACGTGAGTGCCAAAATGTTCGCCCACGTGAATGTTGTTGTGCGCCCACATCGGTCCGCGTTCGTCGTATGCCGCGACCTCTTCGAGACTGAGATCGATGACGTTGGACAGAGGTGCCGGCAAGCGCAGGGCCGGAGTTTCAGGGGTCAAGGGCGTTGTCAGGTCGATGACGCGGATGCTTCCCTGGGCAAGGCCTTCAATCAGGTTGGCCAGCACATCCGGCGTTGGTGTTGTGTTGGTCATATGTGTGATGCCTGTGTGCTCAATGTGGTGCCCTTCCTTAGTGGCTTTAATCGGCATTAGTGGCCCTTGAATGCTTCCTCAAGCCACCAGGACGCGAAGCTGACGGTCTTTGCATCGATGAGCAGCGGCTTGTCACGGCTTCCGTCGAGCCACTGACGCACCGGCTCCAAATCCTCGGGATTCCGCACGGTCTGAGCTGCAAAGCCGTAACCGCGCGCGATGGCTGCGAAGTCGGTGTCGGGAAAAGTAATAAGCCCCAGAGCGTCATCGTCCTCGCCGAAGTGGTGTACTTCCGCTCCGTAAGCAGAGTCGTTGTAGACGATGACCACCAGCGGGATACCCAGCCTCACAACGGACTCCATCTCCGCTGCCGCCATCAGGGCGCCGCCGTCTCCGGTGCCGAGGACCGGGAGCCTGTCCGGCTGTGCGTATGCTGCCCCGATTGCACTGGCCAGACCCAGCCCCACACATTGGAAGGCCTGGCTGAAGACGAGCCCGTTCTCGTCAGGAATATCAAGGAAGGCGCTGGGATATCCGAGGAAGTTGCCCGAATCGACGGCCACCACCCTTTCCTTGTCGAGCATCCCGTCCAAAGCGATGGTGAGGGTCCGGGGATCGATGCGCTCTCCATCGCCCAAGTCCTCGTAAGGGACGTCCTGCCATCGGCCTTCGGATTTGATGGCTTGTGCGATCTCTTCGGTTCGGTAGCCAACACGGGAGAAACCGCGGCTGCGGAGCTCGCTGGCTGTTGCTGCTGCCGTAAGCCCTGCGTCGCCCAAGACGCCGAAATCCACGGGCCGGTGCTTGCCGGGTGCCAGTGGATCAACGTCTACCTGCACCACAGTGGTGGCCGGGCCAATGAGTTCGCCGTGCCGCATGGTCCACATGTTCAATGCAGAACCAAAGGAGATGATGAGGTCGGAGTCCTGGATGGTGCGAGCCGCCAGCGGTGTACTGAAGCCACCGGAAATGTCCAGATAGAACGGATCGTCATTGAACAGCCCGCGTGCGACCGCCGAGGTTGCCAAAAGAGCTCCCGAAACCTCCGCAAGATCGCGGAGCTGAGGTCCGGCACCGCGCCCTCCGCGGCCGGCGATGATGACGGGACGATTCGACCGCTCGATGAGGTCGGCCAGGTGGCTGATGTCTTCGGCAACTGGTGCGGCCACCGTTGAAAGGGAGGCCCCGCTGGCAACTGAGGCAGCATACTCTTCGGTGGTTTCGGAGTTTTGGATGTCCAAAGGGAGATTGATCAGCACAGGAATGCGGCGCGTTACTGCCGTCCTGTAGGCAAGGGCAACGTCCCGGGCGGCAGTCTCCCCGGAGATACGGAAGCTGGCGGCTCCAACGGATTCAACCAGATGGCTCTGCTCGATGCGGAAATTGGAATGAATAGCCGACGACGCAACTTCGGCGGCGAGAATCAGCATTGGTGTGCCGGATTTCGCGGCTTCCGCGATGCCGGTAATGGCATTTGTCAGCCCGCATCCCTGGTGCAAGGAGATTACAGGGACTGAGCTGCCTACTCGTCCAAAGGCGTCCGCCATAGACGCGGCTCCACCCTCGTGACGCGCCGCCACGTACGTGGCGCCGCCGGCAATGAGGGCCTTGGTCACGTCATAGTTGCCGCTGCCGACAACACCAAAGACTTGGCGGACGCCAAGCCCTATCAGCGTTTCGGCCACTTTTTCAAAAACACGCATCTGATTGGTACCTCTGGTTCTGGTTGCTGGAAGCTCTATACGAAAATGCTGCCTGCGACGGGCTCGTCTGGCTAATGCCTATTTCAGTCAGGGAGCCTGAATAAGGCATAGCTGCGGATGAGGTCACGCCATCAGGAAGCCGAAAGGGTCTTCCGGATTTCGACAGCTACTTGTTCAAAACAGCGCAGCATCAACACCACTGCCGGGCTCGGCAGCCTGTCCTGCAAAGTGGTCACGCCAACCGTCTGACTGATGCCTTTGATTCTCGCTCCGACAATGCGAAGCAGGGGATCGGCGGTGCCGATAGTGCGCGGCTGGAGCGCAAGAAAGTCCGTTTCGGCGACGATGGCACGAAGCGTCATGGTAGAGGAGCAATCTACCTGTTGTTCGGGAAGTTCCAGGCGTTCACGGGCAAAGGCGCTCTCGAGTTCCCCGCGCAGTGCCGTCTGCGCTACCGGCATGACCCACGGGTAGTTCCGTAATTGGTTCAAGGCGGTCTCGCCCCGCTCAAAAACAGGATGACCATGTCGTGCCACGACCTCGAAGGGCTCATGGTACAGCGCCGCCTGCTGCAATTCAGGAACGTCAGGATGCGGGGTAAGGCGCCCAACGACTATGTCGATTTCTCCCGCGACCAGTCCGTTGGTCAATCGATCAGGAGTTGCTTCGTGGACGTGGACGCTGACATGTGGCCTTTGTTGCTTTAGCCGCGCAATCGCTTTGGGCAGCAGCAGGTTGCCTCCTGCGACATACGTGCCGATGGTCACTGAGCCGGCGCTGGCGTCCGCCAGCTCTGCTATGTGCTGGGTCGCTTGCTGGAGGTGGCCGACCACTGCCCGTGCGTGACTGATGAAGACTTCGGCAAATGGTGTGGGGCGGACCCCGCGGGCGCCCCTTTCGAAAAGAGGCGCCCCGAGGGCATCCTCAACTTCGCGCAAACCGCGGCTGACCGCGGGCTGCGTGATGTACAGGTGTCTGGCGGCGCTGACGATTGTCCCGTGATCGGCGATAGCTAAGACCAAGACCAGATGACGGATCTTCAGGGGGCCATTCAGTAAGGTTCTGATGTCCATGCCGATGATGATATGCCCATATGGACATGGCTTGCACCCGAAAAGGCATTCGACGGACATGGTTTGCGTCTAGCAGACTGGTGATACAACCCACACCGACGAACCGGGAGAAGCACCCATCATGGCGATTCCTACTCTGCGTAACTTCGTCGGCGGAGCCTTCCTTGACGCCGCCGACAAGACTTTTGAAAAGATCAGCCCCGTCGATGGCAGCGTTGTCGCCCACGTTGCCGAGGCCGACCGCGGCACTATTGACATGGCGGTTAAGGCCGGTCGGAGCGCACTGCAAGGCCGCTGGGGGAGTTCCACAGTCAATGAACGCGCAGCCCTGCTGCGGCGTATCGCGGATCGCATCGAAGCACGATTCGACGATCTGCTCGCCGCCGAAATCGCCGATACCGGCAAACCGGAAGCACTTGCCAGGGACCTCGACGTAGCCCGTGCAGCAGCCAACTTCCGCGCGTTTGCAGACATCATCGCCGCCGAAGGCCTGGACTCCTTCCTCACCGAACTTCCCGACGGCCGACGGGCCCTGAACTACGCTTTGCGCCGGCCGCTGGGCGTAGTCGCCGTAGTAGTGCCGTGGAACCTGCCTCTGTTGCTGTTGACCTGGAAAGTGGCTCCCGCAATCGCCTGCGGCAACGTGGTGATCGTCAAGCCATCGGAGGAAACGCCGTCGTCCGCGACCCTCCTGGCTGAGATCATGGCCGAGGCCGGCGTACCCGATGGCGTGTTCAACCTGATCCACGGCTTTGGTCCAGGATCGGCTGGCGAATTCCTCACCACGCATGAAGGCATCGACGGAATCACCTTTACAGGGGAGTCGTCCACTGGTTCGGCCATCATGCACGCGGCGGCGTCCAACGTCCGCCCGGTCTCTTTTGAACTCGGCGGTAAGAATGCTGCACTTGTTTTCGCAGACGCGGACCTCGAAGCTGCTGTGGACGGGCTCACCCGGTCGATCTTCACCAACACCGGGCAAGTCTGCCTCTGCACCGAGCGGGTCTACATCCAGCGTCCCATCTTTGACGATGTCGTAGCTGGACTTTCTGAGCGCGCCAGAGGCCTGACGCTCGGTCAGCCCATGGATCCCCGGACCACCACCGGACCACTGATCTCCCTTACTCACAGGCAAAAAGTTCTCTCATACCTCGAACGCGCTAAGCAGCTAGGCGGTGAGGCGATTGTGGGCGGTGGGATCCCCAATCTGGGCCACGAACTCAGTGGTGGCGCTTGGATTGAACCGACACTCTGGACCGGGCTCAGTCACGACGCACCCGTGATGCGCGAAGAAGTCTTCGGCCCCGTCGCGGGCCTGATTCCCTTCGACAACGAGGAAGAGGCCGTGCGCCTGGCCAACGACACCAAGTACGGCCTGGCTGCTTCTGTTTGGACCACCAATCTGGAGAGAGGACACCGGGTTGCTGGCCGCATGAACACCGGAATTACATGGGTCAACACCTGGTTCCTTCGCGACCTGCGCTCACCCTTCGGCGGGGCCGGTCTGTCCGGTATCGGCCGCGAAGGCGGTACCCACTCACTCCACTTTTATACCCAACCCACCAACGTGTGCGTAAACCTGAGCGAGGCAACACGATGACCGCAACCCACCCAGCCCCACCAATCAGCGAGATAGCGCGCAGACTCGATCAGGCCGAACGTAAAGGTATCGCCATAAATCAATTCGGCGACGTGCTGTCGCTTGACGCTGCCTATGAGGTACAGGCCGAATTGCGGGACCTTCGCTTGGCGCGGGGAGAGCACCTTACGGGCGCGAAGCTGGGGTTCACCAGCGAGGCGAAGATGGCGCAGATGGGCGTGAAGGAAGTAATCGTTGGATTCCTCACCTCGACCATGGAAGTGCACAACGGCGACCGGCTTCGGCTTGACGGGTCCGTTCACCCACGCGTTGAACCCGAAGTCGCCTTCCGCTTCGGCCAGGCCGTCCCGCCAGATGCATCGGAGGAGCAGATCATTGCAAGCGTGGACGCAGTGGCACCCGCGCTTGAGATCATCGATTCGCGCTATCTCAACTTCTCGTTCAGTCTCGCTGACGTCGTTGCTGACAATACCTCGGCTAGTCGCTACGTCCTGGGCGAGTGGGTTACCTTTACGGACGATCTTGCCGGCCGGACGGTAACACTGCTTGTCGACGGATCCATCACCGAAACAGGGACCACTTCGGCTATCCTCGGTGACCCCCTGAACGCACTGCGGGAGTTTGCCCGGATGTACCGCCGCCACGGAGCCGGGCTCCCGGCCGGTGCAGTACTGCTGGCAGGCGCAGCAACTGCTGCCGTTCCACTCTCACCAGGGTCCACCATCACGGCCATCGTCGCCGGTATTGGCAGCGTTGAACTGGAGACGGCAGGAGCTGACGCATGAGCGGGGCGAAACTTGTAGGGGACATGGCAAAGCCCCGTGGCCGCTTTCCCCACGTCAAGACTGCCGGTGACGTGATCTACGTTTCCGGGACAAGCAGCAGACGACCGGACAACACCTTCGTTGGTGTTGAAGCAGACGAACTGGGCACCACGAACCTCGACATTCGTGCGCAGACCCAAGCGGTCATCGAGAACATTGGACGCATTCTCCAGAGCGTCGGCGCCTCTCTCGACGACGTCGTTCAAGTCACTGCTTTCCTCGTCAACATGAATGACTTTGGCGGCTACAACGAAGTGTACGGACAGTATTTCGACGAGGACGGGCCGGCCCGCACCACCGTCGCCGTCCACCAACTTCCACATCCACACCTTCTCATCGAAATCCAGGCGATAGCCCACAGGAGGCAACCGCCGACAACATCAACACAACAACTGGAACAACAAGGAGCAGGACAATGACCACAAGCACCAACAAAACAAGCATCCTTCCCGTTTTCAACTTCCAGCAGTGGCTGGCCGAAAACGAGGCCTCACTGAAGCCGCCGGTAAACAACAAAGCAATGTGGACCCAGGTCGATGACTTCATCGTCCAGGTGGTCGGCGGCCCGAACCAGCGCACCGATTTCCACGTCGATCCCTACGAGGAGTGGTTCTACCAAGTAAAGGGCAACATGCATGTCAACGTCGTCACAGACGAAGGCATCAAGCGGGTAGACGTCCGGGAGGGCGAGATGTGGCTGCTCTCGGGCAACATCCCCCACTCACCCCAGCGACCCGAAGCCGGGTCCATCGGCATCGTGATTGAGCGCATCCGGGAGGAAGGAACCACGGAGAAGTTCCAGTGGTACTGCCTTGAGTGTTTCGACCTCATTCACGAGGTCGAACTCCAGGTCCGGGACATCGTGGAAGACCTGCCGCCCGTATTCGAGAAGTTCTACGCCAGCGACGTTTCCGCGCGCACGTGCAAGAACTGCGGGGCTGTCCACCCCGGCCGGGGCTAAGCAACCTCTCCTGAAAACGCATCTAAGGAAAAGATCCCTGTGACCAACCCTTCACCAACCATCGACATCCACACCCACTACGTGCCGAACGGGTGGCCCGACCTTGCCCAGGAAACTGGCGCAAACGGGCCTTGGCCGTGGCTTCGCAGCGATTCGGAACGGGAAGCGATGCTCATGCTGGGCTCCGCTGAATTCCGGCCCCTCCGCTCGAATGCCTGGGCCGCAGAAGAGCGGCTCGCCGCCATGGATGCGGACGGTGTGGACGTACAGGTTGTCTCACCCACCCCAGTGTTCTTCTCCTACGCCCGCGATCCAAAAGAAGCGGTCAAAGTGAGCCGGATCTTCAATGATCTGGCGTTGGAGGTCTGTGATCCAGCACCCCAACGCCTCATCCCTTTCTGCCAGGTGCCACTGCAGGACACGGATGCTGCGTGCCGTGAACTTGACCGGTCACTGGAGAACGGCCACGTAGGCGTTGAAATCGGCAACCACGTGGGCGACCGTGACCTGGACGATGAAGGCATCATCACCTTCCTGCAACACTGCGCAGACCGGAACGCCGCCGTTTTTGTGCACCCTTGGGACATGCCCACTTCACCCCGGCTCGATCGATGGATGGCGCGTTGGTTAGTGGGCATGCCCGGGGAAACACACTTGTCCATACTGTCGCTCATCCTCGGCGGTGGCTTCGACAGACTCCCCGCCCACCTACGCCTGTGCTTTGCACATGGAGGTGGCTCCTTTCCCTACTGGGTAGGGCGCATGGACAATGCCTGGCACCAGCGTCCGGACCTCATCGCCACATCCGAGTTCCCACCATCTCACTACCTGAACCGGTTCAGCGTGGACTCAGTAGTTTTCAATGACGCCTCCTTGCGGCTACTTACCGACGTCATGGGAAGCGAGCACATCATGCTGGGATCCGATTTCCCCTACCCCTTGGGCGAAAGGCCCGCGGGAAACCTCATCAGAAAGTCTGCCTTCTTGACTCAAGAACAACAGAGTCAAATCCTGAGCAGTAACGCACAAAAATTTCTCGGGATGGACGTCGACGCTGACGTCCGGACCTTCAACGAAACACCGGCCAGTGCTTGATGGCTGACCCGAAGGATCCCCGCTGTCGTGGATCTTCGCCCCTAACCCCCCCCTTTTTCCCAGGAGACGCTCATGTCACAAAAAGCCCCAGGCGCCAGCGACGCCAAAAGCCATGGAATTAAGCGCTATATCGTTGCATCCCTCATCGGGAATTCGCTCGAATGGTACGACTTCTTCCTCTATGCGACGGCGGCTGCCATCGTATTCGGAAAACTGTTCTTCCCGGCCGGCACTGACCCGCTTGTTGGTACTTTGGGAGCCTTCGTAGGCTTCGCGGTTGGGTTCGCTGCCCGTCCTTTTGGCGGGATTCTCTTCGGTCACATCGGTGACCGGGTGAGCCGGAAAACGGCCCTGGTGTTGACCCTGACCATCATGGGTATAGCCACCTTCCTGATGGGCCTGCTGCCCACGTACCAGCAGGTAGGCATCTGGGCCCCCATATTGCTGGTCGTTCTGCGTGTTCTCCAAGGCATCGCTGCCGGCGGTGAGTGGGGCGGCGGCGTTCTGATCATCAGCGAAAACTCATCGGATAAGCGCCGCGGCTTGTTTTCGGCCTTCAGCCAGGGCGGCGTTACCCTCGGATTTGTCCTCGCCTCGGCAGCTTTCTATCTCGCCCAGCTACTTCCAGAGGAACAATTCCTGGCGTGGGGCTGGCGCTTGCCGTTCCTCTTGAGCATCCTGTTGTTCGGCGTGGGAATGTACATCCGGTTCCGCTTGCCGGAGACCAAAGAATTCGAACAGGTCAAGAACGACGGCGAACGGGCGGCGTTGCCGGTACTGGCGGCACTGCGGACACACCCCAAGGAAATCCTGGTCGCCATGGGGCTCCGGATGGCAGAAAACGGTGGCTCCTATCTGCTGCTGTCATTCTCCCTTGTTTACGGTGTGCATGTGGGAGTCGAACGGGGAACGCTGCTGTTGGGCGTCATGCTCTCGATGCTGTTTGCGTTCTGCACCATCATTTTCTTTGGGCATCTATCCGACAAGATCGGCCGCCGAAAAGTCTACGCAATTGGGGCCACCGCACTGGCACTCATGGCCTTCCCCTTCTTCTGGCTCATCGACTCGAACTCGCCAGGCCTTATTGTTCTCGCCTACTTCATCGGAAACGGAATTTGCCACGCCGCGATGATCGGGGCCCAGCCCGCCTTCTTCCACGAACTGTTCAGCCCCGAAGTCCGCTATTCAGGAATGGCACTGGGCCACGAAGTAGCAGCTGTTTTTGCCGGCGGACTGGCACCATTCATCGCTACCGCACTCCTGCTGACCTACAACAGCTCAACGCCGGTTGCCCTGTACGCGATCGGCCTCGCTGCCATCACACTGATTGCGTTGGCCTTTTCCAGGAACGTAGGCCAGCACCGAACATCCCCTACGGATACCCAAAAGCACATCGACGACATTAGAGTCGGCCGCCGCTAGCCTCGTCCATTCCGAGTGGAGCCCCCACTGTGGCACTCCGTGGGCTCCACCCAACTGAACAGAAGAGAACCAGACATGGCAGTATCCATCATCGGCGCCGGCGAATCTCCGTACACGCGGCATCCACAACCGGGGACCACAACATCGGGCACACTCGTTGACGCGGTGAGCCGCGCGCTCAAAGATGCCGGGCTTTCCCCCAACGACGTCGACGGTTTCGCAGTCTCTAGCTTTACCTTGGACCCAGACCACGCTATCGACCTCGCATGGAGAATGGGTCTGAAGCTGACGTGGCTCATGCAAGATACCAACGGTGGTGCCAGCGCCGGGAACATGCTGCAGCACGCAGTCCACGCAATCGAAGCGGGCGATGCCTCGGTTGTTGTACTCGCTGCGGGCGATCTCATGGACCATGGCGCCTTCGCCAACCTCGTTGCGAAGTACAACCGGGCCACGGCTGACCATTTGACCCCGTTGCCGATGTCAGGTCCCAACGCGCTTTTTGCCATGCTGACTACCCGCCAGATGGAGAAGTTTGGTCTGACTCGGGAGGACTATGGACGCATTGCCGTGGCCCAGCGGCAATGGGCGGCTCTGAATCCAGGGGCGGTCTATCGAGCGAAGCTGACGCTTGAGCAGTACCTCGATGCGCCGATGGTCGCAACGCCCCTGGGCCGCTTTGACTGTGTACCCCCCGTTACCGGTGCCGATGCGATTGTGCTGGTTGCAGATGAAAGAGCAAGTGGGCGCCGCCGGGTGAGAGTTCTTTCAACCACTGCGTCCTATAATTCGGACCACCAGAAGGGTGACGGTCTGGTCACCGGTCTGCGGATTTGCGCACCGTTGGCGTGGGAGAGGGCAGGTGTCTCTCCGCAGGATATGGATGTCATTAGTGTCTACGACGACTATCCCGCCATGGTCGTCGCGCAGCTCGCGGACATGGGAGCCATTACTGATGGCGCGGACATCCCGGACTTTATCCGGGCCCGGATTCAATCCAGGGAACTCGCCCTTAACACTTCAGGAGGGCAGCTCTCCGCCGGTCAGGCGGGATCAGCTGGCGGAATGCATGGCCTGGTCGAGGCCACACGGCAGTTGCGGGGTCAAGGAGGAGCCAGGCAGGTGCAAGCGAGACTTGCCGCAGTAAGCGGGTACGGCATGGTGTTGTACCGCTACGGCGCCTGCGCAAACATGACAGTGTTGGAGGCCGCCGAATGAGTGCCGTATTCCAAAGATGCGCCAATTGCCGGGCTGCCTACTTCCCGTTCCGGCTCATCTGCTCCAACTGCTCCGACACCTCCTTCATCGAAGATGACATCGATTTTGGAGTGGTTGAAACTGTCACACTGCTCTCCAACGGGCAGCAAACAGCCACCATTGTCTGCCCGGAGGACCTTCAATTCATCGTCCGGATTCTTGGGGGGACAGCCAGGGCGGGCGACCGTATCAGCCTCACCAATACGGACAGCCAAGAGACGGCGCTGGCTGGCTACGTACCTTTCCAGAGATATTAAATTTAGGAGAACCATGTCCGAAGATACCTACCGTGCAGGTTCAGGTGCCGCCTCCATGACGGTTCCCGGTCTGTTGATGGACCGGGCACAAGAACACCCGGACGCGCCGCTCTTGCGTTGCGGTTCCGTTAGACGCGATGGTCGGCAAATGCTCGAAGCTGTGGCCCTGGCCGGGGGAGTGCTGTTGAAGCACGGTATTCGCCCGGGTGACCGTGTCGCGCTGATGTCCAGCAACCGCATCGAACTTCTTGATCTCATCCTGGGGTGCGCATGGGTGGGAGCAATTGCTGTTCCCATCAATACGGCCGCACGAGGAGAACAGCTCCATCACATCCTTGCCAATTCCGAGTCATCACTCCTTGTTACGGAGTCGACGCTGCTTGAACATGTGGACAGGCTTTCGGACCTTCCTGCATTGCGGCAGATCTGGCTGTTTGACGAAGCAGCTTCAGCCCTTGACAGTCGCTACCCTTTCACGGGCTTGCCCAAGGCAACTTCCCCTGTTGAGCCTGCGCCCGTACTACCCGGGGACACGGCAGCGATCCTTTACACTTCCGGTACCACCGGAGTGTCCAAAGGTGTTCAATGCCCGCATGGGCAGTTTTACTGGTGGGGCGTAAATGTCTCTCGTCAGCTTGAAATCACAGAGGCAGACGTTCTGTACACCTGTTTGCCGCTTTTCCATACAAACGCCCTGAACGCGTTCAGCCAGGCATTGGTCAGCGGTGCCGAATACGTCCTGGGACCCCGATTCTCGGCCTCGCGGTTCTGGTCGGATGTTCACAGCGCAGGCGCGACATTCACGTATCTGCTCGGTGCCATGGTGAGCATCCTCGCCAGCAAACCACCTACTCCACTGGACCGGGCGCACGGAGTGGTCGCCGCGCTCGCGCCGGCAACACCTGCCGGGTTGTTGGCATCTTTCCGCGATCGGTTCGGGATCACCCTGATGGACGGCTACGGTTCAACCGAAACCAACTCAATCGTGGCCTCCAGCCGGAGCGAGCAAAGGCCCGGCTACATGGGAAGAGTGCAGCCCGGTTTCAGTGCCCGCATCGTCGACGAGCACGGGTTGGAAGTTCCCGCCGGACAACCAGGTGAGCTGCTGCTGCGCAGCGACCAACCCCATGCCTTCGCCACTGGCTACTATCGGATGCCCGAAGCCACCGTCGCGGCCTGGAAGGACCTCTGGTTCCATACGGGGGACCGCGTCGTGGTGGAAGCAGACGGCTGGGTGCGGTTCGTGGACAGGATCAAGGACGTCATCCGCCGCAGGGGCGAGAACATATCCTCAGCCGAAGTAGAACACGTCCTTCTCGAACACCCTTTGATCAGCGAAGCCGCAGTCTACGCCGTTGACTCCGAACTCGGTGAAGACGAAGTCATGGCTGCAATCGTCACCAAGGAATCCCTGGAGTTCAGCGACATCGAAGCCTTTTGCGAGCCTCGGCTTGCGAAGTACGCGATCCCGCGCTTCATACGCATTGTTCAGGACCTCCCGAAAACCGAAAACGGCAAAGTGCGGAAGACCGTGCTGAGAGAAGAGGGCACTGCAGCAGCCCAATGGGACAGGGAATCGCAGCAGCACAACCTATCCACGCCGGCATTGAGCCCCACGGGCCATAGATAAGCCAGTCGAGGACCGTCCATGGATCCTCCAGCTGCCCCAACAACCACAAGCCGGCAAGTCTTCACGCTCTGATAGGAACAACAATGCATACAACCATCAAGACCGGGCAGCGGCGGGAAGAGGTCCTGCAGGGCTTCGCCCAGGAGCTGCTTACCGCCACAGTTACCCGAGCCCCGGTGCCACCCTTGCGTGACCGGCTGGCCGCCATGACCATCCAGGATGCGTACGAGGTTCAGGCCGACCAATTGAAGCAACACCGGGCAGCCGGTCGGGTTCTCGCCGGGAGGAAAGTCGGCTTGACCTCCCAAGCCATGCAAGCACAACTTGGCGTCGACTCGCCCGACTTCGGTTTCTTCTTCGAAGACATGGTCCATCACGACGGAGCACAAATCCCCAGCGACAGTTTCATCTCTCCAAAAGTTGAGCCAGAGTTTGGTTTCCTGCTCAAAGAGGCACTCCAAGGCCCCGGTGTCACCTACCAGCAAGCAGTTGATGCCGTGGAAGCCGTCTACCCTGCGATCGAAATCATCGATTCACGCATCGCTGACTGGAATATCCGATTGGTGGACACCGTGGCGGATAACGCTTCCTGCGGCGCCATCGCAGTTGGCCGGACGCCGCTGGATATCCGCGTCGACGAACTCAAACAGGTTGAATGCACCCTGCGCATTGACGACCATCCGGTGGAAACCGGTACTGGCCAGGCTGTTATGGGTGACCCCATCCTGGCGCTGGTTTGGTTGGCCAACATTTTGGGAGAACAAGGCGTTGCCTTGGAAGCCGGACACCTTGTTCTCCCGGGATCATTCACCAAGGCCCTTCCGGTGGTTGCTGACAGCAGCGCGACCGCCGACTTCGGCGACCTTGGATCCCTGACAATCCACTTCACCTAGCCCATGCATAACAACGGCTACCAATCAAAGGAAACCCACATGGCCAAGAAGACCGCCGCAATTGTCGGTTCAGGCAACATCGGGACCGACTTGATGTTCAAGATCATGCGACGCTCGAAAAACGTCGAAGTCAAATACATGATCGGCATCGACCCCAACTCTGACGGCCTTGCCCGTGCAGCCCGCCTCGGCGTGACAGTCTCTTCAGAAGGAGTCGAGTGGCTGCTGGCGCAGGAGGACAAACCGGACTTCGTGTTTGAATGTACGTCCGCTAAAGCCCATGCGGCGAATGCCCCGAAGTACCGGGCGGCGGGCATCCGGGCCATCGACCTTACCCCTGCCGCGGTGGGACCTTACGTCGCCCCGGTAGTTAATTTGGAATCAATCACCGACACTATGAACGTCAACATGATTACCTGCGCCGGCCAGGCGACGACGCCGATCGTCGCCGCGATCTCGTCGGTAGTCCCCGTGGATTATGCGGAAATCGTGGCATCCATAGCGTCGAAGTCTGCTGGCCCGGGCACGCGGGCCAACGTCGATGAGTTCACGGAAACTACCGCAGAGGCGCTCCAGGTTGTCGGTGGCGCCAAGCAAGGCAAAGCAATTATCATCATCAACCCGGTAGAGCCACCCATGATCATGAGGAACACCATCTACTGCGCCATACCGGCAGAAGCGGCCGAACCGGGCCCGACCCAGGATCGGATCCGGGCTGCAATCGGCGAGGCTGTCGAAAAAACCCGCGAATTCGTTCCTGGTTACGAACTGCGTATCGATCCACAGTTCGATAGCGCCCGCGACGATTGGAATGGTGCCGGCAGGGTGGGCGTGTGGGTCCAGGTGAAAGGTGCCGCGGACTACCTACCCGAATATGCCGGCAACTTGGACATTATCACTGCGGCTGCAACCCGCACGGCAGACCTCCTTGCCGAGAAGATGGACGAGTCTGAGCTCGTCACCGCCTCCACCGAGAACACCGGGAGCCAGTCATGAGCCCTACCGAAAACAGCGGTTCCAGCATCCGCCTGACAGATACCACCCTGCGCGATGGTTCCCACGCCATGAGCCACCGATTCACCGAAGCGCACGTACGAAGCGTAGTCCGGGCACTCGACGATGCCCACGTCGAAGTGATCGAAGTGACCCACGGAGACGGCCTGGGTGGCTCGTCCTTCAACTACGGGTTTTCCCTGACGCCGGAACTGCAACTCATCAAGGCCGCTGTCGATGAAGCCAAACGCGCCAGGATCGCCGTGCTCATGCTTCCGGGCCTGGGCACCATTCACGACCTCAACCAGGCATACGACGTCGGCGCAACAGTTGCGCGGATCGCGACCCACTGCACCGAAGCAGACATCTCCACTCAACATTTCTCCCACGCACGGGATTTAGGCATGGAAACCGTAGGGTTCCTCATGCTCTCCCATCGCGCCAGTCCCGAGGAACTCGCCAAGCAGGCCCGCATCATGGCGGATTCCGGATGTCAGTGCGTTTACGTCGTCGACTCAGCCGGCGCCCTAATTCTTGAAGATGTCTCCGATCGGGTCGCGGCCGTGGTGACCGAACTCGGTGCCGATGCGCAGGTAGGGTTCCATGGCCACCAAAACCTGAGCTTCGGCGTCGCCAATTCGGTCTTCGCTGTACGCGCCGGTGCGCGGCAGATCGACGGCACTCTTGTTGCCTTGGGAGCAGGGGCAGGCAATTCGCCCACGGAAGTACTTGCTGCAGCATTCGATCGGCTCACTATCTCGACGGGCGTAGACACCCAGGGTCTGATGGCCGCAGCGGAAGACATTGTGAAACCCATCATCACCCGCATGCCCGTCATGGACCGTGCTTCAATCATGCAAGGCTACGCCGGGGTCTATTCCTCATTCCTTATCCATGCAGAGCGGGCAGCAGAACGCTACGGGGTGCCGGCCTGGCAGATCCTCCAGGAAGTGGGCAAAGCCGGCTATGTAGGAGGACAGGAAGATATGATCGTCGACGTGGCATTGAACCTGCAGGCGGCCGAAACCAACTGAAACCCCTACCAAGGACGCTATGCCACACGCAATCGTTGCCACCCGCGCCGGCGGGCCCGAAGTATTGAACTATCTAACGGTTCCACGCCCTGTTCCTCAGCGGGGGCAGTTGCTGGTGCGGGTGGCCGCTGCTGGGATTAACTTCAGAGACACCCTTGAACGCAGAGGCACGCGCAAGGCCCTTTTTCCTTACATACCCGGCACGGAAGCCTCAGGAACTGTCGTACAAGCAGCGGAAGGGTCTGAGGGATTTAGCGAAGGCGATCGCATAGCCACGGCAGAAAGCGTCGGCTGCTACGCAGAATATGTCCTGGTCGACGCGGAAAGAGCACTGCCAATACCTGATGACGTCGACGATGTCACCGCGGCCGCACTAACTTTCCAAGGGCTGACTGCCCACTACTTGATAAATTCCTCGTTTGCTGTCGGCGGCCACCACACGGCACTGGTCAACACAGGCGGAGACGAAATGGGCTTGCTCCTTATCCAACTGCTCAAGGCGAAGGGCGCCCGGGTCATAACTACTGCGCCGACGGACCAAAGGGAAGCCCTCGCTCTGCAAGCCGGAGCAGATCAAAACTTCCGTCGCGCCGACTTCAACACGGACGTCCGCAACCTTACCGATGGACGCGGGGTCGATGTCGTGTACGACTGCGTCGGTAGGGACACCTTTGTTGAATCAATTGCCTCGCTCACTGTTCGCGGCGCCTTGGTGTCGTTCGGCCAACGCTCGGGTCCTGTCCCTCCCGTCAATCTGCAAGGAACGATAGCCGCTAAGTCAATAACCCTCATGCAGCCATCCATGGCATCGTATTTACAAAATCCCGTCGAGCGGCGCTGGCGCTCCTCGGAGATCTTCACTGCTGCTGGGAGCAATGCACTCAAGGTCCTTGTAAGCACTCAATACCCCTTATCGGACGCCTGCCGCGCGCATCAGGAACTTGAAGAGGGCAGGCTCCAAGGGAAAGGCATTCTCATACCCTAGCTATCGGTCCTTGACCACACCGGCAGTTCCAGTGCGCCGAAAAGCCTCTGAACGATACACCGGCCTTGCATCCCTTGCTTCAAGGCCCATCGATAGCGCACGTCAATATGGAACCTGTAAGCCCCAGTGTGTTGAGGTGTTCTTTGCTCGGGCAGATGGAGATCGGCCGGCGTGCAATCTGTTCTACCTGCGGGAATGAGTCATGCCTCGGAGGCGTGTCGACCGAGCCAAAAAGAAAGTGTGGACGTTGTCCACACTTTCCACCTCGGACTGGCCCGTACAGCCGCCGAACCGGCCCGGATTCCGCATGTTTCCGCCGCTTCCCAGTGTTTGCAGGGCCCGGAATCTCGTTCGAGTCCCACCTCGGGCACAGCAGACCCCCTCGTCAGAGGGGGTTTTTGCTTTTAAGTGTGTACATTCTGGTTGGTCAGGTCCCTCTGACACTGGCCGCGGGGGGAGCCTGGCGCCGCGGGTCGCCTGTTTTCTTGTGGGGGAGTGGGTTCAGGGTCGTGGCTGGTGAGCCCTCCGCCTGCTCCGAACTGGGGGTATGTGATCCTGTCTTGGTGCGTTCGGTAGGTCGTAGTTGGCCTACACCTCTTCATGGGTAGGGGTGCTGTGCGCAACATGACCTAAGGAACGTGTTCATGGGAGGGGTGATTCGAAGGATTGTCACCCGGCGGGGCTGTCCGGGCGACTGCGATTGCGTCCACGTTCACATTGATGGAGTGAGGGGCCGAACACTCGTTCGCTGAAGCAAAGTTAGCGTGTGACTGGGTCAGAGCTCCAGGCCCAACACCGTTCGCGACAGCACCACGGCTTTGTCTGCCATGGATTCGAGCTCTGCGTCGTCATACTCGTCCGGCGCCCAGCGTGTTGCTCCTTCCAGGAGGGTCACCACAATCCGGACCTTTTCTTCGGGGTTTGTGTAGCCCATGTCTCGCGCGGCCGCCGCGTACATGTCTTCATGCAGGGAGACCCAGTCGTTCACCTGGGCGCGCAGCTCCGAGGGGAGAATCGCGGCCATTCTGTCAGTGGCCACTAGCAGGTCCCAGAGATTGCTTTCGGGAAGCCTCACTTGTCGCGTGAAATGCAGCCTCACCATAGCGTCCCAGAAGTCCGCTGCCGATTCCGCGTGATCAACGGCCTCGAGAAGTGCCAGGCCGAATTGGTGAAAGTGCCAGCGCAGTGATTCCGCCACGATCTCGTCCCTGCCGTTTGGGAAGTGCGAGTAGAGGCTTGGCGGCTTGATGTTGACAGCATTGGCGATGGTGCGCATCGACACGGAGCTGAACCCGTTGGCGATTGCCAGCTCCAGGAAGGCCTTAAGAATGTGGCGCCTGGATGCTCCCTGGCCAGCCCAATCCCATTCCTCCAAGCGGTGGGCGAATGTGTCGCGGGCGGACTTATAGGACGTGCTGCTCATGATCTGACCCTAACAGTCTGGCGTAAAGTACTCGGTTGATCGCGGCGGAAGGCCAGTTCAAATTTCAGTCCAACTCTACAGAAACTCTTGGCTAACGACCATTAGTTAGGTACTCTGAAAGAGGCGCATAGCAGCTCCCGCTGACTCCGCCTTCATCACTGTCAGAGCGGAAGGACCGAATCATGAACATCGAGGATTCGAGCCGGGGGACTCACAGGACTCACCAGAACACCGTCATTCTTGGCAGCGGCCTATCGGGCATGGTTGGCGCCTACATCCGCGCCAAGGCGCTGGAAGACGACGCCGCCAACGACCCAAGCTGGCAGGCGGAACAGGCGTTCCGCCCGACCAGCCAGCGCTGGGGAAGCAAGTGGTTCGCTTCCCGACGCGGCGGCACCGCCGTCGTTTCCTGAAACTCTCCAGTCCACGAAGGAACGTGTTTGACATGGCCTCCGCCGAAGTCCTATCTCCTGGGCTGCCACACGAGTCGCTGCGCCAAACTGACCGGGTACGCGAACTCTTCTTGATGCAGCCCCATGCTGACCTCACCGGGATCCGGCCCATTGTGGCTCGGTCCTGGTACAGAAGCCGTGCCGCCGGCGTCGATGCCGTAGCCGATCGGGGATTCTTTGATGAAGGGCGGGTAGACGAGTACACCATCGGTGCTGCGGGCCCTCACTTGCAGAAGTTGGACGAAGTCGCTGCCGACATGGGTGGCTACGTCAACCTGACCGCTCCCAATGGAGTCCTGGTCAAAGCGGACTTCCTTCGCGACGACGGCTTTCCCGCAGGATACTCGCTGCTGGAGGAGAGCTGCGGCAGCAACGGCGAAGGACTCGCTTTGGAAGAGGGCCGAGGCGTCTGGCTTGCACCGGAGGAGCACTTCCGCGAAGACATGCGGGGCAACTGGTGTTTCGCTTCTCTGGTTCGGGATCCGTTCCATAACAGGGTTCGGGCTGTTATCGGCCTGACTCTGCCTGCCAACCGCGTCTCTTCACTGGAACCGTCGTCCACTTTGTTGATGTTAGAGGGGGTTGCTTCCCGAATAGAACGTGACATTGAGGTCAGGACGTCGTCGAAGGAGCGGGCGCTGCTCAGCGAATACTTGAGGATTTCCCGTCGCCGTGGCAACCGTGCAGTCATTGCCCTTGACGGCAAGAACTCCCTCCTCAACGCGACGGCGACGGGGACCTTGGAGGACAGCGACGTCTCAGTCATCTCCGGGTATGCGAAAGCAGTGATGTCCTCAGGGCGCGAACTGAATTGCGAGGTATCGCTCCAAGGCCCTGGGCTGTCCACCTTGGAAGTCTTGCCAGTGACGTTGTCAGCGGCCAATGTCGGGGCAATCGTGGTGGTCCGTCCACATTCGCCTACCAAAGAACGCAGGGGCAAGACTGGAATCGTCGAGGTGAAGCCGCAGACCTCCCTGCCTGATGCCGGGGACCGTCTCCTGAAGCATCTCGATGGGACGAGCATGGGATTCAAGCGCACCTTGAATCTTGCACGCAAGGCCGTGGAGCAGGAGCGTTCAGTCGTCATCATCGGCGAGCTTGGCAGCGGAAAGCGCCGGCTTGCCGGCGCCATCGCAGAAACACGTGGCCAGCACCTGGTAGTAGACGCCAGAGGTGGCGCGCTCCGAAATCCCCAACTAAGGGATGTCACACACTGCGTATCCACTGAGCTGCCATCGACGTTGATTGTTGAACATGCTGACGAACTTTCCCAAAGCGAAGCGACCGAGCTCGCCCGGAACCTTCGTGGCAATGCAACCACCAAGCTCGCATTTACGATCACCCACCCGACAGACGCCACCCTGATACTCTCCGAGACGTTCAACGTGCTGGAGATTTCTGTTGAGCCGCTGCGTAATAGGCGGGAGGACATTCCGCAACTTGCGAATGCAATCGCAGAAGAGATGGGGGACCGAAGGTTGTCCCGCCGGCTTCTGACAACGCTCACACACGCTGACTGGCCGAGAAACATTGATCAGCTACGGGCCGTGGTGTCCAATGCCGTCGAACGGGCAGGTGGGGCCGAGGTAACCGTAGACGACCTTCCTCAGGGGTTCCACAGGGTCTTGACCAAAGGACGGTTGTCACGGCTGGAGGACGCCGAACTGAGCGAACTCCGGACGGCCCTCCAGGAGGCTTCCGGAAACCGGAGCCTGGCTGCCGAGACTTTGCAGATCGGCCGTTCCACCCTTTACCGCAGAATGGATTATTTCCGAAGCCGGGGGTTTGACCTCTAGCCTCCTTGAGACCACAGCTGAACAGCCGGCCACCACGAGTGGCCGGCTGTTTCGCGCTCTGTTCACCGACGCCGGCAGCGGCTGGGACAGTGTCCCAGCACGGTGTCTCGATTTGGTACGGATGAGCCCGGCCAGATCGCGTTGTACTTGAAATCACCCGGACACCGGCACCCTTCCAACGGGTGCTCGGCAGATGAAGAGGGTACTCAACGAACAGGACGACGACTATGACCCGCGATGCCCAGGGAACCATTCTTGTGGCCCCCCATCACTTTCCGAACCTGGACCGCGAGCACGCGCTCGCGAAGGAGTTCGGTTACACACTCAACCCGGCTATCGACGTCGAAGCCTTCAGGGAGGGGCTTCCCGAAGCCGACATTGTGATGATCACCCCCTATGCGAAACTCACGGCAGCGGACTTCCCGGTGATGTCCAAATGCAAGGCTGTCATCAGGTATGGCATTGGCTACGACAACATCGATGTTGACGCAGCCACTGCAGCTGACATTCCCGTGTCCATTGTCCCGGGCACCGCTTCGGAGGAAGTGGCCTCGCACGCGTTCGCGATGGGATTGGCATTGGCCCGCCGTCTGCCGTCAGGCAACGCCTCGATCCAGAACCTCGGTTGGGCCGGGACCATCGGCTACGACACCCCGGTTCTGTCCGAACTCGAGGTCGGGGTCCTGGGAATGGGCCGGATCGGCCAGCACGTAGCCCGTATGTACAAGGCCGTCGGAGCACAGGTCCGGGCTTACGACCCCTTCGTGACGGAGAGCTTTGTGGACCTGACGTCTCTGGATGACATTTTGGAAAATTCCGACGTCGTCTCCCTGCACCTGCCGCTGTCCGCCGATACCGCGAACCTGATCCACAAGGATGTTCTGGCACGCATGCGCAGGGGCGCAGTGGTGGTCAACGTATCCCGCGGCGGTCTCATTGAGGAATCAGCCCTTGCCGAGGCACTCACCTCCGGCCACATTGCAGGTGCAGGCATCGACACCTTTGCCGAAGAGCCGCTTGCGGCAGAACACCCTCTTCGCTCAGCACCCAACACCATCCTGACGCCTCACATTGCCTGGCGTTCCAACCGCTCCACAGGCGCACTACAGGAGGGTGCCGTGGAACGTGTCCGTCTGGCCCTGACCGGGCAGCCGCTCATCGACCTCGTGAACTGAAAAGACTGGAGAGAACCAAGTGGGAACAGAACACCAGAAGACCATCACACAAAGCCACCCTTTAGAGGATCCACATCTGCGCAGGGGGCCTCGCGGATTCCCCCTGTTGCCTGGCGGTTATGGCCGCTCGACCTATTACACGGGAGCACCGAGCCCGTACGCCATCCGGGGCGAGGGCTACCGGGTCTGGGATGACCGTGGTCATGAACTGATCGACGCGAACAACAATTTCACCTCCTTGATTCACGGGAACGCGCACCCCGAAATCACGGAGGCAGCGACCAAAGCGCTCACCGCCGGCGCCAGCTGGGGAATCCCCAACCTCTACGAATGGGAACTGGCGGACCTCCTCTTGTCCCGCTTGCCAGGCCTTGACCAAGTGCGATTCGCCAACTCCGGTACCGAAGCCGTGATGTCCGCAATCCGCATCGCCCGGGCCAGCACAGGGCGGGAACGAGTCATCGTCACCAAGGGTGGCTATCACGGGACGTCTGAGGTTGCCTTGGTCCCCGGCGGACCGGCCTACCAGCGTGGAGTAACCCGTGGCGTGATCAACGATGTCACCGCAGTGCCGCTCAACGACGTCGATGTGCTTCGCCAGGAAGTTGAAGCAGCACCGGACTCCTACGCAGCCATCATTCTGGACCTGTTGCCCAACAGAGCCGGTCTTCTCCGGATCTCCGAGGAGTTCGTGCACACCGCCAGGGACCTCGCGACTCGGTACGGGATCGTCCTGATCATCGACGAGGTCATCAGCCTGCGCCTGGGATTCAACGGCTTCAGCGGTGAGTATGGTGTTTCCCCTGATTTGCTCACCACGGGCAAGTTGATCGGCGGTGGCTTCCCTGTCGGCGCTGTGGCCGGAAAGGCTGAGCTGATGGCCGAGGTGGATCCGACCCGTCCGGGCAGCTTGCCGCACGGCGGAACATTCTCAGGCAACCCGGTGAGCATGGCGGCAGGAGCAGTTGCCCTGCGCCTCTTCACCCAAGAGGAAGTCAAGCGGTTGAACCACCTGGGTGACACCACCCGGGATGTAGTGAATGCGAGGATCGCGGACGCGGGCTGGGAAATACGCGGAAGCGGTTCGTTGCTGCGCGCGGTTCCCGCTGGTGCGGAGAAAGTTGACGAGCAGACTCAGCACGAGCTGTGGTGGGCCTCGTACGAGCGCGGCTTGCTCGGCTCACCCGCCAACCTGCTGTCCTTGTCCACCCCTATGGATGAGAACGTAGCCGGGGATATTGCCGACCGACTGGCTGATGCCGTGCTCGCCGTTGCGGGCCGGACTCCGGCTGCGGAAGGCAGGAACTAATCATGAAGATCGTTTCTTACCTCCACGCGTCAGGGGTCCGCGGGGGAGTCGTGATCGATGATGCTGTCTACGATCTGGAGCTGCTCCTTCAAGGCTCCACTGAGGCGGTCCATGGCGCTACCACTTCGGTCCGTGAGTTTCTGGAGCTGTACGGCGACCGCATCCCTGCAATCTCGGCCGGAATCACTGGTCTTGCCGCGCAGGATCCGGTGGCGCGGGTCGGCGCGTTGAACGACATCAGGTTGAGCGCCCCCGTACCGGACCCGACAAAAGTACTTTGCATTGGGCTCAACTACAAAGACCATGTGGCGGAAACCGGGCGCGCGTTTCCTGAGTACCCGGATGTCTTCGCAAAATTTGCCTCCACCATGGTTGGCCCGGAAGACGAAATCGGCGGCGCCCGTATCAGCAGTAACCTCGATTTCGAGGGTGAAGTTGCCATAGTCATCGGCCGCCGTGCCAGCGAGGTCTCCGAGGGCGAGGCTCTTGATTTCGTCGCGGCCCTTGCCCCACTGAACGATGTCACGGCACGCGATCTCCAGTACCGAGGGACGCAGTGGCTGGCAGGCAAAGCCGTGGATGGCTCGACTCCCTGGGGGCCCGCGCTTGTCACGCTTGATGAAGTGGGAGACCCGCAGGCGCTGGACATAGCGACCCGGGTAAACGGCATCGAAGTGCAGCGTTCCAACACCCAATACCAGATCTTTTCCATCGCGCGCATCGTCTCCTACCTGTCGAGCTTCCTGACCCTCGAACCGGGAGACGTCATCGCCACGGGCACACCGCAAGGCATCGGTGCCAAGCGGAATCCTCCCGTCTGGCTCGTGCCGGGCGACACGGTGGAAATTGAGATCGAAAAGGTGGGGCTGCTCCGTAATCGCGTCGGCAAGCCCCAGATATAACCCGTCCAACTCGAAGAAAGTTAGAAGACCCATGAGCGAAGTACAGACACAGCCAGGTGAAGCGAGGTACCGCATCGCCGTCGATACCGGTGGCACGTTTACGGATGTAGTGGTCGGCTCGAACACTGGCGATATGGCGGTAGGTAAGGCTTTGACCACCTACGACCGCGTTTTCACCGGCTTCGAAGCATCAGTCCGCCGGGCAGCCGAATCGGTTGGATGGAGCGGCGATGACGTCCTGCGCAATGCGGACGTGATCGTTTACGGAACCACGCACGCCACCAACGCAGTTCTGACAGGCAAAGTGGCCAAGACTGCCCTGTTGACCACCGACGGCTTTGCCGACACCTTGCTGCTGCGTGAAGGCGGCCGCCGTGATGCTTTTGACTCCAAGGCTGCCTACCCGCCGCCGTACATCCCCCGTCATCTGACCTTCGAAATCACCGAGCGTATCTCCGCTGAGGGCGACACCCTGGTGCCTCTCGACGAAGAGCAAGTGCGTGAGATTCTCGGTTCCTTCAAGGAGCAAGGTATCGAGGCGGTGGCCGTATCCTTCCTCTGGTCGATCATCAACGACGTCCACGAGAAGCGCGTCGCGGAACTCATCCAGGAGATCCTGCCTGGTGTTCCCTACACCTTGTCCAACGAGGCCAACCCAACCATTCGTGAGTACCGCCGCTCTTCGGCAGCCTCGATCGACGCCTCGCTGAAGCCGCTCATGGCGGACCACTTGGGGAAGCTCCGCTCCGACCTCCAGGAGTACGGATTCGGAGGGGACCTGTTGGTGGTCACCTCCGAAGGCGCGGTCCTCGACGTCGTAGACGTACTTGACCGGCCGGTACTGTTGCTGAATTCCGGCCCGTCCATGGCTCCCCTGGTGGGCGCCGCCGCCGCCCCGGAACGAGACACGGTGGTGGTCTGTGACATGGGCGGCACGACGTTCGACGTGTCGCTGGTTGAACAGGGAGTCATCCGGCACACGCGTGAAGCCTGGCTGGGTGAGCCTTTTGTGGGTCACTTGACGGGTCTGTCCTCCGTGGCGGTTTCCAGCATTGGCGCCGGTGGCGGCAGCATTGCATGGATCGACGGCGGCGGCTTGCTTCGTGTGGGTCCGCAAAGCGCCCGTAGTACTCCCGGCCCCGCCGCCTACGGCCGCGGCGGCGAGGAACCCACTGTCACAGACGCCTGCGTCGCACTGGGATACCTCGACGCAGATGGTTTCGAAGGTGGCTTCACACTGGACCGGGAGGCCGCTGTCCGCGCCATCGATACCCGCATCGCAGGACCGTTGAACATGGACACGCTGCAGGCAGCACAGGCCATCTTGGACGTTTCCGCCAACCACATGGCAACAGCCATCCGGCAGGCTTCCTTGGAACAGGGAGTAGACCCCCGAGGAGCGTTGATCGTGGCAGGTGGTGGCGCAGGCGCCATGGTGGCGGCTGCCATAGGCGTCCTCCTCGAAGCAGACACTGTCCTGATCCCCGCAACCGCCGGCGTTCTCGCCGCATACGGCGCACACCGGGCACCCATCGCAACAGAGTTTCTCTCACCGCTGCACAACGACACCCGAAGCTTCAATGCCGGCTCCGCTTCCCGGGCTGTTGAGGATCTAACGGGCAAGGCCGAGGTCTTCGTGAAAAGGTTCGACGGCGTGGGCGACGCCCCCAGCATCACCTACTTCGTCGATGCCCGCTACCCGGGCCAGGCCTGGGACTTGCGTGTCTATCTGGACGCTGCGCCCGATACCGCGGGCGACGCTGCCGGAATCATCGAGCGCGCCTTCCACGAAGAGCACGATCGCCGCAACGGCACCCACGATCCGGACAGCCGGGTGGAGATCATCACCTGGGGCGTCCGAGTGGAAATCCCACGGCCCGAGCACACCAAGGAGCAAGCAGAGGTCAGCCGCGCAACCGAAGTCCACCGCACGGACTCCATCGTGTTCGGCGGCGAGAGCTTCAGCACCCAGCGGTACCGCGGCGTCACGCTTGCACCGCGGGACAAGATCGTTGGCCCTGCTGTCATCGACCAGCCCACAACCACCATCGTGGTGCCACCGGAGTGGAACGCCACGCTCGACGAACGATCCAACATCTACCTCACCCGTAAGGAGGCGTAACCATGACGCGCGAATTTGATCCAGTAAAGCTCTCGGTACTCGCCAACGCGTTTGACGGCATTGTCCGCGAAATGACCAGCGGCCTGCTGCGCTCGGCCCGATCCTCCGTCATCAACACCGCGCGCGATTTCTCGTGCGCTGTCCTGACGGCAGACAACCAGCTTCTCGCAGCGGCAGAAGGCGTCCCTGTGCACGTGTTCGGCGCCGGACCACTGGGGGAGGACATGGTGGAACTGCACGAGGACATTCGTGAAGGCGATGCATTCCTGCACAACGACCCTTACATGGGCAACTCGCATGCTGCCGACCATGTGATTCTGGTTCCGATCTTCGTCCACGGGCGCCACCTCTTCACCGCCGTCACCAAGGCGCACCAGGCAGACTGCGGCAACTCGCTGCCCACGACCTTCTTCGCCACGGCCCGGGACGTGTACGAAGAAGGCGCGCTCATCTTCCCGTGTGTTCGAGTGCAGCGTGAATACAAGGACATCGACGACATCATCCGCATGTGCCGATCCCGTATCCGAGTTCCGGACCAGTGGTACGGCGACTACCTCGCCTCTGTCGGCGCATCGCGCATCGCCGAACGCCGCATCCACGAGCTCGCCGAAAAGTTCGGGGTGGATGACCTGGTGGACTTCGTGGACGCCTGGTTCGACTATTCGGAACGTCTCACCGCCACTGCCATCGAAACACTGCCCGAGTACGTCCTCCACGGCTCATCGGTCCACGATCCCTTCCCCGGCACACCCGCTGACGGCGTCCACCTGCAGGCAACCGTCGAAGTAAAGCCCAAGCAGGGCAAGATCGTCATTGACCTGCGCGATAACCCGGACAACTTGCCCAACGGCCTGAACCTCACGAAAGCCACGGCCACGGGTGCTGCCCTGGCAGGTATCCTCTCCGGCATTCCGGAGAACCTTCCGAGCAACGCGGGCACCTTCCGCCGGGTGGAGGTCCTGCTGCGCGACGGCTGCGCCGTTGGAGTACCGAAGCACCCGTATTCCTGCTCGTCGGGAACCACCAACCTAGCCGACCGGGTGGTAAACATTGTCCAGGCCGCCTTCTCCCAAATCGACGACGGCTACGGTACGGCTGAGGGAGCGGCCGGACAGGCACCGGCAAAGTCGGTCATCTCCGGCATCGACGAACGCAACGGTAACGCCTACGTCAACCAGATTCTTGTAGGTGGAGTCGGCGGCCCGGCAACACCTTACGTTGATGGTTGGCCGACGTATCAGCGACCCGTCTGCGGCGCTTTGCTGTACCACGACAGCGTCGAAGTAGATGAACAGCGCTACCCCATTTTGGTTCACGAACGCACCCTGGTTGCCGACACCGGCGGAGCAGGCAGGCAGCGCGGAGGACTTGCAACCCGGGTGACCATGGAACCCCGCGGAGAAAGTGTCACTCTCACTTACGGCATTGAGGGCAAGATCAACCCGCCGAAGGGCGTCCGCGGCGGCCACGATGGTACGGAGCCTTCAACCTGGGTTGAAGATCTCACCACCGGTGAACGTCGCGAGATCCCCGTGGTGGGTCGCTACGATCTGCAGTCCGGGGAAAAGGTCGTATCCATCACCCCGGGCGGCGGTGGATACGGTGACCCGCTGGAACGCGACGTCCTCGCCGTCCTGGACGACTACCGCGAATCGCGGATTTCCCTGGAAGCGGCAGCTGCACATTATGGCGTCGTTATTACCGACGGCGCCATTGACGAAACAGCTACGGCCAAGACGCGGGAATCGCGCCTGGCCAGCTAGAAGTACCAGCCATAGCAACTGATTCCGGGGCGGGGTATAGTCCTCGCCCCGGAAGGTTTCACCAACTACTGACGGAGATTCACATGGAACCCATTCGAGTCGGCATTATCGGCGTCGGAAACGTTCTCAACCAATACTTGGACAAGATCGGCGTCCACCCGGACGTGAACGTTGTGGCGCTCGCCGACGTCAACCCGGAAGCCGTGAAAGCCCGCGCGGCCGAATATTCGGTTCCCAAGGCGCTCACGCCTGAAGAACTGCTGGCCGATGGCGAGGTCGAGTTGGTCCTTAATCTCACTCCGCCGAAGCTCCACGCGCCGGTGACCCTCCAGGCAATTGCCGCGGGCAAGCACGTCCTGTCGGAAAAGCCGTTTGCGACCTCCCTGGACGAAGCGCGCCAAATCTTGGATGCTGCCCGTAAAGCAGGGGTGAAGGTCGGGTCCGCACCCACTACCTTCCTTGGCTCCGGTATGCAGACCAGCCGCAAGCTGATTGATGACGGATGGATTGGAGAGCCCGTAGCCGCTTTCGCGTCCTTCGCATGCCGTGGCTACGAGCACTGGCACCCCAACGTTGACCCCTTCTACAGCCCTGGAGCCGGCCCCATGCTGGATATCGGGCCCTACTTGATCACCAACTTGGTGAACTTCTTCGGCCCCGTCAAGCGGGTTTCGGCAACCACGCCGCGATCTTCGGAGACTCGGCCGCGTCCGGGAAAAGAGGGCGAAGTCATCCACATCAACACCCCGACGCACGTCACCGGCACCCTCGACTTCGAGTCCGGTGCGACAGCCACCGTGATCGTCAGCTGGGACATTTGGAACCATAACCTGCCGCACCTGGAGATCTACGGAACGGGTGGCTCACTGGCAGCACCAAACCCGGACCACTTCTCCGGCGCACCCGTGCTTCGCCGCGGTGAACCAGGTGACCTGGCCCTGGATATGACCCCTCCGGGAGGAGGGGACTGGCGGGAAACGCCGATCACCCATCGGGACGACGCATACCGCGGAATCGGCTTGGCCGAGTTCGGCTACGCCATCCGCAAGGGTCTGGAGCCGCGCACGGGAGGAGACTTCGCCTACCACGTGCTTGAAGTGCTCCTCGCGTTCGAAGCCTCCTCGGAACAGAGCCGGCACATAGACATCGAAAGCACCTGCGAGCGGCCACGGCCGCTGCCTTCGGTCGGGCCGCAGGAGCCGTACCGTTTCGACTAAGGGCCTTCGGCGAAAAACAGCAGCCGACGGCGGTACTCACGTGCCGCCGTCGGCTGCTGTTTTGTGCCCGCTACCGTCTATGCGCCTGGATTCCAGCCGCGTATCAAACTGGGACACACCAGTGCCTCACCACAGTGAAAACCTGAAGTTCGGGCGAATCGGTTTGCAAATGCCGACGCACCTTCGAATTTAGGAGATCGCATGACTAGCACAGCCGCTGCTGACATCGGCACCGTGGTCGACAACAAGGCCGTCCGCCGCCGCACTGTCGCACAAGCAATCGTTGAATACCTTCAGGTCCAATACAGCGAACTGGACGGTGAACGGAGGCGCCTGGTTCCCGGCATGTACGGCATCTTTGGACATGGCAACTCCGTCGGTCTGGCTCAGGGAATCGACGAGTACGGCGTGGACTTCCCGCACTACCAGGGAAAAAACGAGCAGTCCATGGTCCACGCGGCCATTGGCTTCGCAAAGGCTTCAAACCGCGCAGCAACCCTTGCCTGCACGGCGTCCGCAGGTCCGGGGTCAACCAACATGGTTTCCGGCGCCGCCACTGCAACGACCAACCGGCTCCCGGTGCTGCTGTTCCCGGCAGACATTATCAATAACCGTTTTGGCGATCCTGTGCTGCAGCAGATCGAACATCCGGTAGAACGGGATGTCTCCGCCAATGACTGCTTCCGCCCCGTCAGCCGCTATTTCGACCGGATCACACACCCGGCCCAGCTGCTCTCCACCCTCCCCGAGGCAATGCGTGTCCTCACCGACCCCGTGGAAACAGGCGCCGTTGTAGTCTGTCTGCCTCAGGACATCCAGGGCGCGGAATTCGACTTCCCTGAATCCTTCTTCACACCGCGAGTGTGGCACATACGTCGTCGTCCGGCGGTCGAGGACGAATATCACGACGCCGCCGCAATCATTGCGAACGCTGAGCGCCCGCTGTTGATTGCAGGCGGAGGCGTGCGGTACTCGAAGGCACAGGAGGAACTTGCACGCTTCAGCGCCGAGTTCGGCATCCCCGTAGCCGAAACTTATGCGGGCAAGGGAAGCGGCCCCGTCAGCGAACTCAATGTGGGCGCGCTGGGCGTGACAGGAACCGTTGGTGCCAATGAAATCGCCGACGGTGCGGATGTTGTCATCACTGTCGGCTCGCGCCTTCAGGACTTCATCACCGCATCACACTCGCTGTTCCAGAACCCCAACGTGAAGTTCGTGAATCTTAATGTCGGCTCGTTCGATGCCCACAAGATGGGCTCATTCCCCGTTATCGGCGATGCCAAGCTGTCCCTTGCGGCATTGAGGGACCGACTCGGGGCCGTTGGCTACAGCACCTCCGATGCCTTCCGCAGCGACATCGCGGATGCCCGGAAGGCCACTCTGGAGGTCCGCAAGCACGACCTTCAGGCCTTCCCGGGCGAGAACATGAGTCAGGCTCAAGTGATCGACGTGCTGAATCGCACGACCACAAACCAAGACGCCCTCATCCTGGGCTCAGGCGGTGTGGTTGAAGGAATCCACAAGGCATGGGATCCATCCAACGGCACTGAAATCCACTTCGAGTACGCCAACTCCTGCATGGGCCATGAAATCCCGGCTGGGCTCGGATACCGGATCGCCCGCGGCGACGACCCCGGAGAGGTATACGTATTGATTGGCGACGGCACCTACTTCATGCAGCCCACCGAGTTGGTCACTGCTGTGCAGGAACGTCAAAAGATCATTACCATCGTGATCGACAACCGTGGGCACCAGTGCATCTGGCCACTCCAAGTGTCGAAGGGTGGCCCTGGCCGCGAGTTTGGTACCCAGTACCGGGAACGCAGCAACGAATCCGGTCGCCTCGATGGAGCCATCCTGGAATTCGATATCGCGGCCAACGCTGCCAGCATGGGCTGCGCAGCGTGGTCAACCTCCACCATTGAAGAGTTCCAGGCGGCACTTGTGGAGGCGAAGGAGGCGGAAGGCCCCGCAGTGATCGTGGCCCGCGTTGAACCTTGGCGCTACCTGTCCGGCAACGGAGCATTCTGGGACGTGGGAGTGCCCATGACCTCGCAGCGCCCGGGCAGCCAGCAAGGTACGGCCAAGCACCTGGAAGGCCGTGCCCGCCAGCGATTCTACGCAGCCAGCACCCCACCTGCCGCGCGCTAATCCGCATCGGGCGGGACCGTTACGCACGGTCCCGCCCTGTCTTTTACGGTCAAACCACATTTTCGAAATTTCTGACAAGGAGTACCCACCATGAGCGCATTTGCCGTTATTGATCCAGCTACGGGAACTACCCACGCGGAGTACCCGGCGGCCACCGACGCAGAGGTTGAGGCCGGCCTGAAAGCAGCGCAGGCAACCTACCAGGAGTGGTCGCGCTCCACCACCGTGGCTGAGCGGGCCGCACTGGCTAAACGCCTGGCCGAGTTGTTCGTGGAACGCAAGGACACGCTGGCAGCCATCATCAACCGGGAAATGGGCAAGCCCCTCCCGCAGGCAGCCGGTGAGGCAGAGTTCTCTGGAGCGATCGCGGCCGCCTTTGCCGAGCACGCGGAGGAATGGCTCGCTGATGAGGAACTTGAGGTAGCCGATGGTTTGCGGACCTTCTTCCGCTACCAGGGCCTGGGCGTAGTTCTCGGCATCATGCCGTGGAACTACCCGTACTATCAGGTGGCTCGGTTCGCCATCCCCAACATCATTCTGGGGAACACGGTCATCGTTCGTCATGCAAGTCAGTGCCCCGAGTCAGCGCTTGCGCTGGAGGAGCTTTTCCGGGATGCGGGCTTCCCCGAGGGCGCCTACGTCAATCTGTTTGCCACGCACCAGCAAATTTCGAACATCATCGCCGACGACCGCACGCAGGGCGTTTCACTTACCGGTTCGGAACAAGTGGGCGCGATCGTTGCAGAGCAGGCCGGCCGAGCGTTGAAGAAGTGTGTGCTGGAGCTTGGCGGCGCCGACGTGTTCATCGTTCTGGACACGGCTGACGTGGACCAGGCGGTTCGGAAGGCCGTCATGGGTCGGATGGGCAACACGGGCCAGTCCTGCAATGGTTCCAAGAGGATCGTGGTGCTGGATAAGTACTTCGATGAATTCTCTGAGAAGTTCAAGCAAGCCATCGCCGGGCAGTCCTACGAGAACGGCGATTTCGGCCCGATGTCATCCGATTCAGCCACGAAGTTCCTGAAGGACCAGGTGCAGGGGGCCCTTGACCAGGGCGCCGAAATCCTGGTGGGCAACAACCAGCCCCAGGGCAACGTCTTCACGCCGACAGTGATCACCAACATCACCCCGTCCATGGACGTCTACAGCGAAGAGCTATTCGGTCCAGTGGCGCAGCTTTACAAGGTCAGCAGTGACGAGGAAGCGATCAGGCTCGCAAACTCTTCGCCCTACGGCCTGGGTTCCGTGGTGATCTGTGACGACCTTGAGCGCGCCGAACGCGTGGGCGACCAGCTCGACGTCGGCATGGTCTTTGTAGGTGCCTACGATCTCAGCGGAGCGGATGTACCGTTCGGCGGCGTCAAGAAGTCCGGTTACGGACGCGAACTGGGCAAGGTTGGAATGCTGGAGTTTGCGAACAAGAAGTTGTTCCGCTTCGCCAACTAGCCAGCAGACCATACAAAGGAGGCCGGATCATCGTGATCCGGCCTCCTTTGTTCGGGTGACGAGCTAAAGGGGACTTAGGCCCCGTAGGTGGTGTTCCCCGAGACTTCGGGAATCTCCACCCAATTGCCAGAATCTGCGCTCCGGAGCGAGGCATCCACTAATTCGGATGCGGACCAGCCGTCACTCGCGGACGGGCCCAGTTGTTTGCCTTCAGCGACCGACCGCAGGAATAGCGCGGCTTCGATGGTCTTGAGGTCGTTGAATCCGATTCCCGGGCCGGGGCCGGGCTGGAAACGGCCAAATTCACCAAAGGCCGGCGGTGTCATGATGGTGCGGTAGCCGCTACGGTCCGTGGCGAGTTCCAGTTGGTTCATGCGTTCGAAGTTCCAGCGCAGCGATCCTTCGGTGCCGTAGACCTCGATGATGTATTCGGCATGTGGGCCGATGGCGACGCGTGTGGATTCGAACATTCCGATCGCACCACCTTCAAAGCGGGCCAGCATGGCTGTGTAGTCTTCATTCTCCACTTCGCGCGTGACGTCGGAGGCCTGGCCCATGTCGAAGGAATTCGAGGAGTTGCCGGCGGGGAGCGGACGGTCCTTGATAAAGGTCTCTGTAACGGCATTCAGCGAGGTGATGCGGCCTACGAGAAATTGTGCGAGGTCGAACCCGTGGCTGAGGACGTCTCCTAGTACCCCGGATCCTGCGCGGGCCTGCTCGTACCGCCAGGTGAATACCTGACTCGGATCTGACGCGTATCCGGTGAGGAGACGGATCTGCACATTGGTGATTTTGCCCAGGGCTCCGGACCGGATCAGTCGGCGGGCTTCGGCTACTGCCGGGGCGTGCCGGTAGTTGAACCCCACCGAGGTGATGAGTCCGGCGGCCTCCGCCCCTTGGGCAATTTCACGGGACTCCTGGGCGCTGCGGCCCATGGGCTTCTCGATCCAAAAATGCTTGCCGGCCTCAATGGTGGCAAGGGCTATCTCGTGGTGAAGGAAGTTTGGCGAACAAATGGACACCACGTCCACGTCCGGGTTCTCCAGTACCTTGCGGTAATCCGTGGCCGTCTCCTGGTATCCGAGTGCGTCCTCGGCATGGTGGCGGCCAGCATCGTCCGGGTCCGCGGCGATTACCAGTTCAGGATGCCGGGGCAATTCCGGAAAGAACTGCTTGGTGGCCAAGTAGGCGCGGGAATGCAACCTCCCCATCCATCCGACCGAAATCAAGCCAACCCCAATGCGGTTCTGCTGTTCCAAGAGCGCTCCTTAGTCTTTGCCGCTATACAGCGGTGCTGTGCCGCGGACTCATTGCGGCATCTGTTGATCAGCCTAGGAACGAACACAGTGTGCTCTGTGTCTCAATGTGAGACAACCGGCGGAAGGCGAGCGCTGTTTTAGTGGAACGTACTAGTCCGCTACTGCAAACAAAAGGAGCCCGTCGCCGATGATGGACCGCTACCAAGAACTGCGCACCCAGCCACTTCGTGTCCTCATCACTGGTGCCACCTCAGGCGTCGGTGAAGCAACCGCGAAGCTTTTCGCCAAGCGAGGCCACCGCGTCGCGCTCCTTGGTCGGCGTTCTGAGGAACTGCAGCGTGTGGCCGGAGAAATCGACGCCGATGCCCACACTGTGGTTGCCGACGTCGCCGATGCCGGTGCAGTCAAGAACGCTGTCCGGGGTGCAATTCACACCTTGGGCGGCTTGGACGTAGCGATCAACGCTGCGGGAGTAGCCGGGCACGTTGCTTTGGAAGATCTTACGGAGAACCACTGGCACGAGGTGCTGGAGACGAACCTGTCCGGCACTTTCTACGTGGCACAGGAGGCCGCGCTCCATATGCGCCGGGACGGCGGAGGCTCGATTGTCAACGTGGCCTCCGATCTGGCCGCCATGGGCGTTCCGGGGCTTGTTCACTACTGTGCGGCGAAAGCAGGCGTCGTGGGACTGACCCGCGCCATGGCGATGGAACTCGCGCCCCTTGTGCGCGTGAACGCCGTTTGCCCAGGCCCGATTGACACGCCCATGGTGCGTGAGGGCCTGGCTGCGGCGCCGAATCCGGGAGAAGCCCGGAGATTGAAAGAGAGCACTGTGCCGTTGAACCGGCTCGCCGATCCGGACGAGGTGGCCGCCGCAATCTATTTCCTGGCGGTCGAAGGAACTTTTGCCACCGGAACCAGCATGGCGTTCGACGGCGGCACATCAGCTGCGTAGGAAGCGCAACAAGTATCCATCAAGACCAAACAAGGCAAGGAGCTAAAAGGATATGGAAGAGTCGAACTACAAGAACCTCCGCAGCGCGCGTTGGTTCGCACCTCACGACCTCACTGGATTCGTTCACCGCACTGCAATCCAAGCGGAGGGATTCTCGCGCTTTGCCCTTAAGGACAAGCCGGTGATCGGCATCGCCAACTCGTGGTCGGAGCTGGTCAACTGCAATATCCACTTCAAGCTGCTGGCGGACGCGGTCAAGCGCGGTGTCTTGATGGCTGGCGGGTTGCCGCTGGAATTCCCCACCATTTCCCTGGGGGAGAGTCTCATGAAGCCCTCGGCAATGCAGTTCCGAAACCTGATGGCCATGGACGTTGAGGAGTCCATCCGCGCCTACCCGCTGGATGCCATCGTCCTGTTGGGCGGCTGCGACAAGACGGTGCCGGCCCAGCTCATGGGGGCGGCAAGTGCAGACGTTCCCACGATCATGCTGACCGGCGGACCCCAAGAGCCCGCACACTTCCGGGGAAAGCAACTCGGTGTGGGTACGGACACGTGGAAGTATGCAGATGAACTGAGGGCCGGGAAGATCACCGAGGCCGACTTCGACGAGCTCGAGTCCGCCGCGAAACCTTCTGCTGGGCACTGCAGCGAGATGGGCACGGCCTCTACCATGACGTCTCTCGTCGAAGCCCTCGGCATGTGCCTGCCGGGTACGGCGTCCATCCCCGCGGTAGATGCGCGTCGCGCTCAAGCCGCGGAAGCGACCGGACGCCGGGCCGTGGAGATGGCCCTGTCGCAGGGGCCCAAGCCCAGCGAAATATTGACGAAAGAGGCGTTCGACAATGCCATCACGCTCTTGATGGCTGTGGGCGGGTCCACCAACGCTGTGGTTCACCTCCTGGCCCTCGCGAGGCGAGTCGGTTACGAGCTGCCATTGGACCGCTTCCACGAGATCTCCCAGCGGACCCCTCGCATTGTCAACGTCCGCCCATCCGGCGAGTACTTGGTGCAGCAACTGTTCCAGGTGGGCGGTATTTCCACGGTACTTAAGGAGCTGGCGCCTCTGCTGAACAATGATGCCATTACCGTCACAGGTGAATCCCTCGAAAGTGGGTACAGTTCGGCCCCCGAACCTGACGGCGTCGTGGTCAGCACTCTCAGGGCTCCCTTTGATGCCTCCGGCGGCATCGCCGTCGTGCGCGGTTCTTTGGCTCCGAACGGAGCGGTGATCAAACGGAGTGCCGCCTCCAAGGATTTGCTGCAGCACAAGGGTTCGGCCGTGGTATTCGAGGACATCTACGACCTTGGGCGCAGGATCGACGATCCTGATCTGGACATTACGGAAGACTCGGTTTTGGTGTTGCGGAACAGTGGTCCTGTCGGCGCTCCGGGTATGCCTGAATGGGGCATGCTTCCCATCCCTGAGAGGCTACTGCGCCGCGGAATCCGCGACATCGTCCGCATCTCCGACGCTCGTATGAGCGGCACCGCCTTCGGTACCACTGTGTTGCACGTTTCTCCGGAGGCCGCCGTTGGAGGGCCGCTGGCGATCGTTCGGGATGGGGACCCAATCGTCCTGGATGTCGAGAACCAGCGCCTGGATTTGGACATTCCCGCCGAGGAGATTGAAAGCAGACTGGCAAACCTCAAGCTTCCGGAGCCGAAATACCGGCGCGGCTATGGACGGCTCTTCATCGATCATGTGAACCAGGCCGATGAAGGCTGCGACTTCGACTTCTTGAAGGGTCTTCCTGACGAGGAGCCACAGCGCTTGCCGTATGGCCTGATGAGCGGTTGGCAGGGCGGCTGGTGAGCCGAGGCATACCCCTACATACGAAGAACGACTGGGCTGCTCCTCAAGGACAGCCCCCGGGAGAGGAAGTTGTGTCACGACCGAAAGTAATCGCCATAGTGCAGGATGGGCGCCCCCTACCTCCCCTTGAGCGGTTGGAAGACGAAGCAGACGTCGTGGTGGTTCGCACCGCAGAAGAATTCAGCGCTGCACAGCCTGGGGCGGAGATCTTGTTCCTGAACGACTTCAGGACCAAACTCCTGCGGGAGGTCGGACCCGGTCAACTGCGCTGGATTCACACCTCCAGCATCGGTGTTGACAGTCTTATGACCCGCGAAATCATTGACAGCGACATCATCGTCAGCAACTCACGGGGCGTGTGCGAGCGGCCCATCGCCGAGTGGGTCCTCGGGGTCCTGCTGATGTTCACTAAGGACCTACGCCGGTCTATCGAGCTGCAGCAGGCTCGGACGTGGCAGCACCGCGAAACCGAGCCGCTTCTGGGTCGCAAAGTCGTGGTGGTGGGGCCCGGACCAGTTGGCCGCGAAACAGTTCTTCTCCTGCGTGCTGCTGGAATGGACGTCAATATCGTTGGACGCTCAGCAAGAATCGATACACAGCTAGGTCAGATCTCAGGCTTCGATGAGCTCGACCGGCTCTTGGGCGAGGCCGATGATGTGGTGTTGACGTTGCCACTGACAGAAGAAACCCGTGGACTGTTCAACTCATCGCGCTTCACCCGAATGCGGCCCGGGGCCCGCCTGGTCAACGTCGGCCGCGGAGCCGTGGTCGTAGAGCAAGACCTACTGGACTCAATCGATTCCGGCCACCTGGCCGGGGCAGCCCTGGATGTCTTCGAACATGAGCCATTGGACGCCGGGAATCCGCTGTGGAGTCGCCGGAACATTCTGGTCTCACCGCATGCTTCCGGGGACTTGATCGGTTGGCGCGGAAGGGTGGTGGATTGCTTTGCCCGGAATCTCGGACTGTGGAAAGCGCGCGAACCGATTGTGGACGTTGTGGACTTGAAAAAACTCGATCCGGCTCCGCAGGCCTTGGTGACTGAAGTGCCCTGATCAAGCCTCTCCATGGGGTATTCCGGCTCTGTAAGACAGGCCGGAATACCCATGGGAACACCTGTCCCAAGCTGGTACAGTGCTTCCACGATCCTCGTCGATAGTGTGATTCAGCACTCAAAATTTCGTGACGAGGATTACATGTCAAGCACAACAAGAGGTACGACGAAAACGCCGACCCAACACCAGGAACACAAACTCAGCGGCAATATGGGCGTTGGGGAGCTCGTGATGAACGTGCTCGCCTTTTCCTCACCGCTGACAACCGTTGCAGGCACACTGCCTGTCATGCTTCTCTTCAGTGGTCACACGGCTCCAGGCATATACCTGTTGGTGACGCTCATGCTGCTGATATTCTCTGTCGGCTTCGTCAAGATGAGTCGGAGCGTAGAGGCGCCAGGCGGATTCTATTCCTTTGTCACAGCCGGCCTAGGTAAGCCTGCAGGCCTCGGGGGCGCGCTTTTGGCGCTGTTCGGGTACGTGTTCATCGGGTTCTTCGCACCGTCTCTTTTTGCATTGACGCTCCAAAGTTTCGTTGCCAACACGCTCAATGGCCCCGACATCCCGTGGTATTGGTACGGACTTGGCATCATCGCCATCACCACGATCCTTGCCTACAACCGTATTGACCTCTCGGCAAAGGTGCTGACCGTTGTCATGCTGCTCGAATCAGCAGTGGTCATCGTCTTCGACGTCGCAGCGTTCGCAACTGGATCCGGTGAGGTGGTTCAAGGAATCGGCTTCTCCATGCCATGGATAGCAGACGCAGGCCTGGGCCTGGCGCTGCTGTTCGCCGTCGGGAACTTCTTCGGGTTCGAAGCGACAGTCATCTACCGGGAGGAAGTTAGGAATCCGGACCGCACCATTCCCCGTGCCACGTACATTGCGGTGGTGGGAATTGGACTGTTCTATGCTGTGGCAGCTTGGGCTTACACGGCCTTCATCGGGCCCGACAAAGTCCAAAGCGAAGCCGCAGCAAACACTGTGAACTTGTTCAACGACGGTGCAACTATCTTGGTTGGAAAGATCTTCGCCGACATCGCGATAGTCCTCCTTATCACGTCGATCTTGGCCTCAATGCTGTCGATTCAGAACATCGCTGCCCGGTACAGTTTCTCGCTCGCCGCCGACGGGGCGCTGCCCGCGGCCTTGGGCCGGGTCCACCCCCGCCACAAGTCGCCATACGTTTCGGCATTGGCGGTTGGCCTCTTGTGGGCACTGGCGACTGTTATCTTCACGGTGATTGGGGTCGCACCGGAGGCCCTTTATCCCATCGCAAGCGGCAGCGGAACGTTTGCCGTCCTGCTCTTGATGTTCATCACCAGCATTGCTGTGCTCGTGTATTTTGCCCGCCGCCGGCGCTTCAGTCCGGAATCTGTTTGGAAGACCATTGTGGCGCCGATTGTCAGCGTCATCTTCCTCGGACTGATCACCTATCTGGCCACTACGAATTATCCAGAACTTATCGGCGGTTCGGCACTTATGACTGCTATTTTCATGAGCTTCACTTTTGCCTTGTTCTTCGGCGGGGTTGTCTATGCATATCTCCTGCGCTCAAAGCGTCCTGACGTCTATGCACGCTTGGGCCGGCAGAAGATCGACTAGCAACAGATCCCGCTTCCCACCAACCATTTGGAGATGCTCCATGTCGCAACTGATTAGAGTTGGCCTGTTCGGAACAGGGCGAATAGGCCAAGTACATGCTATGAGCCTGGCTACCTTGGATGAGGCAACGCTGTCCTGGGTATGTGACCCATTCATCGAAGGTGCAAAACAAACGGCTGCCGAATTCGGTGGCCGGGTGACTGACGATCCTGATGAATTGTTCGCTTCCGGGGAGATCGATGCTGTCATTGTCGCCTCTCCCACTGCAACACATTTGGACCTCGTAGAGAGGGCGATCGACGCCAAGGTGCCGGTGCTTTGCGAGAAGCCGATCGACCTGGATATCTCCCGAGTGGACGCCTTTCGTTCTAAGGCTGCAGCTTCCGATGTGCCGGTTGTCTTAGGTTTCAACAAGCGCTTTGACAGGCATTTTGTGGAGCTGAAACGTCGCGTGGCCGCTGAGGAAATCGGAGCATTGGAACACCTGCTGATCACCAGCCGCGACCCAGGGGAGCCCCCGGCAAGCTATCTTCCCCAGTCCGGCGGAATTTTCCGGGACATGACCATCCATGACCTTGATATGGCACGGTACTTTATACCGGACATCGTTGAAGTCTCAGCGCACGGAGCAAACGTATTCAGCGACGCCATTCGTCTGGCTGGTGACTTTGATTCGACGGTAGTTACGTTGAGGGGCTCGAAGGACGAGCTCGTCACGATCATGAATTCGCGCCATTCAGCCTACGGTTATGACCAACGCATCGAAGCTTTTGGATCAACCGGTTTGCTGCAGGTAGGCAACAAGAATGACAGTTTGGTCCGGCATTGGGGATCCAGATCTGTTGAATCCATGGGGCGCTTCCAGGACTTCTTCCTGGAACGCTATGCCGAGGCGTACCGTCTGGAAGTTGCTGAGTTCCTCCGCGCTGTTCGAGGGTTGCCCTCCAGAAGTCCGGGATTCGAGGACGGCCGCGCAGCGCTGATTCTTGCGGATGCTGCCGAAAAGTCAGCCCGGACCGGCGCTTCAGTTGCAGTGGACCTGAGTTAGTCGGGCAATAAGGCCGCCCGCCTGGGCCGCAGATGTTCCCGCAACGACATCTGTGGCCCAGAGCGGGCATCTTCTTTGATTATCAATACAACGAGAAGCGCAGGTAAGCAGCGATGAGCGCAGGTCATGCATCACCGTATGAAACACGTGGCGACTGGACGCCCGCCGAAGGGTTCTGGGAATGGGTGGAACCCGGTGACAGCGTCAGACTGCAAAAGCACGGCTGGCCACCGTACGACGGATACGTCGACGATAGAACTCCCGATGGGAATATTGTTTGGGTTCTCTCGGTGGGTGAGCGTCGCCTCTTTCACAGGGCGGATGGCTACAGCCTCATCGTCTGGGGATAAGTCCCTTCAGGCCGCCCGCAGCATCTCATGAATCCCTCATCCACGAGCCTCTATTTCTTGCATAAAGTCTATCTTTGAAACGTGTCAATTCCGTGTTCCAAAGTGGCACACATCCTCCAATCTCAAATCCGCCAAAGTTCTTGTAAGTGAAGCAGTGTGGCGGAGGTCACGCGGTTTTGGGGATTTGTGACTTCCCGAATCAGCCCGCCAGACAACCTAGTTTGGTTGGCCGCGGCGCAAGTGTTTCACCGGATCATTCACATGGCCCTATCGAACGAGGATGAGATGACCGAAGCACCACCGGCGACCCCTCCACTGGTCGCCCTCAAGGACATACACAAGACATTCGGGGCGGTGTCCGCACTACGCGGCGTCAGCATCGATGTCCAGCCCGGCGAAACCTTCGCCCTGCTCGGCGACAATGCCGCCGGCAAATCTACGCTCATGAAGGTACTGACGGGCGTGTACCAGCCAGACCGAGGTTCCATCGAGCTGGACGGCAGAGCGACTGAATTCCCAACCCCGTCGGCTTCCCGTGACCAAGGAGTGGAGATGGTTTACCAGGACTTCGCTTTGGCGGACAACCTGGATGTTCGTTCCAACATTTTCCTTGGACGGGAACCGCAAAAGAACATTCTGGGCCCCTTGCTGCGGATCATCGACCGCAGAAAGATGGAGCTCGAAACAAAGCGGGTGCTTGAACGCTTGGATATCCCTATCAATCCACGGCTGAAGGTCAAGCGACTGTCCGGCGGGCAGCGCCAGGCTGTAGCCATTGGCAGGGCGCTGGCCTTTGATGCGCGGCTGATCATCATGGATGAGCCCACGGCCAACTTGTCGGTAGCCAAGGTGGACAAGCTCATTGAGGTCACGCAACGGCTCAAAGACCTGGGCATCGCAGTCATCATCATCACTCACCGTCTGGATGAAGCATTCGCAGTAGCCGACCGCTTCGCGGTCATGCGACAAGGCCAGGTTGTGGGTCGCTTCCGGGTTGGCGAAGTTTCCGAAGCGCAGGTGGCACACCTCATCTCGCACGGCACCTTGGATGACTACATCGATGACGGTGCAGGTATCCCAGAAGATCGCCGCAAAATTGGCAGCACCTCATCGATGGATGTGGTTGATGCGATGGCAACCCCCGGCACGACGAATGCGAGCCACTCATGAGCCTCACAATGGATAACCTCAAGACAAAGCTCGGGCCTGCAGACCTTAAAGAGGGAATGACGGCGACCAAGGTCAAGCGCTTCATCGGTGACTACGGCATCATCATTCTCTTCGTGGTCATTCTGGTCTTCCTGGCAGCCGTGGCCCCGAACTTCCTGACGCTGAACAACATTGTCAATGTCGTCCGGCAATCGTCCATCATCGGACTGATCGCCCTGGGAATGACGTTCATCATGATCACCGCAGGCATTGATTTGTCGGTCGGTTCGGTGGTGGGGTTGGCCGGAATGACCTTCGCCTTGCTGGCTCCGGCAAGTGGTGGCGCCTTCTGGCTACCCCTGATCGCAGGGCTCGCCGTAGGCCTGCTTGTTGGCTTCCTCAGTGCGGCGTTGGTGGTCTGGGGAGCCATCCTGCCATTCCTTGCGACCCTGGCGACGATGGCCATTGCCCGCACGGCAGTTCTGGTCATGACGGACGGTCAGGTTGTTTCAGGGCTCAGCGGCCCCGCTGAATGGCTGGGTTCGGGCTTTATCGGCCCGGTTCCGGTCCCGGTCATCATCTTCCTGATCGCTGCCATCATTTGCGAGTTCGTCCTCAGCCGAACCAAATTCGGTTCCCACGTCTACGCCGTGGGCGGGAACGAAGAGTCCGCCAAGAAGGTGGGTATCTCCACCGGACGTGTTCTCTTCGCGGTGTACCTCATCGGTGGCGTCACTGCCGCGCTGGGTGGCCTGGTCCTCACTGCCCGTCTGGACGGTGCGGCCCCTGTAGCCGGCACTGGCTACGAACTGCAGGTGATTGCCGCCGTCGTTATTGGAGGTACGAGTCTCTTCGGCGGCGTCGGCACCATCCGTGGAACGGTCATCGGCGTCCTCCTCCTCGGAGTCGTCATGAACGGTATGAACCTGATGGGGGTCTCGTCCTACTACCAGCAAGGGGTCCAAGGCATCATTCTCGTCCTGGCCGTCTTGCTGAACCGGTGGAAATCCGACTGACGGCACCCATCAACGAGCAGTAAACAATCTCCCCAAGCAATCAGAACCACTGAAAGGAACAATCATGGGAATTCGACAAAAGCTCGCTGTGACTACCGCAATGCTGGTGGCGGGGGCACTTACCCTTACCGGCTGTGGGGGCAACAGCACGGCGGGAAGTTCAGAAGCGGCAGGCAAGTCCTACAACATTGGCGTTGTGGTCCTTGATCTCCAGGACCCGGACTTGGCCCACATGACGGACGCCATGAAGAAAACGGCTGATGAAAAGGGCGTCAAGCTCAACATCACCGACTCCAAGAAGGACGTAGGCAGCGAGCTCAACCAGGTTGAGGATCTGCTCACCCGTCAGGTGGACGCAGTCATCATGCAGCCATTGGACGGCGAAGCCAGCCAGAATGCGGCGAAGCGTGTCATCGCCGCCAACATTCCGTTGTTCATCCTGTCCACCGAGTTCGCCGAAGGTTCGGATGTTGGATACAAGAGCTACATCGGTGTGGATGACACGGTGGCCGGTGAAATGCAGGCTGAGTACTTGAACAAGGCGCTTCCGCAGGGTGGCAACATCGTCTTCGCCGCCGGCATTTACGGTGCGTCCTGGACGGATCGCCGTAAGAACGGCTTCGACAGCAAAATCAACAAGAACTTCAAGATCGTGGCTGAATTCCAGGCGAAGGGAAGCCGTGACGACGCCAAACGCAACATGGAGGACACTCTCCAGCGCTTTGGCGCAGGCCAGATCGACGCCGTAGTGGCGAACAACGATGAAATGGCCATCGGTGCTGCCTCTGCCATCGCAGACGCCGGTCGCACGGCCGAGTTCAAGGCAGTAGTCGGCGTCGACGGTACGGAACCAGCAATGCAGGACATCAAGGCGGGAACGATGTCGGCAACGGTTCGCCAGGACTCTGCCGGACAAGGCGTTAAGGCCGTTGAGGTGGTCACTGACTTCCTCAAGGGAGGAAACGTGGAGAACCGCTACACGCTGCCGTTCACGCTTATTACTAAGGACAACCTTTCCGAATTCCTGAAGTAGGCGGCTGCACCACGCGGACGGGCACAGCGGATCATCCGCTGTGCCCGTCCTGTTTTGACACAATCCGGCGCGCAGCGCACCTGCCTACACTTCCTGCGGAAGTCTACGAATGGAGAACACGACCATGGCTCATGGTGACAGCGGCGACAAACCCCTGAAGCGGTTGCTCGGCAGGTTGGAACACCACGGCGTAGAGGTAGACAACTCCCCGCGAAGGCGTTCTGAGTACTCCTACGATGCCTCGAATTATCGAGTGCGGCCTGCGGCTGTGGCTTTCCCAAAGAGCGTCGAGGACGTACGGACGGTTTTGCGGTTGTGTTCAGATCTACGCGTGCCCGTGACCATACGCGGCGGAGGCACTTCGATGGCAGGGAACGCCATTGGCGACGGCCTGGTGATGGACTTGTCCCGCTGCATGACGTCGATAGGAGCCCTCGACGCCGACCATGCGACGGTCTGGGCCGACGCCGGTGTTGTCCTTGGCGAGCTACGGACACACATTGAGCGGGCAACCGCCGGGACGCTGACATTTGCGCCTGACCCTTCCTCGCTGACCCGGGCCACCGTCGGCGGTTCCATCGGTAATGACGCCTGCGGAAATCACTCGGTTGCCTATGGCCGGATGACCAATCACGTGCGGGAAGTAGAGCTGGTCACCGCGGATGGCGCCTACCTGAGGGCGGGGCGCGATTTTTTGCGGGCCGTCGATGAGACTGACACTCACTCGGTCGCCCGGGCTGAGGAACTCATGGAGGGTTTGAAGGCGCTTGCGGCAGAGAACCTGGCGACACTCCGGGTCGAGCTGCAGACCATTCCCCGGCAGGTCTCCGGATATCATGTAGGCCATCTACTGCCGGAGCACGGCTTTGACGTCGCTGCCGCACTGGCTGGCAGCGAAGGTACGTGTGCCGTTGTTGTGAGGGCAAAGGTGGGCCTCGTACCGAAACCCCTCACCACCGCGCTGCTCTGCCTGGGATACCGCGACACCATCGATTCTGCCCGTGACGTGATGACCATCCTGTCCGCAAAGCCGAGCGCCATCGAGGGGCTGGACGTTTCGATCGTGGACATCATGCGGCACAGGCGGGGAGCAGCCAGTGTTGAGTCATTGCCTCGCGGCAGCGCCTTCCTGATGGTGGAGTTTTCGGACAACAGGCTTCAGCAGGCGGCTGCTTCCTGTGAGGATTTGGTGGACAAGCTCCACACCGACGGCCGAGTGGTTGACTTTGCGATCGTCACTGACCCCGTGGAAAGGGCCAAGCTGTGGCGGGTGCGTGAAGACGGAGCCGGGCTGTCGTCGCGGCGGATCGACGGGGTGCAAACGTGGCCCGGGTGGGAAGATTCGGCCGTCGCTCCGGAGCGGCTAGCCGATTACCTGTCAGACCTGCTCCCGCTGGTGAAGAATTACGGCTACTCGGCCCTGATGTACGGCCACTTTGGTGCGGGCTGCGTCCACATGCGATTGGATTACGATCTGCGCAGCGACTCCGGACGCCTGGTATTCAGTGACTTCACCCGGGACGCGGCCAAGTTGGTGGTCAGCCATGGCGGATCCTTGTCCGGCGAACACGGTGACGGCAGGGCGCGAAGCGAACTGCTGGAAGTGATGTACTCCCGGGAGATGCTCGGCATTTTCAGGACCTTCAAGGATCTGTGGGATCCACACGGAGTCCTCAACCCCGGGATCATCGTGCACCCGGCCCCTTTCTCTGCCTCACTGGCGCTGGAGGGCGTCGTCAAACCGGGCCCCACCCGCGGTGAGTTGACCGCACTCCCGGCTGACGCCGTCGTGCCTTCCTCAGGGAACCGTGAAATGCTCCCGGTGGCGAGTCCTTTCGTGGGTAATACACACGCCTGCATCGGCGTAGGCAGGTGCCGTTCCACCTCCGGCGGGTTCATGTGCCCCAGTTATCGGGCCACCAAGGATGAAAAGGATTCCACCCGTGGCAGGGCACGGGTCTTGCAGGAACTAACACGGGCAAACGGCAGCAGCAAGGATGGTTGGTCAAACCCGGAAGTACGTGAGGCCTTGGACCTTTGCTTGTCCTGCAAAGCCTGCTCCACGGACTGCCCCACAGGAGTGGACATTGCGGAGGCAAAGTCAGAACTGGTGGATGAGTACTATCGCGGCCGAATTCGTCCCTTTACGCATTACGCGATCGGCTGGCTTCCCCGGTGGCTTCCGATGTTGACGCGCGTTGCGTCTTTGGCCAACGTTGGGACGGCTTTCCGACCGTTCAGGCTCGTGGGGGAGTGGCTGGGCATCAGCGCCCGACGACGACTCCCGGCTTTCGCGGCGAACGACAGGATCCGAAAGCGGGTGCGGGAAGCCGAATTTGCGGAAGACGCGGACATCCTTTTGTTCATCGACAGCTTCACCCGCGCTTTCAGGCCCGAGGTGGTTCCGGCAGCGGCCCGGGTACTTCGGGCCTCCGGAAAATCCGTTGGATGTACGCCGGACGCTTGCTGCGGTCTGACATGGATCTCCACAGGGCAACGCGAAGGGGCACGACGACGGCTTTCCAGGTTGATCACCAAGCTCGACGACAGTACGGCGCGGGACATCGTCGTCCTTGAACCCAGTTGCGCGGCGACCATCCGTGATGAAGGTCCGAAACTAGTGGGCGGTGCCGCCGCGGCGAGGGTCTCGGCAAGAGTAAGGTCCTTCTCCGTGGCTGTCGATGAAGCCATCAAACGGGGATGGAAGCCTAAGACCCCACCACCTGAGTCAGCTGTGCTACAGACTCATTGCCATGAGCACGCCGTCTTCGGTTCAGGGGCACAGAAACGAGTCCTGCAAGCGTGGGGAGTTCCTGATCTCGTGGAATCGTCATCTTGCTGTGGCGTCGCGGGCAACTTCGGGTTTGAGGCCGAACACTTCGATATGTCCATGAAAGTTGCTGAACACTCCGTCATTCCCGCCCTTGCGAAGAGCGAAACTGACGCGCTGGTCCTTACTGACGGCTTCAGCTGCGCAATGCAGGTATCACAGGTTGATCCGGACCGGTCCACCAAGCATCTGGCCGTGGCGCTGGATCCTTTGAGCGCCCGGTGGGCGGACTAATGGAGTACGTAGGAATCTTCCTGATTCTGGTAGCAGCCGGCCTGCGCTTGGTCGGCCAACATCTGTCCAAGCCCGGCTCCCGGCCGCGAACCACGGCAACAATACTGGGAGTCCACGCCGTCCCGCCTGGTGTAGCAGCCTTCCTGATGGCCGCCGCCGGCGTCTTCATCGTCGTCACCAGCATCGGCTCGCGCTGAGGTTGCGGTCATCAACGGTGTCTCAAACTGACACGATCTGCACCAGCCCCGAAGGCAGATTCTGGAAGAGACCACAAGGCACAACTACTTTTGAGGGTTGATCCCGATGATGAACAGGAAGCTCGCACAAGGACGGCACGTTGAGTGGCTGCGATCCGCAGCACACTCAGCGGACTCGGACCTCGGAGAGCGCAGCGACCATCAAATCAAGCGATCTGGCAGGACCGTTCATCGACTCTTGCAGGACGTGTCAGAGGGTCGCGACACGTCCGACGCCTGGCCCTGGCCGACCCGGGGCAACTGACCCCAACAAGCTGCGGTCCGTAGCGTTTGTTCCTGGCACTGTGTTCAAGCGCTACGGCCCGCTTTCCTATCCACTGCAGGAGACAAGAGGCCATGGTCAATCCCGACGGTATGGCATTCATTGCCTGCCAACCTGGCACGCTGCTGGTGGAGATCCTGGCTCCGGCTTTCTCCGCGCCACCCGTAGAAGAGTTCGTGGAGGCCGTCCAGTCTCTTGAGCTCTGCGGAATCGTGGGTCTGAAAAAGATGAAGGACGGTGTCCTTCTGACCTACGACGAGCGGTCGATGAGAGTTCAGGATCTGCGGCCGATTCTTGCGGCAGCCTATTCCAAAGTCGCATACGACGCAGGGGATTATTGCCCGAGAACCCACACGCTTCCCATAACTTTCGGTGGCCCTGCCGGGCCGGACCTGGCGGTGGCATGTGTTCTCTTCGATACTACGGAACGAACTCTCATCAGGCGCCTCTGCAGAAGTAAGCGCACCATCAAGATGTTTGCTGCACCTGGGGCCTCAGCGCTCCTTGAAATACCTTTGTCCGACGACGGGCTCCAGGCCTTTCAAGCGAGCAGATCGAAGCGGGCTGCGCCGCCTGGGTCTTTGTTGCTTTCGGGTGCCGGCCTCACCATTACCAGCCGCGAGAGCTACTCAGACGAATGCCGTATAGGAGGAGTCAGTTACGGTGCTGGCTCTGCTATCGATGCCTTCCACTTGGGAGATTCTGTGTGGCTAAGGGGCCACCATGCCAGCAGGAGCAAAGCTAACGACCGGTAGTTAGTATGGAACATAACTGTCGATGGGCTGGGTGGATGACATGAGTGACTTACCGCGCACGCGGGCCAATGCTGCAGTCCGGGACTTCCTCTCCGGGCGGGAATGGTCAAACCAGACGCCAGCGCGGCGCCGAATCATGGAAGGCTTTCTGCGGCTGGCCACAACCCGTGGCTTCGAATCGGTCACCATGCGTACCCTGGGGAGCGAGGTCGGTATGAAAGCCCCCAGTATTTACTCCAGCTTCCCTAAGGGCAAAGAGGAGATTGTCGCAGAAGCGCTCCGATGGTTCACACACTCTTTTGCCTATGACCTCCTGTCAGGAGCAGAGACGGCGACGTCAGCCGAGGAGTACTGGGCTGCCCTCGTGCGCTGCCACCTCACCCAGCAGCTTCGAAGACCCGAACCCGGACTGTGGGACCTGTTGGTCGCCGCGGACAAGGTGGCGAGGTTCCTCGACGACGAGGTCCGTAGGGATGCCGACCGTTGGGTGCAGTTACACGAGGGCATGTACATTGCTGCAGCTGAAGAGATGGGGATCGAACTAACCGGCCAGACGGTCCAAATGATCTTGACCCTTTTGGACGGCGCGAGGCGGTGGGGCGGAAACGACGAGTCCATGGATGAGCTGAGCGTTCGCACCGTCAGGCTGACCCGTTCCATCCTCGAAAGCAGTGGCCGGGGTCCGCTTGCTAATGGTGTCCCAAGCTGGCACACGGCCGGACTAGCCGACGTCGATACTGTGATTCGGAACTCATAACTCAGTGACGGGGACTACATGAACAACACCACAATCGATGCTCCGCGGGTAAAGCATCACACCAAAGAACCACGGCTCAGCGGCAGTATGGGGGTGGGGGAGCTTGTCATGAATGTGCTTGCGTTCTCTTCACCTCTGGCGACGGTGGCCGGAACCCTGCCGGTTCTGCTCATGTTCAGCGGCCAAACTGCGCCGGCCATCTACATGCTCGTGACATTGATGTTGCTAATATTTTCCGTTGGATTTGTGAAGATGAGCCGTAGTGTCAAGGGGCCCGGCGGTTTCTACTCATTTGTCACGGCCGGGCTTGGGAAGCCCGCTGGCTTGGGAGGCGCATTTCTTGCGCTGTTCGGGTACATCTTCATCGGGTTTTTTGCGCCCGCTTTCTTCGGGGTGACGCTTCAGGGTTACGTGGTCAATACATTAGGCGGTCCCGAGGTCCCTTGGTACTGGTACGCACTGGGGATCATCGCTCTGACCACAGTGCTGGCTTATAACCGTATCGATCTCTCGGCGAAGCTGCTGACCGTAGTCATGCTTCTGGAAGTGGCCGTGGTGATTGTCTTTAACGTCGCATCTTTTTCCGCTCAAGGCTTCGACGCAGTGCAGGGTACGGTTTTTACGCTGCCCTCCCTCGGTGACGCAACGCTGGGCTTGGCGCTGCTGTTTGCCGTAGGAAACTTCTTCGGCTTCGAAGCCACTGTCATCTATCGGGACGAAGTGAAGAACCCGGACCGCACCATTCCCAGGGCAACTTATATTGCTGTCGTGGGTATTGGACTCTTCTACGCGGTGGCGGCCTGGGCGTTCATCGCCTTCCTGGGACCTGAGAACGTCCAGTCAGCAGCAGAAAGCAATACAGTAAATCTCTTCAATGATTCCGTCGCGGCGTTGGTTGGCAAGACCTTCGCAGACATAGCAGTAATCCTGCTTATTACGTCTGTATTGGCGTGCATGCTGTCGATCCAGAATATTGCGGCAAGATACAGCTTCGCTTTGGCTAAAGATCATGCGCTGCCACCGGTTCTCGGCCGCGTACACCGCAAACACAAGTCGCCTTTCGTGTCGGCACTCGCTGTTGGACTCGTCTGGGCCGCAGCCACAGTGATTTTCACTGTCCTGGGGGTATCACCCGATGTGCTCTACCCGATTGCCAGTGGCAGCGGTACTTTTGCCGTGCTATTGCTGATGTTCATCACTAGTTTTGCAGTGCTCGTTTACTTCCTCCGTCGCCGCCGATTCGCGCCGGAGTCCCTCTGGAAGAGCATCATCGCACCGCTCATTAGTGTGATGTTCCTAGGTGCGATTACGTACCTGGCGATCATGAACTACCCGGAACTCATCGGCGGTTCAGCCCTACTCACACTGATCTTCATGACTTTCACTTTCGCGTTGTTCTTCGGTGGCATCGTCTACGCCATGTACCTGCGGAACAAACGCCCGGATGTCTACGCGAAGCTGGGCCGCCAGAGCATCGACTGAACGCGCTCGGACCTGCGGGTCCGAAGATCCTTCATACGAACCACGGTTACACGACCTTCGCCCTTGTTGGAGACTCATATGAACAGTTACTACCCGCTCGCCCTCTTGCTCGCACGACAGGAAGCTGCGCAGAGCGCCCTTGAAACAGCGACCAGCGCACTCCCAAACGCGCCTGTCATTCCGTACGCAGAAAAGACTCGACCGCTATGGATTGACGCCCTGCGGGGTCGCCTCGCAACGCTCCTTCACCGCATCGCCTGGTCGCTTGAGCCGGATAAGCAGGTCGGCCGGCAGTAATCGATGGCCGGGACCTCCACGCCAAGACGGGTCGGCTGGACGTGTGGGTGCTGCGCCGAACTGAGGAATGGGCAGAAAAGGAAGTGTGGACAGCGTCCACACTTTCCACCTCGGACTGGCCCGTTCAGTCGCCGGTCTGGCCCGGATTCCGCACGTTTCCGGCACTTCCCAGTGTTCCCAAGGCTTGGAATCCCGTTCGAGTCCCACCTCGGGCACAGCATACCCCCTCGTCAGAGGGGGTATTTGCTTTAACGTGTGTACAAAGCTTGACAGTGCCTCTGCCTAATCGTCCCGGATGGTGCCTGGCCGCCGGGTTCGGCCTGTTAAGTCTGGGTAGGGGAGCGGGCTCAGCGTCCTGGCGATTGGGCGCTCCGCTTGCCAGGTTGTGGGGTCACTGGTTGTCCTCTCGTGTGGTGTTTATTCGGCACTTGTTGGCCGCTCACTACTTCATGGAGTGCGTTGTGGTGTCGACATGACTTTTCTGAAAATCACGCTGGATATTCTTTCGAATCCGAACTCGCCTGTGGCCGTGCGTCTGGTCGGTTCTGGTTTGTCCTGCCAAAAGGGGTGTGGACAGTGTCCACACTTAAAGCAGACAACAATTAACCCCCTCCTGGCTTGGTTTTCGGAGTATCCACCTCTTCATTGGGTCTCTCAGTTCTTGGCAACATGACTTCCTGCTCAACGGCGACATAGCCATACGAAAGTCCAGACCCTGCAGGACCAGGCCTCTACCCTGACCGGAGACTTAGGGGAGTTGATTATGCCCAACTTCTGGGTTTTGGATGCAGGTGGGCAGGGTTCGGGCCGCGGAAAGACGGCTTCCGCCGCCGTCGTGGGCACCCTCCAGGGGCGAGGTAATCAGAACCCGTCCGTTTCGTAACGCTGGGCGAGGGGCCACGCCTCCACCCCTTCTACACTTGCTGGTGGTGGTGGGGTTAGTGTTGGGCCTACAACTATTTGGGGGGGTAGGGATGACATCGATCACTGTTGCCGGCGGTAAAGGAACGGTTGCGCTCACTACTGACGATGTTCTTCAGCTGGTGTGGGGACAGGGAACCGTTTTGGTGGGCGACGACGTGCACGCGGCAATGGCAACCATCAACGAAATTGCTGACGGTGCCGAGTATCCACTGCTTATCGACATCACGCTTACCAGGCAGGTCACTCCCGGGGCGAAGTCTGTGTTCAGCACCAAATGCGCCGCCTCCCGGATAGCTCTGCTGGGAACGAACCCGGTCAGTCGGGTGATAGCGAACTTTGCGATGGCACGACGATCGTTGCCTTGCCCCACCAGGTTCTTCGCGTCACGGGACGAGGCAATGACCTGGCTTCAGGAAGCCCTGCCGTCGTAGGCTGCACCATCAAGTTATTTTTTGTGGCTGCGTGGACGCGTCACTGGGTCGGGGTCAGAAGATGTCCGGACGGAACACCGATGAGGATGGATCGCTGGGGGAGTGATCACGGTGACGGTCTTGATGGGACCTTGAAGAGCGGCTGGCACAAAAGGCTGAAGCCGAAATCGCCGCCGCCCGGGAAAAGCTTGCCAAGGAGCGGGCCATGCACCGGACTACCCTGGACGCGCTCATCGCCAACGGTGACCTCGAAGGTGCTGAACGGATGCGTGCCAAGATCGCCCGGGACGAACTCGCTCTGGCCGATGTCGAGCGTCGAGCCGCGAATATCCGAGCCGGTTACGTGTACGTCATCTCCAACATCGGTGCGTTCGGGGAGAACATGGTCAAGATCGGTATGACCCGCAGGTTGGAACCAATGGACCGGGTCAACGAGCTCGGAGACGCATCGGTGCTGTTCCGATTCGACGTTCATGCCTGTTCTACTCTGACGACGCAGTTGCGACCGAAGCGATGCTGCACAAGACGTTCGCGGGGCAACGCGTCAACAAGGCAAACCTCCGAGGTGAGTTCTTCCGGGTCACGCCATACCAAGTCCTCGAAGTTCTCCAAGAACACCACGTTGAACTCGTCGAATTCACGGAACAGCCGACGGCCGAGGAATTCCGCCTAAGCACACCAGAGGCTGAACCGTTGCCCGTTTAACGTTCCGCGCGGAGAGTCGTGGCCTCAAATGTGCTATGTCGGCACCACCGCACAGTGGGCAGTGGCAGACTGGTCGGATGAGCTCACAATACGAGTCCATCGAGTCAGGGTTTCTAGCACCCGAGCCGCACGAATCACGGTCGGAAAGCAGCGGGCCGGGGTTCATCAGGACTTATACCCCGGAACAGCGCCGTCGGATCTTGGACAGCATCTCCCGCCAACTCAACCGTGTTGAGGACTGGCACGCGCGCCGCCACGCGCAGCCGCTACTTGTTCGCAGGGGCTCGCTGCTCGATGCTGCCGATGAGCTTGCGAGGCCTTTTCAGGCGTCGCACAAGATTAAACAGCAATTGACAAATGCCATCGATCACCTCCATGCACTGAGGGCTCTGCTGGTCAACGCCGGAGTGCAGCACATCTACGCTCCGTACACATTGATCCGACCGGCATTGGAAGGCGCCGTAGGGGTGTTGTTCATTTTTATGGACGCTACGCCGCAGTCCGTGGCCCTCAGGACGCTCCGTGACGAGCACTCAAGTATCCTCGAAATGCATAAGGCGGCGATCACGATTGGGGTGCCAGAGGATGCGGCTGATGCTGAGAAAGCAAAGAGGACCAAACTAATCGACGATGTGATCGATACCGCGAGCTTCCGCAAAAGCGACGTGAAGGGGGCGACAAAATCGATGACGAAGAAGATGGAACTGGTCACCCGCTTCTACCACCTCGGCCCAATGCCTCACTCGATGTGGCAGATTTGTTCGGCGGCCTCTCATGGCACCCGGTGGGCGCTGCCAATGCTGGCCATGTTTGATGCCGATGACGATGGTAAATCGCCCACCATCACCGGTCAGATCGTTTCCGATGAGGCGACGATTCTGCGGTCTTTGATGACGGCCTGCGACGTGCTCGAGCGTGCGTTCACGGTTGTCGACGCGCATTGCCTTCCAACCGGACATAACGGGCAGAGCTTTATCGCGCCGCGGGGCCTTCAGTAGGCCGTGTTGGCAACGCAGCTTGATTACTTATTGTCGACATCCAAGAACGGCTGCCGGACGCCGAGGAATCCCAAGCGACCCATAAATGGATGAAGGCATACGGCATCACAGCCGCAAGGGTGGATGCCTTTCTGCGGCTCTTCCGCGAAACTCCACCACTATGCCCAACGCCCCGGTATTGGACATCCTGGAGCTCAGCAACTCACAGGTACGCCAGACTCTGGAAGACGAGTATCTTCTCGACGCGCTTCTGCACACGTGTAGCTGCCTTGCCGAGGTCCACGGCAAGGCAGCTACACCCGCGGAACGCCAACTGGCCAGGCTGCAACTGCGGATTGAACCGGTCATGCGTTTCTCATGGCCCAGGACCGGGCCTGCCCAGGAGCAGGAACGTTGCGCGCCAGGTATTGGCAGGAGTGCGAGCTGCTGGACGTCACCCGGATATCGAGAAGCACACCGGGTTTCAGAGACATTGGCAGAGACCTTGAGTTTATGAGGCAGCTGAGGCGGGATGTTCAGAAACGGTAATTGCCACCCCAAGCTTCTCGGCACAAGCGAGCTGTGCAGCCGGTTTCAGGCCCGCGCAAAACTGCTGACACTGCCGCAGCCAAGCAGGACAGCCTGAAGGGCATCGCCTACGATCCAGATCGGCTTCCTGACTTGCCGGTAAGCCGTCCCCATTGGCGTGATGGCCGTTCGGGTCTGACCGATGGGTTGTTCGGGAACTGGCGGGACCATTGGGACAAGGCTTTGCCGTGAGGTGTCGGCGATCCAATCGGCTGGTGCCGCATCGATTGAGTGCGACACCAGCAACGGATGATTTAACAATTTGGCGGCAGGATCAGGGAGCCTGCAGGAGCTGGGTAGACCCTTTGAGGAAGCGCGCAGTGAGCCCGCGTTCTGGCATTTAGTAATCCCTGGATCGTCGGCTTGCCTGTTGTTGGCGCCAGCGCATGAGTTCCTCGTAGGCGAACCTTGCTCGCTGCTCCGCGGACGGGATTTCGTCACCTTGGGCCGCGGGAACATCTGCTGGCTCCTCGAGCGGCAGTGTCAGGAGTTGGTCGGGCGGGACAGTATTCTCGAGCTGATTGGTAAGCAACGTGAGACTGGACGGCAGCGCTTGGTAGTTTCCTGCGGCGTATGAGGATATGACAAAGTTTGCAGCCAGAGCGGTGAGTGAAAGCGGGCCTGCCTCCAATGCGGACAAAGTTTCGACCTGCAGCTTGGGCAAGCCTTCTAGAGCAACGAGGTACTGCCACACCGCGAGTAGTTCGTCTATGGGAACCTTGGAATTGGTGTTTTGCCATTCCGCTAGCAGCCACGCTGCAGCTTGCTGGTTCCATATTTCGGTCAGGACATTGAACAATTCATGCTCGGGAGCAGGCGTTGATTGCTCCATGACGGAACGTTGCGCTAGTTCGTTGTTGGACCGGTTCATGTTCTGTTGTAGGCAGTGACCCAGGATTACTGGGCGGGTGAATTTCTCGACAAACACTTCGACGGCGGGTTTATCCCATGGCTCGCAATGCCACAGCAGGCTGGCCAGCCAGGCTGATCGAAGCCGCATGGTCGTTGAGCGGAAGTCTTCGTCGACGTCCTTTCTGGATAATCCGGCGCTGAGGTAGTCGATGAGGTGCTGTCCGTCCGACTCATGATCCGTGTGGCGGGTGCCCTTCTTCAGCGCCTGGATCTGCATGCGTTCGTTGGGGTGGTCAAACGTCTCAGGGCACTTGTGCCCAATGGCAACTTCTCCTCGCCGGATTCGCGCCAGATCGCTGATGACAGCTGCATCGGACATGTCTCCAGCAGGCAGGGAAAAGGTGAAGTACCTGTCGAAGTATTCTGAATCGCTGACTCGGAACCTTCCGCCGTTGGTGCCCCAAAAAGGGTCGGGGAAAGCATGCGGAAATAGCGAAGCCAAAGCTTCCATCAGTTCAACTATCGTGTCGCCCTTGTATCCACAATCATTGATCCTGCTGCTCCACACCTCTTTGGAAGTGGCTTTGACCTCACGGCTGATTCCCTTCCGTGTCAGTTCTCCCCTCCAGGACGGTAAGCGTCGGTAGAGATCCGGATAGAAGACCCGAAGGAAGATTATGGCGAAGAAGTCCGCTGGGTCGACATCACCTTGGGCAAGCTGCAGGAATGTCACCGCTTGCCCGGTATAGCGGTGGCAAGCACGTGGGGTGGTCAGCGTGGTGGCCATGTGCTTGTCGTAGAACGATTCGAACCTGGTCGCCGGCGTCGTTCCGCCGTTGCTTTGAGCCGATGCGCGGGCCAGGATCGGCTGCAACGCGGTATCGATGATCTCTTGAAGAAAATGTTGCTGCGGGTCCGGGAGGTCCAGAGGGTACTGCACGATCTTTTCCAAGTAGACCTGCGCGTCGCCTTCTTCGCCACCTAGGCCTAAGGACAGCGCTTTGATCGTTGATTTCCGGTCGTAGGCAAGCAGGTAGTTGACTCTTGGGAAGCGACCCAAGAGCCGGATGGTCTTCATCAGCAGCAGCAGGTCCTTGGGCTGCACGCGGTCAACATCATCCACGACGACGAGGACTTTCACTCTGGCTGCTTTGATCGTTCCGGCCATGTCTTCGAACGCGGAATCCCATGATTTTTCCGGGAGGAATTCGCGGACTGTTTCCGACACTCCCGTCCCAACGACGGGAATCACTTTCCATATTGGGGTGGTGCGTCGTGCGACATCCACGGCCTTCTCACGGAGAGTCTTCCGCGATCCCGCGGGAAACGCCTCGATTATGGCCGCGTAGAGTTCGGCCTGCAGGCGTTCTTCGTCGAAGGACCAAGGGTTGAAGCGCACGACATGGATGGAATCATCAAGGGCACCGGTGATGAAGTTCAGAACGGATGTTTTGCCTGAGCCCCACGGGCCTACAAGCCCGAAGACGGTGCTGTCGTTGCTGTCGGCCAGGTTCTCGAGGAGGTCCTTCGCCATTTTCACAAAGGGGCCGCGGTCGAGTTTGTCCTTACGGCGGTCGGTCTCCGGCGCGTCTACCCATGGTTCAGTCACACCTGCGATTGTAGGCATGGAACGGGGATTGATCTGGCACATGGTCAGGGCGCCTCAAGGCGAGGCCCGCGGCCCTGGGGGCAACTCAGCCGAGCAACACTTTCGCGACGGCAACTTCCTTTTGGTCGAAGGCATCGCGGAAGCGGCGTTCGACCTGATGACTTTGGCCTTCTCTTATTCATAGAGAGCAGAAGGGCTGATTCATTACCGTGTATCAGCCCTTCTCGTCGATTCGGATGTCTTTTGAGATGGGTTTGTCACGTATTGGACCAGAAATTTGAGACCTCCACGAGCCGCTCTAAGCTCTCCTCAGGAGTTCGAAGCGCGAACGGCCAAAATCAATGGGGGAATATCATGTCGACGGCTGCGACCGTGAAGTACATGACCAGGACGGTGAAGACAGTTCGAGGCATGGAAGAGCGGACCAAGACCAAGTTGGAGCAGGAGGGCTGGGAGTTTGTCTCCCAAACGCAGGGCACGTTCCGGACGGAGCTGAGCTTCCGGAAGCCGCAGCCGCCGATGCCGTGGAAGATGCTTGGGATCGGCGGCGGCGTGGTGGGTATCTTCATCATTATCGCTATCGTCATGGGAGCAATCGAGGGTGGAAAGAAGCCGGCTGAGCCCGTCGCGGCGGGGCAGACGCAGACTGCCACGCCGGAGGCGTCTGCTCCGACCCAGGAGGCACTCTCTCAGCATGCCTCGCCGCCGGTGGTTCCATCGGCCGTCGCCCCTGTGGCCACTCCCATCACCGTTGATGAGCTGCTCGACATGCTCAACTCAGGCAAGATGGGCGACATGGAAGTTGGTGACCGATTTGAGCTGACCGGCGAGTTGGTTTCGTCCCAATACTGGACGACAGGAGCCTTTGGAGAGTTCAACGTCTTGCTGAAGGCCAAAGGTGGCACGAACGACATCATGGTGTTCATTGATGAGAAGGAAACCACAAGCTGGCGCGACGGCCAGAAGGTCCACATGATCGTTGAAATGGGCGAGGCCACCATCAAGGGAGAGACCACGAATGGATGGCTGCGGGCCAAGTCCGCAGAGATTGTTCCTTAGATCAAGAGTTCGATGGCAGTGGGCCCCGAAGGTCCAGTCGGGTCAGTGGATTCCTGCGAATCTGCTCCGACCTGAGAGCGGCAACGACGTGACCGCGCTGTGTCTCGCTCAGTCTGCAACGACTATTCACATGGCTGGACACTTGGAGTAGAGGACAGGCTTTGACGACGACGGTCACTATGGAAATACCGGACGCCATTCTCAAAGGAGTAGAGAGTGGGGAATTGTTTGGCTGGGGAGGTGTTATCGGGGATGCCGGCGGCCAGTTCGTAACATTTCTCGCAGACGCCTCAGCGGGCGGTGCGGAGACGCGAGCCGCTCAAGGTTTCGCAGCCAGGCTTACACGCCGGGTCGCGGCTGCTTTGAAGCCGGGCAGTTCCAGAGAGGCCCTGGTGCTGGCAGGGTCAGCTGTCGTGGCTGTGAGCGCGGTCGCAGGAGCGCTGCTCCTCGTGTCCCAAATACGCTCCGGCAAGAGTACTGTTCCCGAGCAAGTGGCCGCATACAACGATTCACTGGTTTCGTATCTCGAAGTAGCCAACAACGGTGTCCTCGACGCCCATGGAGTTGGCAGGCTGTTGGCCGACCTGGATGCCATGGTCTCCCACGTTGACGCCGGCGGGTGCCGGATCAAAGTCGACTTCACTGCGAAGAGGAGCCAGGCTCTCCACAGCCTGGTGCGTGCCTATACTGTTCAGCTGGCAGAAGCTCGGGGCCTGGACGCTGCGTTACTGCTGGATTTTGAGGCAACGAAGCCCCGGATCTCAGATGGCGACACCGTTGAAGAGCTTCGACGGCACCCTGTGGTGCAGGAACGAATACTTCGGGAAACATCTTGACCAATCGGCTTTCCGCCGCCGCTACCACCCAGTATGGACTTCGTTACCAGCATCACAATGGCGTCCGGTTAGCAAACAGAGTGGTTCAGGTCAGCACTGTCCCGCATGACAACGGCTCTTCTCGCGCCAACTCACTTAACGCTTGATAGGAAGAAATATTGAGAAACACCTTGGCCTTGGTTGCCTCCGCTGTGCTTGCGGTATCCGTAGCTTCTTGTGCGGGACCATCGCAGCCGCCAGATCTGGCCGCGGTCTCGGAGCGCCCTGCTGTCAGCCCGACGACAGCGACAACTGGCAAAAAGATGCCGTCAGTGGTGCATAAATCCTTCAAAACGGGTGCTGCGGAACTCGACCGAGCGGGCATCAAGTATGAAGTGCTGGGAGTTGATGGATCTCCATATGACGTGATTGCCTTTCCTCCAGACTGGGCAATCACCATAGAGGAGCAGAGCGTCTCTTGGAATGAGTCCGTGCCTGATGGAACTATCGTTCGCGTCAAACTCAGCGTCAGTGAGGCTGACGGCAAGGCTCGAAGCAGTGCAGTTGCTGCTGCGACTGCCTCCGCGTCAGCGGAAGCTCAGCGCAAGGCTGAGGCCGACGCCGCCGCGAAGGCCGCAGCAGAGAAGGCGAAGAACGAGCGCGTCGTGACATACGTAGTTGAAGCCGACGGGCCAATCGGCGTTATCACCTATACAAACTGGGTGGACAACCAGATGGGGCAGGAACAGGCTTCGGATGTATATGGCCGGGTTTCGAAGGACTACACGTTCAAGGAGTCATCCTTCTCAAGTTCGTACGGACTGTGGTCCCTTGGTGTCTCAGCTCAAGCGGGCTCGGAGACGACGTCGATCACGTGCAGGATTCTGGTCAATGGCAAAGAGATCAGCGCCCAAACGTCCACCGGTGCTTACTCCATCGTCTCCTGCCAAAAAGGGGGATAGCCATCAGGGCGGTTCCTTGTGCTGGGTGACGTACCTTCGTCGCGGCGGCAGGGCTCCGGCTCAGCTAATAATCAGTCCCTGGAAGCGGGCACAAGCGCTGTGAATCGACACTTATTTACAGGAAATCAAGAGGCACGGAACGCAAGGTTCCGTGCCTCTTGATTTCCCGTACAGGGTCAGGTTGCATGGGACATTTATCGTGCGGCCGGCCGAGAGGGCGAGCAAGCGCCTCGTGCTGTCGGCTGTGGAGAGTGTCATGATTTCACCAATAGTGACTACATGGCTGAGTTCACGAAAGCGGCACCCATCAGGCTGACGATGCCGCCGGCGAACAACCAAAGTGCGATCTTGATTTGCCGTGGTGTGTTTGCTGCCAGTTTGGTTTCAGGCACAAAGCGTTTGCTGGTCCGCGTCTCAAGGCGAAGCTGTCGAGCTTCCACGTGTCCACGGGCCTGCACGCGCACCCTGCGCATTACTCCGCGCATGGCAGCAAGGTCTGCCTCTTGCTGAGCAACAAGAATCCGTTCAGATAGCAGGTCGCGGCGCGCTGCCATGACGTTCACTGTTCGTACGGCCAGGACGACAAGCAGGCATACTGCACTAGTGGTGCACACCACACCAAGAGCGCCGGCACACCAGACTATCGGACCCGACAAGCCGGCTACGTGGTTACTGAACTCTCCATTAGTCGTCATGACCGGGTCCTAGCCGGAAGCGCGTTGATGCCTTCAGCGTCCGTCACCAGTTCAGCCGAGCCGTTGCCGATGATCCGGTGGCAGCCCGCGGAGTGCTGGCTGTGGATGCTTCCAGGTACTGTGGCAACCCTACGTCCCAGCTTCGACCCGCTCGGCAATGTCCAAAGCCGATGACCAGCTCCGGGCCTCCACAACGACCGTCACCGCAGAGAGCGCCGCTACGATCCTGTTCCTCGCCGCGAACCGTTTACGAGTAGGCGCGGATCCAGGAGGCTGCTCGGACACGACAAGTCCCTTGGCCCTGATTGCCTCGACCAGGTCCCGGTTTCCCGAAGGATAGTCTTTGTCCAACCCGCCAGCGGCCACGGCGACGGAAGCAGGAACCGATGGCGCGACTGATTCACGACATCCCGCCAAGGCACCTTGGTGTGCATGGGAGTCGATCCGTACGCAAGTCCGGAAACGATGCAGACACCCCGGGTGCTGAGCATGTAGGCGACATCGCGAGCCACCCGGCGTCGTAGCTGGTGGCGTCACGAGACCTGGTGATGGAAACGCACGGTGAAGCCTCCGCGATGCCGGAGGTGATGTCCCCGCGGTACCAGAGTCCAAGCGGTGCATCCGCCAGGTCATTCAGTGCGGCCGGCCAGTGTTCGTCTCCGGGGACCAGGAAGCCGCCGCCGAGCGAGTCAATGGTTTCCACGTCGCGCTCCGGATCCCGGATGGGACGCTCGAAGCAACACCCGTCAGGACCGCCATCAACCGTCTCGCCGCGCACGGAAACCTACAACTCACTGCTCAACCACAGCCGCGAACCGGCAGTGACACGTTCCCAAACCTGACCCAACGAGAGACCGCCATCCTCGCCCACGTCATCGCAGGACGCACCTACAAAGAAATCGCCGACCACTTCGTCATCAGCGAGAAAACAGTCAGCACGCACATCTCCCACCTCTTTGCAGAAGACAGGCACATCAAACCGTATCGACCTTGCCCGCAAAGCCACCGAACAATCCCAAACGCTGTCAGCGACGGACAGTGAACGAACGAAGCCCTAAGAGGATCAGCATCAACAAGCTGCAAGCAGATGAGACCGGCATCCGGTCTGCATTTCCCGACTGGGGCGAGGGCGGCAGCGGCTCACCCTCCTATTCCGCACCTGAGACGCTAAAATTCCAAACCAGCCGTCGAAGTGGCCAGCGGGCAGCTCGCATGACGTCGATAAGGCACCTTCCGTCATCCAATGACCACGATCTGTGTTGGTTTTACGCCCAAGAAATCAGGCCTGCCGGAAACGGAACCTATGAGTCAACGTAAGGTGAATGGCACATCCCTTCTTTGATTGCCCGCCATCACGGCCGGGGTCCGGCGGCAGCTTTCCATTTGATGCCAATCTGTGAGGCATAGAGCTGCTCGGCTGTCATCCCGTCCTTATTCAGGGGAGCCTTGGACTCACGTCTGAGAGCATCTTCGACGCTGCTCAAGACTTCGCCGTCGCGGAGTGGGCTGTAGCTCATCAACAGGTTCCCGGTCATCCAGCGTGTGAGGAGAGCGTGATGGACTTCGCGGATTCGTGGGTGGGCCGAACTGCCGTGCCAGACCGCGGGGAAGCCCATCAGGGAAGAAAGTGTCCTTCGGAGCGTGGAACTCGATGTCTGCAGTTTGTGGTGCTTCGCCCGTGTTCGAAGGTTGGTGGCCTTGCCCACATAAATGAGACTACCTTGGGCGATGGGTGTGAGGTGGTCGGGCCAATCGAAAGACTCCGGCAGTGCTCCGGCAAGAAACCACCTATAGACGCCTTTCTCGTTGCGTGTTGATGCCCAGGCAGTGTCGCAGGGGAGTCGCTCTGACCATGTTCTGTCCGATGGTGTCTGGGGCGATGGAGCGACTGGGGGAGTTGGGCGAGACGGCGCTTGGTTCACGACAGATTCAGGGGCGACTCTGGCCCGTGCCCGGTCCAATTTGGACTTTCGACCACGGAGGATGGCCAGGTCGTCGGCTACTGTGCTGCGATGCACGCCGACCTGTGCGGCTATGGCCTCCTGGGTTATTCCGGTGGCGGCCAGGCGCTCGACTTCAAGCATTCGAATCTCTCGGTGGATTGGCATCAGATCGTTGCTTCCACTGCTTCGGTAGGGACGGCTGTGTCCGTCTGCTGCGCCTGTTGTGGCCCACCGAGCCAATAGAGGGCCACATCGACGTCCCGTGCAGTCCAATCTTGATTGTGGTGTTTGGCCGTAACGCGGAGCCCTTCGATCAGTTCCATGTAGCGTCGGTAGCGTCCGGGCTTGGCCGTAAGTTTCAGCCCCAGCTTTTTCAAGGCTTTCTGTGCACGCTTGTCGTACACGGCCATTCGCTGCGGGGCGGCGGCCAGCAGCAGCGCCGAAGCCAGAGCGTCACCGGTTTTGAAACCAGGCAGACTCGCCAGAGCCCGGCGGCCATCAGAAGCCGCCTGCGGAGTAATAACCGCAGTGTTGTTGACGGCTATGACGGCACTCGCTGTGGCCGTCCGGACGTCGCATTCCGGCATCACCATGAGCTTGGACGCCCAAGGGGTATCTGCCTTGAGGCGCTTCCACAAGACCAAGGCACCGATATCGGACTTGCCGATGCTGCCTGAGTCTTTGATGCGGCCAGCGACTTCGTTGAGCACGTCGTCGTAGTTCGGCGAGACTGCGGCTTTGTAGGCAACATGTGCGCGTAACAGCGCGTTCCATGATTGGGAATCAAGAAGGGGGCTCGGGGTCTCGGTCGGCTGCGTCATGTCAAAAGCCTGCCATAAGGCACTGACAACCAACGTGGTCTGCGCTGCATCGCGTGTTCGTTTCCGTCACGAGTGCCAATCCAGCGCCGTTGTAATGGAACCCGCCAGTCTCTGCACGGAAGCATGGACGGATGATTCCAGTGATGCGAAGGCGGCAGCTTGCCTGGAAACGACTGTGGCAACTTCATCCCAGCTTATCCAGCAGAAGACATCCGGGATGCGGCCGAGGATTAGCTCGTAATCGCATTCGTAGGTGCCGCTTTGAAGCAGGACATCACGTAGCTCGAACTGGATGGCGTCTTCGATGGAACGCCGGCCGCGTCCTTTGATCTGCAGCGGAGGTTCCGCACCCAAGAGAAGGATCAAAGGCGTGCGTTCTCCGGCGTGTGCCAAGGTGGCCACATATTCCCTCGTCAGCTGTTGCGGCTGGAAGGCGCTTCGCCGGATGCGCTTTGCTTCGATGAGAACGAAGGAACTCTCAGTAGTCAGCACGGCGTCGGGTTGAACGAAGAGCTGATTAAGTGCTCCGGAGTTAGGCACCAACGGCAGGTCGCCCGGCAGGAACTGCATCTCGGCGTTCTCGATGTGATCGACCAGCGTGTACCGGGCGTTGTCTGCGCCGTGGGACGCCCGGAAGATCTGACCGAGAAACGCAGTCCGAGGCAGGTAATCCAAGGCCAAGAGGACTTCTGCGCTCAGAACATTCTCCCGACCGCGGCCACCTTCTCGATACGCGGGAGCGGATTCCCACGAGATTTCCTGCAGCAAGCGTGTGATGACTGACCCCGAAGCGGCTGAAGCTTCTATTTCTGTGTCCTTTCAATAGTCACTGCGCCGTGGCACTTACAGGAACCTGCGTAGGCACCGGGCAACAAGTGGATGTTCAGGATCAACGGCAGGTGTTCGCTGTGCTGCAACTACTCTGTTGGTTCACCAACCCTAATACTTGCGTCCATGGACTTCGACAAAAACGCGTAATCAATGTGGTGTCCTTGGTCCGTTTTCTTTGTATGGGAATAGGTCTTGATGTTCTCTATGCCCTGTGGACAGACTTTTTGGCGGTGAAAGGAGCTGTCGATGCCCAGATTCTCCAGCTTGTCGACGAGCACGGAGTGGTTCCTTCCGGGATGTTCGTTATCCCAGGCGGTGTTGCTGTTGAAGTCCCCCAGGATGAGTCCGCGACCGGAACCGAGAAACTCCGCATGCCCGTCAACGTTTTGATGCGTGACCCGGACATACCGGAGGTCTTGAGTCAGCCTGTCCGCGCGTAGGGCAGAATATGCACCGTTATCGGCGATGCTCGGGGATGTCAGCGCTAGATGACATTGTTGGGGTAGGCCGAGCGGAGACGTTTATGTCTTTGGCAATGTACGAGGAAAGTACTCCAGCCGCTGCGAGGGCGTCGGCGGCTGCCGTGTGCGCTTTACCGGCTTCGACACTGAGCCGTTTGCAGGTGTCGGCCAGGGAGGCGCTCTCGCCAGGGTAGTAGCTCTTCGTTAGTTGCATCGTGCAGAGAAGAGGCCAGTGAGGGATCATTTCTCCCGCTCGCTGGAACTCCGACCTGAGAAATCCCAGGTCGAAGGCTGCGTTGTGTGCCACCACAGTTCGTCCGGCTAGCTTTTGCTGAATGTGAGGGAGTACGTCGATGAACCGTGGGGCGTTGCGGACGTCGTGATCACTGATCCCGTGGACGTGGCTAGGGCCGGGTGCTTGCTCAGGGTCGACGAGGGTTGACCAAGTGTCCTGAACGATTCCTTGTTCGTCGACATGCACGATGGCAATTTCGACAATACGGTCCCGCTGCGGTGAGAATCCGGTTGTTTCGACGTCGATCACGGCATATGGTCCGGCGTCAGCTAGGTCAAGCATGGGCTCGGTGTTCGTCGTGGTGATTGATTTTGGCCGGTAGTTTGTCAGGTCTTCCGCAAATTGAGTGGTTGCCTCGGCCAAATGTTTGATAAGTGGCCAGGCTGTCTTGACGTCGAGCGCTGCGGCCGCGTAGGCGTGCGTGAGTAGTTGGTCGTCAAGGTAGACATCATGCTTGTCGCGCTCTTTGACAATGACGTTGCTCGCTAGGTCAGATGGATTGGGTGAGGGGAGGGCAGCCAGATACTGGAGAGCGGTAGCTGCTTGCGAACGCGATGTCTTACCGAGCGTCATTCCCACACCGTCGAGGGTTGACTCGTAGTTTTCGCTGCTGAAAAGGACATGGAGTGTGTTCATGGTTCGGTCACCGGCCCAAGGGAACAGAATGGTGTCATCGCCCCAGGTGATGAGAGGGCTCTCTCGGAGGCCAAGCCTGTCGTATGCAGTCCGGCCTTCCTGGAAGAGCGCTCGTGCCGCTTCGTCGAGGTAGACGGGTACGTCCCGGGTTTCGTAGAGCTGTTTCATCCGTTGACGTATGCCGTCGGCTATCAGGATGCCGCTACCTGAGAAGGACGGGGGCCGGCCGCCTCCGGCCTTGGTCAGGTTGATGACTTTGCCAGCGATGTCGACGTCAAGGATGCGCCACCGACGTCCGGCGAAGATCAGGAGGCCGCCTTCCACAAGCGGTTGGTCAACGGGGATTGATCCTAGCGTGTGTCCTGAGGAGACGAGTCGATACTCCTCGGCCGTGTGGAAGGCACTGTAGAAGCTGTAGTGGTTGATAAGCCGTTCCCCCTTGGCTCCAGCCAGGAGGGTGCCATCGGATGACTGCGCGATGATGTCTTTGTTTCCCAAGTTGCGCAGCAACTGGATGAACATGGGTTGGTCAATATGGCTGAAGGGGCCGTCTTTGCATAGGGCGCTGTAGAGTTCGGCCGCCGTCGCTCCGCCGTGTTGGGCGATCACGGACAGGGTCTGTTGAATCAGTGTTGAGAGGTGAAGACCGTCGGTATTGGGTGGTTCGTACCATTTTTCGAGAAGCAGTTCGATGGTGGCGACCGTTTCGAACAGCTCGGCACGGAGTTGGTCGACGGGAGGGGTCCGGGGGTCGACTGGCCGTTCCGAGACGTAGATGCGTAGAGTTGCCGGTTTGCCGCGCCGGCCTGACCTTCCCAGACGTTGGCGCAGCGCGGAAACACTACCCGGTGCGCCGACTTGGGCTACGGCGTCGGCGGAACCTATATCGATGCCCATCTCGAGTGTGGAGGTGCAGACGGCCGTTGTTGGTGTCCCGGCGGACCTAAGCCGGGACTCAACGTTTTCGCGGAAGTCCTTGGATAGGTTGCCGTGGTGGGGGAAGAATTCATTGAGGACCCGCGCACGGTCGCTAATGCCTTTAAGGAGGTCGGCGTAGTTTTCGACATTGGCACGCGAATTGGCGAAAACCAGGTTGTCCTGTCCGCGCAGTTTCCGGAATAGGTGGTCAGCGATCGCCAGCTTGTCGGGTTCGACCTCCGTGGGATCTTCGCCGTCTGACACACCGCGGCCGCTGGTGATGTACCCGCGCAGCTGCATGCGGAGCTCAGCGGCGTCATCGTCGTGGCCCCCGATCACGTGGACGGCTTGTTCGTTACCTGGCCGGAGGAAACGCGCGGCGATGGAGGCGTCGGAGAGTGTGGCGGAGAGCCCGATGCGGGGGATCCGTCTGCGGATGGCCAGGTCGACCCGGTGCAGCAGCGATTGCAGCTGCGCTCCGCGTTCAGTGCCGATGAAGGAGTGCAATTCGTCGATCACAATGTACTGCAGCCCGCTGAGCATGACGGGGAGGCGAGTCCCTTGGATAACAAACATCGCTTCCAAGGATTCCGGGGTAATGAGCAGGAGCCCGTCGGGTGATTCCTTGAGGGCACGGCGGGCGCTGTCGCCTACGTCTCCGTGGCGGCGATGAATCGGCATCACCACTTTTTCGGCCAAGGATTCGAGCCTGCCGTATTGATCATTGATCAGAGCCTTTAAGGGGGAAATGTAGAGTGCCTTCACCCCACTGGGCAGCGTTTCGCTGTCCCGAGCCGCGGCTAAGGACGACAAGATTGGTAGCCAGGCCGCTTCTGTTTTGCCTGAGGCGGTAGCTGCACTGATGATGACGTCGGTATCGCCGCGGAGGATGGGGTCGATCGCTTCGGCCTGGGCAGGGCGCAGATGCTCCCATTTCTGTTCCCAAATCCACGACTGAACACTTCGATGGAGCCGATTAAACGCTGTGTGGGCTTCTGAGGCCCTAGAGCTTGAAGACTGAAAGCTCGTCATCGGTGTCGTTCGTTGTGTGGCGGTCGTCGGCTGGGTTCTGGTCAGAGAGAACATCGCGGGTTCGGGTGGGTACGGAAGAAGGGTCAGTGGTGGGAGCCAACGGAGCTAGGTCCGGGTTGGACTCCCGTTGGATGTTAATGCCTGTCACGACGTCCTCCCAGGCGCGGTCTGGGTTTTGTTCTAGCACCGCCAGCAGGTCGAGGAAGCCTTTGATCGTGTTCCGGGGGGTTCGGAAGTACGCGTCTCCGATGCGCTGAGCGCAGTGGTTCATGTACTGGGTGATGCCTTCGTCGCTGATCAGGTAGGCTGATTCGTCTCCGGCGGCCTGGACATGCCGGAGTTTGGTCAGCAGGACGTAGAAGTCTTCCGGCGTCAGGCTGGCCAGGCGCAGGACTGGTCCGGAGTAGTCCACGAGTCCGTCGACGGCGTAGCTGTTTTCTTCCAGGCGAGATTGCAACGCGGAGTAAGAGTAGAGGCCGCGGCGGGGATCGAGCAGGAAGTCGGGTGTTCCGCCGAAGATGAAACCAAGGCTTGCTGCGCTGCCTTGGGTGGAGTCGTTGAGTATCCGGAGGATTTGTTCGTAGTTGGAGTTTCGAGCTTGTGTGTTGGCCAGCTTGTAAAGGTTGACCATCTCGTCGAGGCAGACGAGGATCCCCCCGAAGCCAGCCAGGCGGACAAAGCGTGCGAGAAGCTTGAGTTGGTCGTAGAAGTTGGAGTCATCAATGATTGTTCGGACGCCAAGGGCTGCTCGAGCGTCGGTACGGGTGGCGAATTCTCCTCGCAGCCACCGAACAGCATCGGACTTGAGCTGTTCGTTGCCGGTGTCGTGTCCTTGCCAGTATTTGGCGATGACTTCGGCGAAGTCGTAGCCGCCGGTGAGCTCGGAGAGTTCAGACAGGCTCCTGCGGATGATGCTCTCGACAGGTGCACCGGTGTCCCGGGATTCCGTTAGGGCCTGCGAAACGAATCGCTCCACGACGCCGGACATGGCGCCGCCGTCGGGTTTGGCTCGTGTGGCCATGTTTCGCATAAGTTCGGCGTAGAGACTGCGGGCTTGGCCGCCGGTTGCGTGAAGGCGCCTGTCGGGGGAGAGGTCGGCATGGACGGTGACTAGTTTTTGCTGAAGCGCGATGGATCGCACGACGTGTAGGAAGAATGTCTTACCGGAGCCGTAGTCTCCGATGATGAAACGGCTGCCCGAGCCGCCGTCGTTGATCCTGTTGATATCGGACAGGAGTGCTTTGACTTCGTTGACCCGTCCTACCTGTACGTGTTGTTGTCCCATTCTGGGAACGACGCCGGCGCGCAGTGATTGCAGGAGTGCGTCACGTTCGCGTGGTCGGATGGTGGTCTGAGGTGAGACGGTCATGCCAGGAGCTCCTGCAGTGCGGTCGAGTTGATGGTGAGGGTTTCGTCGCCTTCAAGCAGCGGCTCGTCGGCGGCGTCCAGTGCTGCTTCGTTGACGGCGTCCATGGCGCCTTGCGGCAGTAGACCATGCTGTGCGGACAGGTCTTCGAAGTCAGCCCAGGGGAGTTGCGTGACCCCGGCAAGTGCGCGGACGAGGTCGGAGTGAGATGCATCCAGGTCCCCGATGGTTGAGCTGGGCTGGTTGCTCGGCGCCGAGACGGATGGACTTGGTGCGGCTGATGGGTGTGCCTGTTGTTCGGCAGAGGCCGGATCGTCCTCACTGAAGATGTCACCAAGAAGTGCAGAGACTTCCGCGGTTTCGGCCATCTTTGCTTGGATCGTCGATGAGTCGAGGAGGTACGTGCTGGCCGGTGGCGCATCCTGAGTCAGCGGTAGGGGCGCGGGGATGGGAACTCCTGGATCAGGTTTTCCTGCCTGACGGACGGTAACCGGTCCCGTTGCGGCTGGGTTCGGTGCGGACATGGCTGCGTGGAGGCGGCTGGTGACGACGGCGGTGTCCAAGTCGAGAAGTTTGTAGATCTTCTGGAGGGTACTCACTTCACTCGGCGCGATCTGTCCGTCAGCGGCTGCGACGGTTACCAGCATGTCTCCCAAGGCTGCTTTCTGCGTTGTGGTGAGTGTGCTGAGCCGTTTTGTCAGTCCGGTGAGCTTCACCTCTGATGCCCCGAGCCACTGGAGATGTGCGTGGAGCCGAGTGCGTTCGGCCGAGGTCAGCTGCAGGGAAGATTCGATATGGGCAGTCAGGTGGTCCAGTTCGGCGGGGGAGATGTCGCCGTCGGCCGCAATTACCGCGGCGGCGAGGTGCGTCATGGTCAGGGCAGTGCTGTACGACGGTGTTGGAGAGTGGGGGCTGCCGGGCTCTGTGTGAAAGAGGACGACGGGGAGTTCGGGAGTGATGGCAGTGCCGCCGAAACGTACGTCGGGTTCGAGCCCGATGGCGAAGCCGTCGAGAAGTGTCGCCAGGTTAACCGCTTCGGGTTTGGAGAGTTTCTCTCCGTTGTTAGAGGGCCAGTGTTCGAAGAGCTCCTGACCTGTCAGTTCCACGCTTCGGCGTTCTGCGAGGTTTTGTGTGACCCAGGTTCGGAAGTCACCTACCGGACCTTCCGCGTCGACGAGTAGGTCGCTGGGCAGGAGAGCTGCTGCCGCAAGTGTTCCTGCTTTGTCGGTGTTGCGGCCGAGCCAGCGACTGTATGCGTCCAGTTCTGAAGTGACGTCATCGAACAAGGCTGAGAGCTTCTTTTGTGGTGCACGCTGGTTGAAGACGTCGGCGATTTCACCCATGGTCATGGTGGCGCCGCCGATTTGGGAATTGGCCGTCGTGTAGCTGAGCTGCACTTTCGATGCGCCGGGCCGGACGGTGAATCCTTCGCCGAATCGCTGTTGGTAGCGGAGGCGGAATAGCTGTGTGAATTCTTCGGTGCACCGGGTTGCCGGTGTGCGGACGGCGACTTCAGGGTGGAACCATCCCCATGCCATCGCCCATTCGGCGGGGATGGCCTTGCCGTCGGCGGCGAAGGAGCCAAGGTGTGCTCGGAGAGCTAGGGGTACGTCCCACCGTGATTCGGTCAGGGCAGGGACCTTGGGGGAGTCGTCCTCAGCCTGCAGCATCATGAAGTCGATGACGCCCACAAAACGTGATGCGTACGATCGGAAGGAACCACTTGAGTCCTCGTATACCTCAAGCAGCGCCGACATCTCCGCTTTGATACCGGTCAGCTCGGAAGCCAACTCTGGTTGCTTGGCGATGTCGACCAGGACGCGGCGCTCAAGTCCATACATGAAGAGAAAAACGTAACCGATCGGTGTATTTGGAAGTCGGCGGCCTTGGGCGAGCCAGGAGAGGTAAGCGGCTCGCCCGGCCAGCGTGATGTCGGCATAGGAGGGCCAGTAGTTCAGGCATTGGCCTGCCCAGTCCGGGTTACGGGAGTCAACCCGAAGCGCGGGGTTGATCAAGGACGGCTCCGTGCCTCCTCGCGGGGACGTGAGTTCCTGACCGGCGTAGATCATGCCAGCGATGCGGACACCGTTGCCGAGATCCAGGGGCTCTTCCGGCCCATACCACCGTGCCTTGCGCTGAACCGGCACGGCCGGTGCTGGGTGATTCGCTGGCTCTTGTTGAACCTGGGGTGCTTGGGTGAGCGAGTGCACCGCCGGTGAAGGCGTGATAGTAGGCTGAGGCGCCGCTGGAGCGGCAAGGGCATGGCTGGGGATGGAGACTTCGTTGCCTGCAGCTGATTCCAGTTCTCTGGCGAATCGAGATGCTGCCTCGGCGCTGGATACTTGGAGGGCCCATCTGAAGCCGTTTGCGTTTTCGAGCTCCAGCTCCGTGTACTTCATGATGGGCAACACCGGATTGTTTTTAAACCGACGGTCCGGACCGCCCTTTTTGTTTATGTACTGCCACGTAGATCCAACCTGGACCGCGTCCGAAGGAGTCGCGCCGGGGGATTCGATGAAGTTTGTCGAGCGCTGACGAATACGCAGCGAGTCATAAGTGACGTCCGCAAATGTGCCGTTATGCGAGAGGAGGATCCGGTCCGGCAGGAAGTACATTGACGTCTTGTCGGCAGTTACGCCGGGTACGGCAATGTTCGTCACCAGCTCCCGTGGGCCGTTGAGGCTGAAGCCAGCGATGGACCGTCCAACCAAGGATGAAGCGCCTGCGTTGACCTTTTGTTGGTGCCCGGACTGCAACGCCCCGGCCTCGTTAATGCGCCAGATCTTCTGGGACTGCCCCAAGATACTTCCAGCGTCAAGGAGCGCCTGAAATTGGCGGGCGTGCCCGTCATTGACGTCGTAGAAGATCACGACGGACCGTTTGGCACGGTCCCGCTGAAGAACCCACCAGATGGCAGGAATACCGAGCAGCCACACGAGGAAGCCAAAAGGCATCGTGATCAAGCCCAGGAACACGACTGCGATGACGACCCAGCGAGTCAGCGGTTTACGTTTTCCGGCCTCGTTAAGCTGCTGTACAAGGTCCCCCGAGGAAGTAGGAGCAAGCGCCTGGACGCTGACACCCCGCTGGTCCTCAAAAACCACCTCTGAGGATGCTGAATCGGGCAGGATGGAGGGACCGGAAGATTGCCCGGGTTGCCTCGTACCACCGACCGAAGCCTGATAGTAAACACCGCCGGCACCCATGCGTACATAGTTGCCACGAGGACCGGAACCAACCCTAAAACCTGGAACACCGGCGCTCACACCGAGCCCGGACTTGCTCAGATTAAACCTGAACGGACCTGCCTTCAGGCTCTTCCGAACGTAAAACCCCACCATTACCCCCACACCCGGCATTCATCCGGCAGTCAATCGAATCAATGAGAGACATTGTTGCAGCAGCCTGTGTTGTTCTTTCAACAGAACACCAACGTGTCGCCGAGGCGTAACACATACGGCTCCCAAAATGGCAAGTCACGGACGCTGTGGATGGCTAGCAGCTCTGCTGACGTGCGCTCTTGGGAAGTCAGGTCGACTAGATCGTGTCTGATCTTCGAAGGGTGGCTTTGGCGTGCTTTGACCCTGACGAAGCTTTGGCAGCGTGACCTGGGCGTTGCGCCAGTTTGAAACTAGAAACCGCTATTTATCTGAGGTTTCTGTACTCGGCCTAAGTCATCAATAAGGATCAGTTCGCCCGGTTGACCTGCATTGTGCAAGACTGTCCGCAAATATTCGAATGGCGACAACGTAAAGCTTGAGACATCGGCTGCACTGGTCCCGTTACGCTCGTTACGTGCGGGAGAGGGGCCCTAGCACTCATGCCACTGTGGGAGCACCAGACCGCCGCCTTGAAAATTCTGAGGCGCCACCTAAAAAGGTCGAGCCGCGAAAAGGGCGCCGCGCTGGTTACGATGCCCACTGGTACGGGTAAATCTGCAGTTATTGCTTCCCTCGTTGCAGGCCCGCAGGTCGGGGGCAAGAAGAAGAGTGCCTTAGTTGTGACACCATGGCGTGGGCTCGCACGGCAGCTTGCTGAGGATATCGACAAGCGGGTATGGGAACGCCTCGATGTCGACCGTCCAGCGGACCTTCCCAGGGTACGCTTGATCGCGAGCGCCAAGAGCTTCATCGAATATGTCAGTGGCCAGAAACAGTACGAGCCCGTGGTGCACGTGGCTACTCTTTCAATGGTCTTGAAGATCTTTGAGACGGTGGAATTCGATGAAGCAGCGATGGCTGCTTTGTTCGGAAGCTTCGCGACGGTCATTGTCGATGAGTGCCATTATGAACCGGCGCCCAGTTGGTCTCGTGCTGTGCGGGCCACTGGACTGCCGATCTGTCTTTTCACCGCCACGCCCTTTCGCAATGACAACCGAATGTTTGCCATCGATTCGGCCGCGCAGTACCGCTACACGCACACGAAGGCCGTCGCCCATCGTGTCCTACGCGTACCGCGATTCGAACATATTGACGAGACCTCTATTCGAAAGTACGTCGATGTCCTGCTCGACAAGCTGGAACACGTGGTAGAGAAGAAGCCCGGCGACCGCGTAATTGTCCGCTGCAGCAACCGTGCAGACGTTAGAGACGTGGCGGCTGCCCTAGTGGCCAAGGACCGCAAGGTGATAGCTGTGCACGAAGGTTTCACCGGTAACGACGAAGCCCCGCATCTGAGAAGAAGCATGCCACGCCCATCCGACCGTCCTGAGGTCGAATTCCTAATTCACCAGCACAAGCTGACGGAAGGATTCGATGATCCTGCCGCAAGAGTCCTCGCCGTCTATGGAGGGTTCGGAAATGATCGGGCTCGGGTGCAGCAGATTGGGCGCATCTTGCGGAATCCGACGAAAGACGCCGGCCAACACGCCTTCGTGTTCTCATCAGACGAAACCATGGAGGCGGCTTGGGGACGCTACCTTCGTTTTGATAAAACGACAGTAGCTAAATCAGTTGCGACTGATCCTGTCGGCGTTGCCAAGCTTCTCGGTGCGCAACCAGACATCTTCTACTGGGACCGGCTCTTTCGAGAGAAAGCGGACCTGAATGCCCATGATGCCTGGAACGCCATCAGATATCGGCTCAGCACATGCATCCGTCGGCCAAACGGGAAATTTGATTTGGACGGCTTTGCCGCAAAGGTTGCCCAAGATCTTACTTCCAGCGATTGCCAGGTATTGGCGCAATTTCGACCGAGCCTCGACGTGCGCGTAATTTTGCATATGACGGTCCGCAACTCGCCACTACTGCGGGAGGGGGCATTCGTCGAGATGTCCCTTGGATACACGGTTCTTTACTGGAATGGCCAGCATCTCTTCGTGTCCGCGTCGGAAGGGCTAACTGAGAGCGTTCGAACCGACACCACTTCAGTCGGAGCCGAAGGCTTGGTAGGCTTGCTGCCCAACACTTCGACGATAACTTCGATGTCGCTCACGAACAACGACTTGAGCGACTGGGCAGTCCGGTCGCGATCCATCCGAGCTCGCGACATCGGCTCCGTCGCTGCCGAAGTGGGTGATTCAACGTTCGGCTACTCTACTGCGTCGGGCAGCCTGGCTATGGGTGATAAAACAATCACGCGCTACACCGGCGTCAAGAACGGCCGCGTGAGTGATCATCGAGAGTCGAAGGGTCTCTACTGCGAGCTACGGAGTTGGTTCGACGAATTGACTGCCGCTTTGCTAAGAGGCGATAAGCCCGCTTCAGCTATCGCCCGATATGGGCTGCCTGTCATACCCACCGAGCCACCTGTTGCAGCGCACGTCCTGCTGGACGTCGCGCCCGAGACCTTCGAACCATTCGACGACCGCCACGGCCCGCTTGTCATTGATTGGACCGGTGGGGCTGTGGAACACGGTCGGTTCACGGTCGAGATCAATGAAAGCGAAGTCGAAGTAAATATAGCTTGGGATGCGCCTCAAAAGAGGTTCAATGTTTCGTCGACCCAGGACGTTCCATACAGGCCTATCAATGACAACAAGCTGGACTTCTGGCAGTACATTACTCGCGAGCAGTTGCTGCGTGTGGCGACTGAATCCGGGTTGGTGTACTCGAATAAGAACTTCTGGCGACTCAACATGCGCCAGTCAAGTTCTAATGAAGGACTAATGTCCATCATCGAAACTCACCCGCCGCTCGCGAGAGTCGTCGCCGAGAAGGGACATACAGTTGGCCAGAATCCGTGGCCGGACGACACAGTCTTCGGGCAGCTCGACAGCTGTCTTCTTCCAGACGCGCTCGGAAAGGACGCAACGATCCTCTGCACTGACCTCGGAAGCGAGATTGCCGACTTCATCGGCTTCGATTCGGAGAAGGTTATCTTTGCTCATGCCAAGAGCAAGTCGGTAAACAAGGCATCCGAGATTTCCGCGTCAGCACTTCACGACGTCGTGTCCCAAGCGATGAAGAGCCTGCGTTTCCTCACATTGGGCAACGAGGATCGTCCCTCTACGGGTTACTGGGCGCACGAATGGAAGATTGAGAGAAGCAAGAAGCCGGCGTACACGTTTGGCCCGGCAACTCGTCTGCGCCGTGGTAAACCACAGAATACTGGCGAAATGCACTGGGACATGGTCAACAGGGTTGTCCAGTCCCACGCAGCATCGCGTGAAATCTGGTTGGTGCTAGGCGCTTGTCTTTCGAAGCGTGCGTTAGTCGAGGAGCTCGCTAAGGATAGTCCAAGTCCAGTTGCTCTGCAGGTCCATGCTCTGCTCAGCGCCGCATGGAGCTCTGCGCAGCAGTGCGGAGTCCGGTTGCGTGTTTATTGCTCGGACGAAAGGTTGCAGCAGCCTAAGTCCCGAAGAAAATGATTAGTCATCAGGCAGGACGGAGGAAACCGATCGGGGCGGAAGAGGAACACGCGAGAACTGTGCTTGAAAGCGAGCTCGGCGTGGATTTCCGGCACCACGATGACGGGTCCGCGAATAGCATGCCCGATCTTCTGTCTCTTAATGGAAAACACGTGGCGGAAGTGATCACAACCGTCCCGCGCGCCGCCCGGGAGGCGCAAAAGAACCTGAATACGGTGCCGCATGCGGACCTTCCCCACTGTGTGCGGGTGCTGTTGCCTTTCACGCTTCTGAGGGTTGCCAGCAAACCCCGACGGCTCAAGATCCAGGAAGAAGTCTTGGTGTCGACAGCGACCGCTGCTTGTCAGCATCATTGGTCATCGTGGGGGACCCGCACACCGGACCGAGACAACGTCGGTGCCGCGCCGCTTCTTTTCCCTCGAAGTCTCGCTGACGGGGTCACGTTACTATGCGTCAAACACTGTGGGCATCCGGACGATGCGCCACACCAAATCGATTGGACTGTACTGCACCAACCTTCACTGGTTGATCCGTGGCAGTTAATCCGGCAATCACTGCACAACGTCAAGGAGCAGCGCGGCGGAGTTCAGGCGCTGGTAGAAAAGCTGGGTAATTATCCGAACAAGCATCTCGTGATGTATCCATTTGGCCCGCCGGAGAGCCTAACAGCCGAGTTCAGCCAGTACGTGCCACCGTCGAATTTGAGCGACCTCATGCCGTCCCTATTGAACTCGCCTCTTGTCGATATCCATGTTTGGCTCTTGTACCGTTACGGGAGCGGAGTTTTTGAGGGACTCCATGTGTGCAGCGGTTACTGGACCAGGTTCGGGACGGGGATCCCAAAGCTTGATGGCCTGTTTCCCGCAATTCAGCGACCTCACTATAGGGATGCCTAGAGTGCGGCATCCCGCATGACTGCCCTTTGGCCCGGCTTTCGCCGTGGCCGGAGTAGAGCCGACCAGCGAACCGCGGCGGACTGAGTGCGCATAGGCTGCAGAGCCGGTTACCTCCCTGAGAACAACTGCTGAACTTCAGCCCCGATATCCAGCAAACGGCGGAGCGGCCTATCAGCAACTCTTAGTGGGCCTCGTCGATGTCGCTGTGAAGCATGGCCGTGCAGCTCTGATCAGATGGCGTCCTTCATGAGCCGTTCATGGCCATTTGATTTGGTGTGGGAGTTTGATCTGTGGCGGCCGTCCTCCGGTGCGCGGGTGCGTGCGGAAAGATTCTATAAAGGGGCCCACGGTGGGCTCTTCCGCCAGTCAACGAGTAAGAGTGCATGGCCAGCGTCGATTTCCAGGGTCAGAGATCACTCCCGAGCGCTACTTGCTCTAACCACGTCAGCTATGTCATCCGCCATTTCTTCGATGGTCTTCAATGAGGTGTTTAGAGCAAGGATCCCGGCGAGTAAGGGGGAATGCGTCATGACTTCGTCCTTGGAGACGCGGTGCCAAATTGGAAGGATCAGGTTGTCGCCAGATTCCATTTTGCGCCCGAAGAGACTGTCCAGCTCGGCTTGGGTCCATTGTTTGCTAAAGAATTCGGGAGAGATGACGACCACACCGAACCGACATCCTGCGATTCCTTTTTCGATCTCTTGTCGAATGCTCTGACCGAGCTTGATCTTCAGTTCATCGAACCAAACAGACAGTCCGCGACTTTGTAACGCCTCCATTAGCGGCCGGGCGATTTCGTCTTTGTCTTCGCTGGCGTGTGAAAGAAACACATCAAACGAGGGTGACAGGTTCTGCGAATCCTCGACAGGAGACCCTAACTTGGCTGGAACCCGGAAATGCGCAGCGGCTCTCTCATTATTTATGCCTAGCTCGGCCAGAGCCTTATTTTGCTTGTCCTGCTGTTGCTTTTCATACTTGTTCTGCGTCGCATATATTTTCGAGTCGATATCTGCGATCTTCTTCTCCAGATCGGCACGCTTCTTCTCAGTGTCATTGGCAGATTTGGTCGCTCGCACAGCCTCAGCTAGCTTCATTCTGATCGTTGATTGACTTGAAGAACGGCTCGCCGCGCTATTTGCGTCGGCGGCCTTCTTCCGTTGGGTAGCGACGGTCGCAGAGGCCCGAGCGATCTCATTTCTGAGCCTACTCGCGTCACTTCGGTACCTGCGCAAATCACTTTCGTAAGACAACGATCCTCCTGTATAAGTTCGGGCTGACTTTGGTCAAGCATGTCAGACACAACCGACATTCTGTCTCCAACGAAGGAAGGCCGGACTCTTCGCAGCTCCGCCAAACTCTTTCGCGACTCTGCCAGCACGGGCCAATGACTATTTAAGGAACGGCCAGCAAAGAAGCCGGAGACCCTTGGATGCTCCGTGGCGTCAGCGCCTTTGGTTGGGTGCCCGGCCGCACTCAGTGCAGATGGGATGGAAACGTCGCAACGGCTTCGTTCGGCGGTCATAAATTCAGGACCAACCGTGCACCCAATGCCACCATTTCCGGGAGAGCCTGGAAGCTGTTGGTAGCCAGCACTATGCGTTGTTCCTGGCCATAGTGGGGAGTCGGAGCTGCAGTAGCTCGGGGCCTTGTTGCCTAAAGTGCCCAGTCCAGCTTCCGCCCGCGGCGCCGAAGCCTCGAGTCTGGGGAACATGTAAGGTGTCGGTCGCTGGCATGATTTTTCCCGTCGGCGGCTGGTTGGATGGTGAGGCCCGAGTTCGACGGCGACGCCTACGCTGTGAGGGCTTTCCTCTGCGTGATGCCGTGGCGCCGAACCAATCTGGTCAAGGACGCATTCCCAGGAGTTATCGGAGCAAGGTCATGCGGATGCGGTTAGGGTAAGTCATAGAATCATGAAAGGGGGTGACTCGATGAAGGCTTTTCGCCCGCGTATTTTTTGTAAAATTCCAGCCCGTCCAACCCCCGGCTTAGAGTTCGCGGCGTCGTCGGGGACGTCGTCTTGGACGTTCCGGGTGGCCTGGGTTGAGGGACAGAAAAGAGAGTGTGGACATTGTCCACACTTTCCGGCCCGGACTGCCGCGTACAGCCGCCGGACTGTCCCGGATTCCGCATGTTTCCGGCACTGCCCAGCAATCGCAAGGCCCAGAATCCCGTTCGAGTCCCACCTCGGGCACGGCAAACCCCCTCGTCAGAGGGGGTTTTTGCTTTAATGTGTGTACAAAGCTTGACGCGAGTCTCTGATGTGTGGCGCCGGCGTGTGCCTGGCGGCCGGTTGACCTGTGCAGTTGTGGGGGAGCGGGTTCAGGGTTGTGGCTGGTTTGCCCTCCGCCTGCTCTGTATTGGGGTTATGTATTTCTTTCTTGGTTCGTCCGGTAGGTCGTGGTTGGCCTACACCTCTTCACGGATAGGGGAACCGAGCGCATCATGACTTCGAGATCCTTCGACGAAGACTCTGCGTTCAGCGCTCTCCTGGAGGGAGGCTAGGCTGGGGAAGCCTTTGTCAGGCCAAGGAGGGTGTGTGCATTGTCCAAGCTCAATTCTGTTTTTTGACGGATCAGAGCGAGCTTCGGATTTTTGCCCACATAACTTCAGTGGTGAGCGTGTGTTCTCCATATCATGATCGGTTTTGAGGAGGCGTCGCCGCGGGCAAACCAGTGAGAACTGGACCATGAGTACAGCCCTTTTCTAGCCGAGTTCATGCCAGTAGTGAATGATTTGTGCCACTCGCATCTCGGGGCTATGCAGCTTTTCCCATGGTGAGTCCACTCGGCACGTTGGCCGATACCGCGAATTCGGACGCTAGTCGCATGCCAACTCGCGAAGCGAAAGCTACAAGGGGCTGGCGGTAAAACTGGCGTTGAGCTACAGCGGTTATCCGCGCCCATGCGTCCTATCGACGTGGCGGGGCTGACGTCTTTCGCACGATGAGCCGCGGTGAGACCAGGACGTGCTCGGATTCGGTCCGGCCCTCGATCCTCGAGAGGAGCAGCTCCGCGGCTTGTCTGCCCATCTGGACGCCAGACTGGTCGACGGTGCTCAAACCGATAGGGGGGAGGCCCGTAGCGGGGATGTTGTCATAGCCTACGATCGACATGTCGTCCGGTATGTGGATCCCGGCTTCGAACAACGCAGTGTAGGCGCCAAGCGCGGCAACGTCGGCGCCGCCGTGCAGGGCAGATGGACGTTGGGCCAGAGGCCTGGCGGCGAGTGACCGGCCGGCTGCCAAGCCGCTCTCAGTTCCCCATCGCCCCGGGACATGATCAATCCACTGTGAAAGCCCGTGCTTCTCCATGGCGAGGTCGTAGCCGTGGCGGCGGACTGTTTGTGGCATGCCTGGTTCGCTGTCGGGTTGCGTGTTGGCGAGCATCGAGATCCGCTCATGCCCCAGTGAAACAAGGTGGTCCACGATGAGCGCGCTGCCGGCGATGTCGTCGCTGGCGACGGTGTCAAAGTACTTCGCTGGTCCGTGGCGGCCCAGGACGACCACGGGGATGGTTTGGCCAAGCTTTTCCAGCTCGTCGTTCGGTCCAAATGGTGCGATCAGGACCAGGCCGTCCATGCGTCTGTCGACCATTGCCTCGATGAGTTTCTGCTGTGCGTCGAGGCCTTGTCGTGCCTGCCCGATGAGCACCTGGTACCCAAGTTCTTCTGCGACATCGCGGATGCCCTCGGCAAGGACTGAGAAGAAGGTGTTGGAAAGGTCCACCAGGAACACACCCAAGGTGTAGCTGTTACCGCGCATTCCGCGGGCCAGGGCAAGGGGGCGGTAGTTGAGGAGGGTCATTGATTCCTCGACTTTGGTCCGCATGGCGGGGCTGACCCCATAGGCATTGCGGAGGACCTTGGAGACCGCGGCGCGTGAAACGCCCGCGTGCTCAGCAACGTCGCTGATGGTTGCGCGCTTCAATTGCTCCGTCATGTGCATCCCTTCTTGAGTGCCTTCTCCGTAATTGTAGATTGATCTACGAAAAAGTCTTGGCAAGTGCTGTGACATGACTTACAGTAGAAAAACGTAGACCGATCTACACAAAATCCACGCAGGGCTCACAGCTTCGTTAAGAGCCCTATTTGAAACGTTCCACAGACTATGAAGTCCGTGGCTTTACGAGGAGGTAAAGATGGCCGCATCGAGCAAGCAGCGCTGGGCCCCACTGGCCGGAGGAGTGACAGTCCTGGCGCTGGCTCTGACCGGCTGCAGTGGCGGCGGCTCCACCGCCGGTGGTAGTGAGAAGACCATCACGTGGTTGGTGGACAACGCGGAAAACACCGTTGCCGCAGCGGAAAAGGTCGCCGAAGAATTCACTGCAGCGAATCCCGGGATCAAGGTTGAGGTGGAGACTCGTCCGCAGGGCGGCGATGGTGACAACATCGTCAAGACCCGGCTCTCCACCGGTGACATGGCGGACGTCTTCAACTACAACACCGGCTCGCTTCTGCAGCAGATCAATCCAGAGCAGAACCTGCAGCCCATTACCAGCGAGTCGTACCTGTCCAATGTCACGGAGTCCTTCAAGCCTGTGGTGACGTCCGGCAGTGAAGTGTACGGGGTGCCGTTCAGTACCGGCATGGCCGGAGCGGTGCTCTATAACAAGAAGGTCTACGAAAAACTCGGCTTGTCCGTCCCCAAGACCTGGGACGAATTCATGGACAACAGCCGCAAGATCAAGGACGCGGGCATCGCGCCAATCATCCAGTCCTACCAGACCACGTGGACCTCGCAGCTCTTTGTCCTGGGTGACTTCGCCAACGTGGTGACCGCGGACCCCAACTTCCCCACAGACTACACCGCCAACAAGGCCAAATTCGCCACGAACGCCGCCGCAGTCAAGGGTTTTGAACACCTCGAGGAAGCCGGCAAAGCGGGCTTGTTCAACGAGGACTTCGCCTCCACCACCTATCAGCAGGCACAAGACATGCTGATCAACGGTGAAGGCGCGCAGTACCCGATTTTGAGCTTCGCCTTGAACAACATCAAAGTGACCTACCCGGACAAGCTGAACGACCTTGGGCTGTTCCCGCTTCCTGGTGACGACGCGTCAAAGAACAAACTGACCGTCTGGATGCCCGGCGGAACGTACATTCCCAAATCGTCCAAAAACATGGAGGAAGCCAAGAAGCTCCAGGCCTTCATCGCCAGCAAGGCCGGATGCGACGCCCAGACGGCGGCAGTGGGGGCGGCCGGGCCGTACCTTGTGAAGGATTGCGAGCTGCCCTCGGACGTCCCCGACGCGGTGAAGGACATGCTCCCGTACTTCGAAGATGCGGCCAAGAACAGCCCCGCGCTGGAATTCCTGTCCCCGGTCAAGGGTCCCGCCCTAGAACAGATCACCGTCGAGGTCGGTTCGGGTATCCGCACCGCCAAGGACGGCGCCGCCCTCTACGACGAGGACGTCAAAAAGCAGGCCAAGCAGCTGAACCTGCCCGGCTGGAACTAACCTCCGAAAACTACAAGCCGTCCGGGCTTTCCCGGCCCGGACGGCCCTTGGAGAGATTCTCATGACACTCAACACCGCACCGACGGCGACGGCGGTACGTCAAGCACCGCAGGCCGCCCACCCCAAGCGCCGCAAAGGCAAGTCAGCCTATCCGTACTGGTTTTACCTCCCCGCCGCGGTCATTTACACCGCACTATTCCTGGTCCCGACGGTTGTCTCGTTCTTCTTCAGCCTGACGCGCTGGAACCTCAACGAATTCACCTTCATTGGCCTGGACAACTTTGTTCAGTTCTTCCAGGAACCCGCGCTGATCAAGGGCCTGACCAACACCTTCATCTATGGGATAGTCACCTCCGTCCTGAAGGTCGTCCTGGGGATGCTTCTTGCAGTCCTGCTGACCTCCCAGATCATCGCCCGCGGCTACCTTCGCTCGGTAATGTTCTTCCCTGTGCTGCTAAGCAGCATCGGCGTCGGCATTGTCTTCACCGCCTTGATGGATCCCCGCAACGGCATGATCAACGAGGGCCTCGCAGCCATCGGTATCCAAGGGCCCGCGTGGCTCACCGACCCGGCGTGGGCGCTGCTTTCCGTCGCCTTGGTGGATGTCTGGAAGGGCGTTGGCCTGGCCACGGTCATTTACATCGCGGGCATCGTCTCCATCCCGCAGGAGTACTTTGAAGCGGCCAAGATGGACGGGGCAAGCTCCTTCAAGAGCTTCTTCAACATCACCTTGCCACTCGCCCGCCCGGCTACCGCAACGGTCATCATCCTGTCACTCATTGGCGGACTCCGGTCCTTCGACCTTATCTGGGCCATGACCAAGGGCGGCCCGGGATTTACCTCGGACGTCATCGCGTCCGTCATCTATAAGCAGTACCAAGCCGGCTTCTACGGCCTGTCCACGGCCGGGAACGTGGTCCTGTTCCTCATTGTCACGGCCATCATCCTGCCCCTGTCCATGTTCCTGAACCGCAAGGAGGTTGAACAGTGACCACTGCCCTCAAGCGCTATGGACTCGGTGTCCTGGCCATCGCCGTCAGCATTGTTGTTTTCATTATTCCGTTGCTCTTCATGGTCCTCACCGCCGTGAAAGACCGCAAGGAAGCGGCCAAGCTGGACTTCGCCTGGCCCACCAACATCCAGTTCGTGGAGAACTTCACCGCTGTCCTCTCGGCCAGGAAATTCATGCTGGTCACTGCGTTCATCAACAGCACCATACTGACGGTTGTCAGTGTGACCATCCTGGTGATCCTCGCGGCCATGGTGGCCTGGGTCCTTCAGCGACGTAAGTCCCGCTGGAATGGCGTTGCCAACTTCCTGATCCTGTCCGGCCTGATCATCCCGCCAGCGATCGTCCCCACTATTTGGGTGTTGCAGGGCATGGGACTCTTCAAGACACTCCCGGGCCTGATCCTCATTGAAGTGGCTTTCGGCCTATCCTTCTGCGTCATGTTGTTCCGGGCGTTCATTGCCTCGATTCCCAAGGAACTCGATGAGGCCGCGGTGATAGATGGTTGCGGGCCTGTGAGGTTGTTCTTCCGGGTGATCTTCCCGCTCCTGCGTTCGGTCATTGTGACAGTGATCGTGGTCCAGTCGGTTCATATCTTCAACGACTTCCAGAACCCCCTCTACTTCCTTCCCGGAGACGCCAACGCCACGGTGCAGCTCACATTGTTCAACTTCCAGAGCCAGTTCACCACCAACTACAACCTGCTCTTCATGAACATCCTGCTCATCACCGTGCCGCCGTTCATCATGTACCTGTTCTTCAATCGCCAGATTGTCGCGGGAATGACAGCCGGCGCCGTCAAGGGCTGACCCAGCCGCTATCCGGCGCCAATCACACACATCAAGGAGACTTCCCTTATGCCTGCCATCGTGCACCCGGCAACGTTCGAGCACCTGCCCCCAACTCCTGGAAGCGGCACCCTGGGCATCGGCCTTTCAACCCCCCGCATTTCCTGGAAAACCAGCGCCGAACCTGGATGGGTCCAAGAGGCGTACCAAGTTTCGGTGACCACCGCTGAAGCGCAATGGACCAGCGAACGGATCCAATCAGCAGAATCGGTACTCGTACCGTGGGAGGCAGCACCGCTGGGTTCCGCCCAGCGGGCCGAGGTCAGCGTTCGCGTCTGGGGGGCGGGCGACCAGACGCCCAGCGGCTGGAGCCAGCCGTCCTCCGTCGAAACCGGCCTTTTGGGGCCCGACGACTGGACCGCCGCTGCCATCACTCCGGCGTGGGACGAAGACCCCGAAGGGGATCGGCGGCCGCCTCTGCTGCGTCGCGGCTTCACTGTAGACCGGCCGGTGGCCGCCGCAAGGCTGTATGTCACGGCCCATGGGCTCTATGAGGTGGAGATCAATGGCGTGCGAGTAGGCGACGACGCATTGTCGCCGGGCTGGACCGTCTACGGCCAGAGGCTCCGCTACTACACCTACGACGTCACCGAGCATGTGGCCAACGGCGACAATGCCATCGGCGCGTTCCTCGCGGATGGCTGGTATCGCGGCCGGATTGGCTTCAAGGGAGGGCACACCAACCTCTATGGCGACAAAGTGGCGCTTTTGGCCCAGCTCCACATCACGCACGACGACGGCTCGGTCACCGTGGTGGGGACGGACGAAACCTGGAAGGCTTCGTTCGGACCAATCCTCCTTTCCAGCTTGTACAAGGGCGAAAGCTACGATGCCCGCGAACTGCCAACCGGCTGGAGCAGCCCCGCGTTCGATGACTCCGGCTGGGAGCCGGTGACCGGCGTCGAACGCGACCCCCGAACACTGGTGGCACCGGAAGGTCCGCCGGTCCGCTGCACTGACGAGATCCGTCCGGTGAGGGTGTGGACGTCACCGGCGGGCAAGACGTTGCTGGACTTTGGCCAGAACCTCGTGGGGCGCCTCCGAATTACCGTCTGCGGAGACGCCGGCTCCACGGTGACGCTCCGACATGCGGAAGTACTGCAGGACGGCGAGCTGTACACGCGCCCACTGCGCGGAGCCGACTCCACAGACCACTACACCCTGGCCGGGGCCGGCGAAGAAACCTGGGAGCCGAGGTTCACCATCCACGGCTTCCGCTACGCCGAGATCAGCGGTTGGATCGGCGGGGACATCGCCGACAACGTTGTGGCGCGGGTCTACCACACAGATATGCAACGCACCGGCTGGTTCGAGTCCTCCAACGCCGACCTCAACCGCTTGCATGAGAACGTCCTATGGAGCATGAAGGGCAACTTCGTGGACATCCCCACGGACTGCCCCCAGCGCGACGAACGCCTCGGCTGGACAGGAGACATCCAAGTGTTCGCCCCCACAGCCAGCTTCCTGTACGACTGCTCAGGCATGCTGTCCTCGTGGCTCAAGGACGTGGCCGCCGAGCAGCTCCCGGACGGCACCGTGCCCTGGTACGTACCCGTCATTCCCGGCGGAAACTACTGGACCCCCATTCGACCGGGCGCGGTCTGGGGCGACGTAGCGGTGCTGACCCCTTGGACCCTCCATGAGCGTTTCAACGATCCAGGCATCGTGGCCGCGCAGTATGAAAGCGCAAAGAGGTGGGTGGACCTTCTGGACCAGCTGGCCGGTGAGGGTCGCCTCTGGAACGGCAGCTTCCAACTGGGCGACTGGCTTGACCCCACAGCCCCGCCTGAAGATCCCACCAAGGCCATGACCGACAAGCACCTGGTGGCAACGGCCTACTTTGCCTGGTCTGCGCGGCACCAGGCGAAGTCGGCCGCAGTCCTGGGCAAGTCCGACGACGAATTGCGCTACCTGACGTTGTCCCGCGAAGTTGCCGCGGCGTTTGCCCGCGAATACATCCACCCGGACGGCATCATGAGCAGCGACGCCCAGACGGCCTACGCACTGGCGCTGGTGTTCGATCTCTTCCCGGATGCCGACTCCAAAGCACGTGCGGGCTCCCGCCTGGCTGAGCTGGTGCGAGCGAACGGAAACCGTATCGGCACAGGATTTGCCGGCACACCCGTGGTCTCTGACGCGCTTACGCTGTCGGGTGAAATCGATGCCGCTTACGATCTGCTGCTGGAAAAAGAATGCCCCTCCTGGCTCTACGCCGTAGGGCAGGGCGGAACCACCATCTGGGAGCGCTGGGATTCCATGCTCCCGGACGGCTCCATCAACCCCGGCGAAATGACGTCCTTCAACCACTACGCCTTAGGCGCCGTCGCGGACTGGATGCACCGAGTAGTCGCCGGACTTGCACCCCTGGAACCCGGCTATCGCAAAATCCTCGTCAAGCCGCAGCCAGGCGGTGGCCTCAGCTGGGCCTCAGCCCGCCATGAGACGCCGTACGGTACCGCTTCGGTGCAGTGGCGGATCGACGACGGGGACCTCACCGCCGTCGTCGATATCCCAACCGGGACCACCGCGCGAATCGAGCTGCCCGGGCAGGACCCGGTTGACGTGGGGCCCGGACGCCACGAGCTCGCGGCGCAGCCGGTTTCCTAGCGATTGATGCAAAGCGCCGGGCAGGGGACTTCCCTTGCCCGGCACCAAGTCACAAGCGTTCCGGGGCCGGCACTGCTGAGGAAGGTCCGATGACAGGACTCCGCTCGACACGAACCTGCAAATCACGGAGGGTAGGGCCATGCCCCGCACTCAAGGTGGAGAGTCTGTCCTCTCCCGCGCCGTCCGGATCATTGAAGCCTTCGGGCCCGGTGATACCGCGTTGACCGTCACAGAGATTTCCCGCCGTTCGGGGCTGCACATCGCCACTGCCTCGCGGCTTGTAGAGGAACTCAGTGGGTTTGGGTGGCTCCAGCGAGACGAGGACCGGAAGGTTCGGATCGGCGTCCGGATGTGGGAGCTGGCTTCCCGTGCTTCACCGACGCTGAGCCTCAGAGAAGCGGCGATGCCGGTCATGGAAGATCTGCACTCGATCGTCGGCCAGCACATCCAGCTGGGCGTCATGGAGGGCGATGAAGTGCTTTTCGTTGAACGGCTGACAGCTCCCGGGGCTGTCATCAATTACACCCGTGTTGCGGGTCGCTTGCCCGTGCACGCTTCGTCGTCGGGCCTCCTTCTGTTGGCTTATGCTCAGGCGGCCCAACAGGAGCGGATCATAGCCAGGCCGCTTGAGGTGTTCACCGACCAGACGATCAGCACTCCGCAGCAGCTCAGGTCTGCCCTTGCCGAGGTGCGCCGGCAGGGGTTCGCTTTTTTGGCGGGGCACCTCCACCCGGCCGCTGCCGGTGCGGCCGTGCCGGTCAGGGATCCCTTGGGCAAGGTGGTGGCTGCGTTGGCTGTGATTGTGCCGAATGATGCCATTGCGAGGTCCCGCATCGCCGTACTGCAGGCCGCGTCGGCAGCTGTGACCCGCTCGATGGAGTATCCCGCACCGCCTCCGAGGTGACGCAGCTCTCAAAAGCGATCTCAATCATTGAGAATTCCATAGAGGCGACGGACGACTGAAAGCGAGTCTTTACGGAGAACAACGCGAGCAAAGGAGCCGAATGTTCACCGAAGAGAATTTCCAATCATATGCCTCTGAGACCAAGTTGGTAGTGACCGCGAAGAAGCATCTCGCGGATGGAGTTGTGTCCCTGAACCTGGCTCACCCGGCAGGGCGCAGATTGCCCGACTGGACGCCGGGATCGCACATTGACGTAGTACTGCCGTCCGGCATTAATCGTCAGTACTCCCTTTGCGGAGACCGATGGGATGCTCACAACTACCGCATTGCCGTCCTCCATGAGAGGGACGGTCGCGGCGGATCCGAGTTCATCCATCACGGGCTCACTGAGGGCACGACCCTCGCTGTTGGCGGGCCCCGTAACAATTTCCGCCTCGTACCATCCGAAAAGTACCTATTCATCGCCGGAGGCATCGGGATCACACCCATGCTGCCCATGATCCAGTCCGCCCACATGATGGGAGCGGACTGGAAGCTGCTGTACTTTGGACGGTCACGGCGCACTATGGCATTCCTGGACGAGCTCGCAGCCTATGGTGATCGCGTCATGATCGTGCCCAAGGACCAAACAGGACCCCGCAGCGCATCGGACCTCATCGGACCAGCTTCAGTCGACTCGAAGGTGTACGTCTGCGGTCCGCAGAGGCTCCTTGCCGCCGTCGAACGCCACTGCGCTGACTGGCAGCCCGGCCTCCTGCGCCTTGAACACTTCGCCGCGAAGTCGCACGGCGCCCCCATCAGAGACGCTTCTTTCGACGTCGAACTGGCCCGCGCAGGGCTCACCGTCACCGTTCAACCGGAGGTAAGCGTCCTCGAAGCGATCCAGAGAGCCGGCGTGCGGATGCTGACCTCGTGCAGGGAAGGCACGTGCGGAACCTGTGAAGTGACAGTCCTTGGCGGCCAACCAGACCACCGCGACTCCATTCTTAGCGACGCGGATCGGGCAGCGGGAAACTGCATGTTTCCTTGCGTCTCACGCTCCTGCGGGGACCGCCTCGTTCTTGACGTTTAGCCCCGGCACATCTCAGGAAGGACCCACCCATGACAACCATTATCAGCGACCCCAAAACGCCTTGCACTGACGTCGATCCGTTCAGCCGAGATGTCCTGGAAGATCCACTCCCGTTCCAGTCCGAACTCCGGGCTGCAGGCCCAGTGGTTTACCTCAACAAGTACGACGTTTACGCCATGGGCCGGTACGGGGAAGTACAGGCCGCGCTGACCGACTGGCAAACATTCCAGTCCGCCGCAGGTGTTGGCCTCAGCAACTTCCGGAAGGAAATGCCATGGCGACCACCGAGCCTTCTCCTCGAAGCCGACCCTCCCCACCATGACGCGCCACGTGCTCTGCTGACCAAGATTCTCGGACCCCGGGAGATCCGCAAACTGGCGGAATCCTGGACAGCCGACGCGGAAGAACTGGTGGACCAAGTTCTATCCCGTGGCCCGGAGTTCGACGCCGTCGCGGACGTGGCCGCGGCTTTCCCGCTTCGTGTCTTTCCAGATGCTGTGGGCATACCCCAAGCCGGCCGGGAGAACCTGCTCCCGTACGGGGACCACGCATTCAATGCCTTTGGCCCACCCAACGAGCTCGTGGCAAAGGGTGCGGCGCGGGTGCCGGAACTGTCCGCCTCGATCGCCTCTCAATGTGCTCGGGAGGTGCTGACCACGGACGGATTCGGTGCCCAAATCTGGGCCGCCGCGGATCGGGGGGACATCACCGAGGCGCAGGCTCCGCTGATTGTCCGGTCACTGCTCACTGCCGGCGTGGACACCACGGTCAACGGCTTGGCCGCTGTACTTTACGCATTTGCGACCAACCCCGGCCAATGGGCCCGTCTTCGCGACAACCCCGCACTTTCACGTACCGCCTTTGACGAAGCCGTCCGCTTCGAGTCACCCGTCCAGACCTTCTTCCGGACTACCACACGGGACATTGAGGTGGGCGGGACGCTGATCCCCGAGGGCAGGAAGATTCTCATGTTTCTGGGATCAGCCAACCGGGATCCCCGGCGCTGGGACAATCCGGACACCTTCGACCTGAACCGGGATCCCTCCGGGCATGTGGGGTTCGGTTTCGGGATCCACCAGTGCGTCGGCCAACACATTGCCCGGCTCGAAGCGTCCACCCTTCTCGAAGTGCTCGCCCGAAGGATTGAATCCATCGAATTCTGTGGCCCCACACGCCGGCACCACAACAACACGCTGCGGGCATGGCAATCCTTGCCCGTGCGCGTCAAGACAAGTTCCACCTTTACAAGGAAGTAAACATGGACATTCTCAAAGACCTTCGCTCATCCCCGATGAGCAGGCTCCAAGTCCGGGCCGTTGCGGTGGCCATCGCCCTGATGCTCATTGACGGCATGGACGTTGCGGTGGCCGCCTATGCCGCACCCGCACTGTCCAAAGCGTGGAGCCTGGACCCCGTCACGTTGGGTTTCCTCCTCAGCTCCGGTCTCGTAGGGATGGCAGCGGGCTCGCTGATTCTCACGCCATTTTCAGACAAGATCGGCCGACGCCGAATGATGCTGGTGGCACTGATCCTCGTGAGCACGGGCATGGTCCTCTCGGTCTTTGCCGGCGACGTCATCCAGCTCATGGCCTACCGGGTGCTGGCCGGCCTGGGCATTGGCGGCATGATCGCCAACTTGAACGTGTTCGTCTCGGAGTACTCGTCGGATAAACGCCGCGGGAGCATTTTCGGGTTGTTCACCTCAGGGTTCGCCATCGGCGCGACTCTCGGTGGCTTCATTGCGGGGCCGTTGATTCCACACTTTGGCTGGCGCTCTGTGTTCGCCGTCGGGGCTGCGGCCAGCATCATCATGCTTGCGGTGACGTGGCGATTCCTCCCCGAATCGCTGGAGTACTTAGTCAGCAAGCGTCCGCCCAATGCCCTGGCCCGGATAAATTCCCTTCTCCTGCAAATGCGGAGGCCGGCCCTGGCCGAACTCCCTGACCTTTCTCAGGGGCAGCAAGTGCAGCGCGGAATCAGGGACCTGTTCGCCGGACGAATGGCCATCCAATCACTCCTGCTGTGGACTGGCTACGGCTTGATGATCGCCGCGTACTACTTCGCCAGTACGTGGACACCCAAGCTCATTGCCACTTCATCGGGCGACGACAGCCTGGGCGTGACCATGGGGCTTGTGGTCAACTTCGGTGGCATCATCGGTTGCTTCATCTTCAGCATCCTGGCCGTTTTCCTGCGCAGCCGGCACTTGCTGCTGGGATCCCTACTGGTCTCTGCCCTGATCTACGCACTTTTTGGGACGACGTTCAACCAAACATCACTGGCCATCGTGATCGGCGCAGTTCTCGGTGTGGTCACTTCTGCCAACGTTGCGGGGTTCTACGCCACCACACCCACCCTGTTCCCGGCCGCCTTGCGCGGAACGGGCATCGGTTGGATGGTGGGCATCGGACGACTCGTCTCGATCGTTTCGCCCATCCTTGTGGGCTATCTGCTGGCCGGCGGGTGGAAGGCAGAGAACGTCTTCATTCTCTTCGGCATCCCGTTAGTGGTATCGGCCTTGTCGATGGCGGCGATCTGGTCGCTTGCCTCCCGGAAGCCGGTAGGGGAGCGGGGTAGCGAGACGGTGAGTATGGGCTAAAAGTAGCCCGAAACGAATTCGACGTCGGCGCTCTCTTGAGTGCCGACGTCGAACGCTGCGGGAATGGAGGCCACTCCTGAGGCTGTCGATTTCACAAAGAAAACATGCAGTGTCTGCGCGCTACTGCTAAATACCCTCTTGTGGGTAGGTTTTTAACTTGCTAGGCTACGTTGAAGGCAGGATCGAAACGATTCAAAAGTATCCTGCTCCCAGAAACTTTGTGATTCAAAGGAGAGTCCCATGAATGCTCTTGACCAACGGGCCGCGACCCGCCACGGGTGGCGGGTTGCTTTTGCTTCCGGCCTTGCCTCCTACGTTGACGCCGGAGCCATCGCAGGCACAGGCACCGCTCTGGTGATTCTTCAAGGTCCGCTTGGTTTGACGCCTGGCCAGATTGGCCAAATGTCAGCGCTCCTGACAGTAATGATCGCCGGCGGCGCGCTCATTGGCGGCCGGCTAGGTGACAGGTTGGGCCGTCGTCGCGTTTTCCTCGCCACCCTCAGCATTTTCATTGTGGCTGCATTGGCTCTCATGCTTTTCCCGAGCGTTGCAGTCCTCTACGTAGGCCTTGCCGTGCTCGGCTTTGCGGCCGGAGCGGACCTCCCCGTCTCCATGGCGATGATCGCCGAGTCGGCACCCGAGGATAAGCGCGGAAAGATGGTGACCTTCACACATGTGCTATGGATGGCGGGCATCCTGGGCGTCATTGTCATCAGCATCTTCTTCGGCAACGCAGGAGTTCTCGGTGCTCAAATCATCTACGGCCATTTGGCGGTGGTTGCATTGCTCGCGATCGCGCTGCGGTGGGGCATCAAGGAATCGCACCTCTGGACCGAAGCGCACAATCGTCCTGTAGCCAATGACGCAGTCCATGAGGAACGCGTGGATCTGCGATCCTTGCGTGCGCTCTTCGCGCCCAAGCTCCTGGCACCCCTGGCAGCCACTGGCCTCTTTTACGCACTGGTCAATATCGCGGCCAACACCAACGGCCAGTTCTCCACTTACCTCTTCGTAAATGTAGCTGGCACCGACGTCGCCACGGCCTCGATGCTGGGACTGGGCATTCTGCTCCTCAGCGTGGCCGGCCTGTTCATCATGATGAAAATCGTTGACACCTCCAAGCGACACCGTTCGTTTATCATCGCCGCCGTCGTCGCCGTCGCCGGTCTTGCAGTCCCGCTCGTCTTCGGCGTCACCGCCGTGACACTGGTGATTATGGGCGTGCTGGGTGCACTTGGCGGTGCCATCGCCGGCGAACCGATGTACAAGATCTGGTCACAGGAGCTTTTCCCCACCATCCACCGAAGCACGGCGCAAGGCATCACCATCGCCTTCGCCCGCCTCGTTGCGGCCGGGGCAGCCCTGGTGACTCCACTGATCATCTCGGCAGGTCCCACGCTGCTCTTTGTCTTCCTGATCATCACCTCCGGCGCGGCGTACCTGATCGGCATCTTCTGGATCTTCCGGATGCGCACCTTCCTCAAGGGCGACGGCGGCGTGACGGTTACCCAGGACGCGCGGCAGAACGTGGCAGGCTAAGCGGCTAAGTTATGACGATGCAAACCGAGGTAACCACAGCAGACATTGAACGCCCCAAGCGCGTGCGTCGGACTGGTCCGTACAAGGCAGCCGATGCCAGGCGCCAAGCCATCCTGGAAACGGCAATCGAGCACTTTGCGCAATGGGGTTACTTCAACTCCTCAATGCCAAAGATCGCAGCCGACGTGGGGTTGACTAAAGCCGGCCTGATGCACCACTTTGCCAGCAAGGAAGAGCTCCTCGCAGCTGTTCTGGAACTGCGTGACCAGCGTGCAATCGCCGCTTTCTTTGCCGAGGACTTCCAGAACGATCCCGTCAAGTACTTCGGGCAGGTGGCCGCCCAGGCAGCGTTCAACGAAACCCAGCCAGGACTGACCCAAATGTTCACCGTGCTGGCAGCAGAAGCGTCCAACGAGGAACATCCCGCCCACGAGTACTTCCAGCGGCGATACAAAAGCATCATCGAAGCAGCGTCCGGGATTCTTACGCCGATGATCGCTGCTGGAGCCCTTCGCGAAGGCACGGACGTGCGTCAGGTCGCCGCTGAAATCCTGGCAGTCGTGGATGGCTTCACCATCCAGTGGGCTTTCGATAAAGCGAATACATCGTTGCACAGCACGGTCTTCAACTATCTTGACCGGCTTTCGCGGTCAGTTACCACTGACGGCCGCGGGCTCGGGGACTGACGTCGTCGCCCGCCGGTTTTGCCGGCCACCTATTCCTCATGCATTAGAGAAAGAAGCTCATGACAGCACTACTCCCGTGGTCCGCGACGATGATTGCGCCCAACGAGGACTTCAATGGAGCGCCGCTGCTGCGGAAGGAATTCGCCCTGGCAGACAGCCACGGCTCACTCGTCAAAGCGATCCTTCGCGCTACGTCCTTCGGTGTTTACGAGGCCTCCATCAACGGACGTCCGGTGGGCGAGGATGTGTTGAGCCCAGGTTGGAGTGCCTACGAGTGGCGGCTCCGCTACCGCAGTTACGACATCACACACTTGCTGGAACCCGTCAATGTCATCGGCGCTGCCCTTGGCAACGGCTGGTACCGGGGCAACTTGTCCTGGAACGGCAATTCTGCGTTCTACGGCTCGGAACTTGGCTTCTTCGGCCAGCTGGACATCGAATATGCGGACGGCTTCGTCCAGACACTCAGCACTGATTCGTCCTGGCAGTCCGGCCCCTCGGCCATCCTCGCCAATGACCTCTACAACGGACAAACCATTGACGCCAGGCTCACCGCGGACAACTGGACCAAGCCCGGTTCCGACACGAGATCTTGGGGCGGCGTCCAAGCCCTAGAGTTCGACACCGCTCGCCTGGCCGAGCCGATCAGCCCGCCTGTGGTCCGGAACGAAGTCCTCAGGCCCGTGGATATCTTCACGTCCCCCAGCGGCAAAACACTCCTGGACTTTGGACAGAACCTGGTTGGATGGCTCCGGTTTACGGTACAGGGCCAACGCGGTGACACCATTACCGTCCGCCACGCCGAAGTACTCGAGGACGGTGAACTTGGCGTCCGTCCGCTGCGCACGGCGCAAGCCACGGACAGCCTCATTCTTTCCGGTGGGCCGGACTTCTTTGAGCCGACGTTCACGTTCCATGGCTTCCGCTATGCCGAGGTGACTGGCTGGCCGGGTGAGCTGACAGCGGATTCCGTGGAAGCCGTCGTCGTACATTCCGCGCTTGAGCGGACCGGCACGTTCGAATGCTCCAATCCACTGGTAAACCAGCTGCACAGGAACATTGTCTGGGGGCTGAAGGGTAACTTCCTGGACCTGCCCACGGACTGCCCTCAACGAAACGAGCGGCTCGGCTGGACTGGTGACATCGCCGTGTTCGCGCCCACCGCTGCCTACCTGTACGACGTCAAGGACTTCCTGCAGGACTGGCTCCAGGACCTTGCCGCCGAGCAGGGAGCCGCCGACGGGATGGTCCCGTTTACCGTGCCGGACATCCTCAAATATGAGGAACACCCCAAGGAATTTCCGGCCCCCGAGTCCACCGCGCTCTGGAGTGAAGCCGCCGTCTGGGTTCCCTGGGCGCTGTGGGATGCCTATGGAGACCAGGATGTTCTGCGCCGGCAATACGACTCGATGACTGCCCACACCCGACGGGTTGAGGGGTTGCTCTCCGAGACTGGCCTATGGGACCAGGGTTTCCAGTTCGGCGACTGGCTGGATCCCGACGCCGCACCCGACCAGCCGTGGAACTCCAAAGCGGATAACGGCGTCGTAGCCACGGCCTGCCTCTACCGCACCGCCAGACTCATGTCGGAAACCGCCGCGATCCTCGGCCACGCTGACGACGCGGAGGAGTTCAGTGACCTCGCCGAACGTGTACGTTCCGCCTTCAACAGCCACTACGTTGGCCCGGACGGCATCATTCTCAGCGACTGCACCACCGTTTACGCCCTCGCCATTGCTTTTGACGTGCTCGACGGCGACGAGGAACGAACGTTCGCAGGGAACCGCCTCGCTGAACTTGTCTCCCGCAACGGGTATCGGGTGTCCACCGGTTTCGCCGGCACACCCTTTATAACGTGGGCTCTGTCCGAATCGGGACACGTTGACGATGCCTACAGGCTTCTCTTGGAGGAACAGTGTCCCTCGTGGCTCTACCCGGTGACCATGGGGGCCACCACCGTCTGGGAACGCTGGGACTCGATGCTGCCCGACGGAACCATCAACCAGAGCGAGATGACCAGCTTCAACCACTATGCCCTGGGTGCAGTTGCCGATTGGCTGCACAAGGCGGTCGGCGGTATACGGCCACTTGAGCCCGGATACGCCAGGGTTCTTTATGCACCCAAGCCCGGCCACGGAATCCAATGGGCCAATACCAGCCTGGTCACGCCGCACGGAACCGTGGCCAGCGAGTGGCATCTCCAAGAAGGGGGAGGCTACGAGTTCAGCGTTACGGTGCCCGATGGCGTATCTGCCGAAATTGACGTGCCGTCGATGCCTCGGCAAGAAGTAGGCTCTGGCACGCATACGTTCCGTACCTCTGGGCTGGTCCTGACAGGAGAAGGCAAATGAGCGCGAGGGCCACCCATGCCCCCTACCAGGACGCAACCCTCCCCGTGAGCGAGCGGGTAGAAGACCTCCTCGGACGCATGACCCTGGAAGAAAAAGCCGGGCAAATGTTCCATGCCATCACTTTCGGCGGAGCATCCGTGGACGCAGGAACCCAGGGTCTGATTGCCGACGGATTCATGAGCCACTTCAACGTCCACCAACTGCCGGATGCGCGGACGGCGGCCCGGTGGCATAACGCCATTCAGGAGCTGGCATCCCGGACGAGACTGGGTATTCCCATTACAGTCTCGACGGATCCCCGGCATGCCTTCGCCGAGAACCAGGGCGCGTCCTTCGCAGCCGGCTTCTTCTCCGCATGGCCCGAGCCCATAGGCATGGCCGCACTCCGGGATCCCGAAACTGTTCGGCGCTTCGCTGACACGGCACGCCAGGAATACCTGGCCGTTGGACTTCGGGCAGCCCTGCACCCCACCGTGGACCTCGCCACCGAACCAAGGTGGGCCAGGCAATACAGCGGCTTCGGCCAAGACCCCGAGCTCACGGGCCAGCTGGCCGCGGCCTACCTTGAGGGGTTTCAGGGCGGTTCCGTAGGCGATCAGAGTGTTGCGTGCATGACCAAACACTTCCCTGGCGGCGGGCCCCAAAAAGACGGGGAAGACCCGCACTTCCCGTATGGGCGTGAACAGGTCTATCCGGGTGGCAGGTTCGAGGACCACCTGCTGCCATTCCGTCACGCCATCGGCGCCGGCACCAGCGCCATCATGCCCTACTACGGAATGCCCGCGGAACTACGCCGCAACGGTGAGGCCATCGAGGAAGTAGGGTTCGGGTTTAACCGACAAATGATCACCGGACTGCTGCGCGAGGAACTCGGCTACGACGGTGTGGTGTGCACTGACTGGGGGCTCCTGCACGACTCGGACGTGTTCGGCATGAATCTGCCCGCCAGGGCCTGGGGCGTTGAGCACCTCTCCGTTGAAGACCGCATGGTCAAGGCCATTGAAGCGGGCTGCGACCAGTTCGGTGGAGAAGCCTGCCCCGAAATCCTCGTGGCCCTGGTGAAGTCGGGCCGCATCCGGGTACAGCGCATCGACGAATCAGTGCGGCGGTTGCTGAAGGTCAAATTCGAGCTCGGGCTCTTTGAGAACCGCTACGTGGATGAGGAAGAAGCTGTAGCCGTCGTGGGCAACGCAGAATTCCGTGAGGAGGGCCTCAAAGCACAGAGTCGGTCCGTGGTGGCTCTCAAAACTGTATCGGGTGTCTTGCCGTTGAGCTCCTCGACTCGTGTGTACCTGGAGGGGATGCCGCCCGATGCCTTCGCTGATTGTGCTGTCATCGCACCTACTCCGGACGATGCCGACGTCGCGATTGTCCGTCTCGATGCCCCTTACGAGCCACGCAATGATCTGTTCCTTGAGGCGATGTTCCATGCCGGGAGCCTGGAGTTCGATGCCACTACCGTGGCACGTATTGAAGAACTCGCTTCGAAAGCACCCGTGGTCCTTGCGATCAACCTCGACCGTCCGGCGATACTCACGCCGCTGGAACCGCATTGTACGGCTCTCTTGGCCACGTTCGGAGTCTCCGATCAGGCCCTCGTGCGGGTGCTGACAGGCAAGGCAAATCCCGAAGGCCGGCTTCCCTTTGAATTGCCACGATCAACTCAAGCCGTCCTTGAGGCCCACAGCGATGAACCGGGTGGTACCCGGGACCCTTTGTACGCCTATGGTTACGGGCTGAATCGACTGGAACGCAACAGCACGTAAGGAGAACGCTCGATGTTCGGCTGACTCAATCGTGTGGCGCAGTCGCCGACTCGCCTCGGTTCTGATCTAGTGTCGTGTCGTCACTACTGCGGCGTGGTGCCGGGCAAGAGTGGATACGGTGTCGACTTAGCATAGTTTTCGAAGGAACCGGCTGTCCTGGTAGGGATGAGACATTCGAAGCGGATCAGCCGGGTTTCTCCATGAACGGGAGGTCTCGAAGCTACTTTTGCTCCTGGAATTTAGCCGCCGATGACGGAGATTCGGTCAACCTGCTCAGTCTTGGAAAAAGTGGTTTATGCCATGTCGAGTCGGGTTTTGTAGGCGGTGTTTTTGTTGGTGTTCCAGCCTGCGATGATTCCTGCGCCGAGCATGTGGTCGGTGAGTCGTGCGAAGCGGTAGCCGGGGTCGGTGTCGAGGGCGAGTTGGAGGTATTGGTGTGCTTTGGATCCTCGTCCTTCCCACCAGTTGATGTAGCCGATGGTGGTGAGGATTGGTGCTGCGTGTTGTGGGCTGGTCCGTGTGTAGGCGTGGAGAAGGAGCTGTTGTGCCCATTCGATCCGCGACCATTTCGGGGCAGTCTCGGTTTGGGCGAAAAGGATGTGTTGGGGTGGTTCGTTGATGCCGGGGATGTCTGCCATGAGCCGGTCGCGGATGTGGGGGAATTGGAAGTTCGCGATGAGTGTGGCGCAGTCCTCGTCGGTCGGGAAACCGTTGTTGTCGAGCATCATCGTCTAGAGATGCCTTGCTTGTAGCGCCGCTTGATGGGGTGCCTGTTCTCGGATGGTGCGCATGCAGTTTTCGACGGCGGTGGCGTGGCCTGCTGCGTGGGTCGGTGTTGGGAGGACGATTTGGTTGGTGGGTTCGATGGTGCTGCCGCGGTAGATGAACTCGGCGTTGACGCGGCTGTATTCGGTGGTGCTGAGGGGCAGGCTGATGTTTTGTCCGGGTTCGCTGTCGTAGGGGGAGTAGGCGTCATCGCTGACGAAGATTCCGTTGCGGATGGTGATGCCGTTTTCGGCGAGGACTCCGGTGAGCGCCGCAATGGTCGCCGCATGTGGTTTGGGCTGGCCGGGTTCACAGTGGTGTGAGGTGTAGAGGGCGAAGACGATGCTTTTCGCGCTGGTGTCGCTGGTGAGGTAGCTGCTGACGGTGCGGGCGTAGGGGAGTTCTGTTCCGGATTGGCGGGGAAGGTCGATGCGGAGGGTGGCTCTGACCTTGCCTTGGTCCAGGGCGATGCAGACCAGACTCTCTTGGGGCCAGAATCCGAGGGTGTGCCCGATGAAGCTCAGTAGATCTGCCGGGTCTTTTGGACAAACTGGTCAAGGTGGGCTGCTCCCGGAAGCCCATCCTGCACGTCGCAATGTGATGGTTTTTCCATGAGCTCAGCATGCAGTCGGTACAGCCTCGACGGTCATCCGCAGGACCTAAGCGGGGAAGGTGACTGTTGCTGTGCCGCACCATGCGGGGTCTGAGGGTTGCAACGTGGCCCTGACCCCACAATGGTAGGAGCGCCGTAACATTCGTGCCCAGCAGTTCGGAGCCTTGGACGCTTAGGCATGGCTAACCTAAACTTCCTGGGAGGGTCCCCAATCTCTCTCCGACAGTTTGCAGAAAGTATCTCCATGAAGATCCCCAACATTGCGCTGGCCAAAATCGCACTTGTAGCCACCGCCACCCTTGCCCTCGCAGCCTGTGGCTCCGACGCTTCGACCGCCCCCGCGCCGTCCGAAGCCGTCGATGGCATCACGGTGTACAACGCCCAGCACGAAAGCCTGACCAAAGAATGGATCGACGCCTTCACCAAGGAGACGGGAATCAAGGTCACCTTGCGCCAAGGGTCGGACACTGAAATGTCCAACCAGATCATTCAGGAGGGCGCGGCCTCTCCTGCCGACGTCTTCCTGACGGAGAATTCCCCGGCCATGGCTCAGGTTGAAAATGCCGCCCTCTTCGCCGACGTAGACCAGACCACCATTGACCAGGTGCCCGCAGAGTTCCGTCCTTCCACCGGCAAATGGACCGGTATCGCAGCCCGCTCCACCGTGTTGGTGTACGACAAAAACAAGATCAGCGAAGACAAGCTACCCAAGTCCATGCTGGATTTGGCCAACCCGGAGTGGAAGGGCAAGTGGGCAGCGTCGCCCACCGGCGCCGACTTCCAGGCCATAGTCTCCGCACTGCTGGAACTGAAGGGCGAAGCCGCCACTGAGGCATGGCTTAAAGGCATGAAGGACAACTTCAAGGCCTACAAGGGCAACGGCACGGCCATGAAGGCTGTTAACGCCGGCGAAGTTGATGCCGCGTTGATCTACCACTACTACTACTACGGCGACCAGGCCAAGACCGGCGAGAACTCCAAGAACGTCACGCCGTATTACTTCAAGAACCAGGATCCGGGTGCCTTCGTATCTGTGTCCGGAGGTGGCGTGCTGAAGTCCTCCAAAAAGGCATCCGACGCCCAGGCTTTCCTGAAGTTCATCACGGGCAAGAAGGGCCAGGAGATCCTGAAGACCGGCACGTCCTTCGAATACGCCATTGCCTCGCAGGTTGAGGCAAACGAAAAGCTGGTTCCCATCAAGGAACTGCAGGCTCCCGTGGTTGATCCGGCAAAGCTGAACTCCTCCAAGGTCACCGACCTGATGACCCAGGCGGGACTGCTGTAATTCGGTGATCACCAGGTTTTCGCTTCCCGGCCGGCCAGGTCCGGGAAGCACGACGACGGCGGGCAAGGGCAAGCGCCTTCGCCCGCCTTTCGGCGTTTCCACCGTATCGGTCCTGGCGGTCCTGATCGCCTTCTTTTCGCTGATGCCGCTCGGCTACGTGGTCTACATGACCGTCGCGACCGGGTGGGACACCGCCGTCGAACTCATAGTCCGTCCGCGCGTTGGCGAGCTGCTCCTAAACACGATTCTGCTAACCGTACTGACCGTTCCGCTATGCCTTGTGCTCGGTGTTGGTGGGGCTTGGCTGGTGGAGCGCACTACCTTGCGTGGCCGCACATGGTGGGCTGTTGCGCTGGCTGCGCCACTGGCAGTTCCGGCGTTCGTGAACAGCTATGCGTGGGTGTCCGCGATACCGTCGCTGGAGGGCATATGGTCAGGCGTGCTGATCGCCACGCTGTCCTACTTCCCTTTGGTCTACATTCCAGCCGCGGCAACGCTAAGCAGGCTGGACCCCGCTATTGAGCAGTCTGCGGCTTCGTTGGGTCTGGATCCCTGGGCAGTGTTCCTCAGGGTGGTGTTGCCGCAGCTCCGCATTGCCATGACCGGTGGCGCCCTGCTGGTGGCGTTGCATCTCCTCGCGGAGTACGGAGCCTTCGCGATGATCCGCTTTGATACCTTCACGACGGCGATCATGGTCCAGTTCCAGTCGACGTTCAACGGCAAGGCCGGAAACATGCTGGCCAGCGTCCTTGTTTTCCTGTGCCTGGTCCTGCTCCTGGCCGAGGTGAAGAGCCGCGGTACGGCCCGCTACGCAAGGATCGGTTCGGGCGCACAGGCGAAAGCAACAAGGCTGGAGCTGGGTAAGTTCCAGGCCCCAGCCCAGTTGGCCATGCTTGCGGTCACGATCCTGGCCTTCGGCGTGCCGGTCTGGATGGTCCTGCGCTGGATCGCTGCGGGTGGCCCGGAGGTGTGGGTGGTCGGCGAGTTCGCCCCGGCATTGCTGCAAACCCTTCTGTATGGGGCTGCCGGCGCGGTGGCCACCACCGTGGTGGCGTTCCCCATGGCATACCTTGCGGTCAGGCGGCCCAGCTGGTTCAGCAAGGTCCTGGAGCTGTCCAACTATGTAACGAGCTCACTGCCGGGCATCGTTGTGGGCTTGGCGTTCGTCACCGTCAGCATCAGGGTTCTGCCGGGCATATATCAGACAGCAGGGGTCCTGGTTGCGGCGTACGTGCTGCTCTTCCTTCCCCGGGCACTGGTCAACCTTCGGGCCGGCCTTGCCCAAGCACCCAAAGAGCTGGATGAGGCCGCGCAATCCCTCGGCAAGGCTCCCTTGGCGTCGTTCTTCAAGGTCACCCTGCGGCTCACTGCCCCTGCGGCTGCCGGCGGTGCGGCCTTGGTATTCCTTGCCATCGTCAATGAGTTGACGGCAACGCTTCTGCTCTCGCCGAACGGGACCCGGACCCTGGCCACCGAATTTTGGAGCAAGAGCAGCGAGATCGACTATGCCGGTGCAGCACCGTACGCGTTGTTGATGATCCTGCTCTCGGCCCCCATGACCTACCTGCTCTTCCACCAGTCCAAGAAAGTTGCCGGACCGTGACCGAACAATCTCCGCCCAGGCTTTCAGCGCCGCGGGTTGCACCCGCTGTGGCACCCAGCACCAACACGCACTTGGACATCTCCGATGTCACTAAGAACTTCGGTTCCCAGGCAGTATTGAAGGGCGTCAACCTATCCGTCGCACTGGGGCGAACAACCGCCATCGTTGGACCTTCCGGCTCGGGCAAGACCACCCTGTTACGGCTCATTGCAGGCTTCGAACATCCCGACACCGGGACCATCAGCCTCAGCGGTTCCACCGTTGCCGGCAACGGAGTCCGGGTTCCGGCCCACAAGCGCCAGATCGGCTATGTTGCCCAGGACGGCGCCCTGTTTCCGCACCTTTCCGTGGGGCAGAACATAGCCTTCGGGCTGGATTCCGGAAAGCTCGACGGCGGTCGGCGGGCCGTGGGCGCCCGCGTCCAGGAGCTGCTCGAGATGGTCGCGCTGGACGGTTCCATGGCCAAGCGGCGCCCGCACCAGCTGTCCGGCGGCCAGCAACAGCGCGTTGCCCTGGCGCGTGCTCTTGCGCGGGAACCTGAACTCATGCTGCTGGACGAGCCGTTCTCGGCCCTTGACGCGGGCCTGCGCGTCGCCACGCGGCGGGCGGTGGCTGAGGTGCTGGACGCCGCGGGTGTGACCACCATCCTCGTGACGCATGACCAGGCTGAAGCGCTGTCGTTTGCGGACCAGGTAGCAATCATGCGGGGTGGAAAACTGGCGCAGATCGGCAATCCCTTTGTGGTGTACACCCGCCCGGCGGACCGCGCCACCGCCGAGTTCCTCGGTGACGCCGTCATCCTGGACGCATGGCTGGAAGGTTCGCTGGCCACGTGCTCGCTAGGGGGTATTCCCGTGCGCCGACCCCCGGCCCAGGGAAGGGTGCAGCTGATGCTGCGGCCGGAACAGATCCGCATCGCGCCTGATGGACCCATCCGCGGAGTCGTTGTGGACACGGATTACTTCGGACCCGAGACCACTGTCCGCATCAAGCTCGCGGCCTATAGCGCTGCCGACGGCGGAGTCTCCGGTAATGGCCACCGCTACCCCGGCGGCGGTGAGGTGATCACCATCCGGCACTGGAACGCTTCGATTACCAAGCCCGGGACGGAACTGTGCCTTCGCGTTGTCGGCGAGGGAGTGGCCTTTCCCCAGGAGATTCAATGACAACAACAACGCTCGACCTTGCACCCGTTCCCTTTGCCGCGCAGCTTGCCCGTTTCGGAGATAGTCCGGCCATTCGCGGTGGCCCGCGCACCATTTCGTACGCAGAGCTTGCAGATCTGGTAGCTACGACCGCAGCCCGGCTCGGCCCTGTCCGTCGGCTTGTTGCACTGACCGCCTCGAATGACGTGGACTCACTGGTCGCCTACTTGGCTGCGCTTACCGGAAACCACGCGATCATCCTCCTGCCCGCGGACAAGCCCGCTGCGCTCGAATCGCTCGTGGCCGCGTACGACCCCGACGTCATTATGCGTTCGGGGTCCGGCGAGCCTGTGCTGGAGGAACGCCGGCCCGGGACCCGGCATGAACTCCACCCTGAGCTGGCACTACTCCTCAGCACCTCCGGCTCCACAGGCTCACCCAAGCTGGTCAGGCTTTCGTTGGAAAACCTGCAGTCCAACGCCGAGTCCATTGCCGAGTATCTGGGCATAGGTCCACACGACCGGGCAGCCACCACGCTGCCGATGTCCTACTGCTACGGCCTGTCGGTGATCAACAGCCACCTCCTCCGGGGCGCATCGCTGGTGGTGACCGACTTGTCCGTGGTGGACCCGTGCTTCTGGAATCTTTTCCACGCCGAAGGGGCTACATCGTTTGCCGCCGTCCCCTACACCTTTGAGCTGCTTGAACGGGTGGGCTTCGCGGACATGGACCTGCCCTCGCTCCGTTATGTGACCCAGGCCGGTGGTCGCCTTGGCCCGGACAATGTTCGAGACTACGCTGGGCTTGGTGCACGACGGGGCTGGGACCTCGTTGTCATGTACGGACAGACCGAAGCCACCGCCAGAATGGCCTACCTGCCACCGGACCTCGCCGCTGAACATCCACAGGCCATCGGAGTTCCGGTGCCCGGTGGAACATTCCGGCTTGAACATGTTCCCGGACTCGAAGAGTCTGAGCTGATTTACGCGGGACCAAACGTCATGCTCGGCTACGCCGAAAGTCCTCAGGACCTGGCCTTGGGACGGACCGTAGCTGAACTCCGAACGGGGGACCTGGCCAAGCGCACCCCCAACGGGCTCTACGAGATCGTGGGCAGACGAAGCCGTTTCATCAAAGTGGTCGGTCTTCGGGTGGACTTGGGCCACGTCGAGCGCATTCTGAGCGGGTTGGGGGTTTGCGCGGCCGTAGCAGGCACAGATGGCCGGCTCGTTGCCGCAGTTGAAGGGGATCACGATCTCGCCCTGATAGCAAAGACCGTCGCCCAGGACCTTGGGCTGCCGCGCGCCGCCGTCGACCTCCATCCCGTCCCCGAGATACCCCGGCTGGCGAACGGAAAGCCTGACTACCCTGCCATCATCGCTATGGCGTCCCGACCGGAGATACCAGCCAACGAGCCACCTCCGCATCACCCCGGCACGGACGTGCGGACGATCTTCGCCGAAGTACTCGAAACGGCCAACGTCACGGACACGGACACCTTTGTGTCGCTCGGCGGAGACTCACTCTCGTACGTCGCGGCCTCAGTTCGCCTGGAGCAGGAACTCGGTTACCTTCGGCGGGGATGGCATCTGATGCCCATCCGCGAGCTCACCCCCGGACTGAAACAGGCCGAGCGCGCCGGGCATACCGCCAAACCGATCCATGGGCGGGTACGCACATGGCAAAAGCGGTTGCTTGCACCGATGGAGACAAGCGTCGTCCTGCGGGCAGTGGCCATCGTCTTCATCGTTTCCACGCACATCGGCCTGTTCTCCTGGGAAGGAACAGCTCACGTACTGATGGCCGTCGCCGGCTACAACTTTGCCCGGTTCCAGCTTGAGGGAAATCGGCGTTCCCGTTTCGGACGGCACTTGCGGGCCATTGCCCGGATCGTGGTTCCCAGCGTGGCGGTGATAGCAGTCGCATTCGCTGTCACTGATGACTACGCCTGGCACAACGTTCTCCTTCTGAACTCACTCGTCGGCCCGCAAGGGTGGACGGACATGTCCCGCTTCTGGTTCGTCGAGGTGCTGGTTCACATCCTTCTCGGACTGGCGCTGCTTCTGGCTATCCCGGCCGTCGATCGGGCCATGCGTAGATGGCCTTGGGCTTTGCCGCTCGCGTTGGCGGGCTTGGATCTCCTGCAACGGTTCGACGTCGTTGAGCTGCCCTATCCCGGCCAGGGGCCTGTTCTGTGGCTCTTCGCCTTCGGCTGGGCTGCCGCCGTGTCCCATACGCTCTGGCAGCGCATCCTTCTCACCGCTGTTGCCCTATGCACGATCCCGGGATCCTTCGAAGACACCTACCGCAGCGCCACGATTCTCGCGGGCTTCCTCGTTCTCCTCTGGATTAACACCTTGCCCGTCCCGCGCGGCATGCACAGGTTCGTCGCCCTAATGGCCAGTGCTTCGCTGTATATATACGTCACCCATTGGCTCGTATACCCAATGGTCATTCAGATTGATAAGGGTCTGGCGGTGTGGGCATCCCTGGCCGTCGGCGTGGCCTATTGGGCTCTTATGATCAGGGTCATGGGGGCTGCGGAAGGTTGGCTGCGACCAGCGCGTCCCACTGCTGTTGAGCGACCTGGTTCCATGTCCTGATATGGATGTCGCCTAGCTGCCTTATCCCGGACCTGGTGGGAAGCCTTGCTGACACGGCCTCTCGAGACGACTAGGGGACAGGGACCGCCAGAGTCTTGCTGCGAGAGATGAAGGTGAACTGTAGCTGAATAAAGCAGCTTTCTGGATACCTACGGCCACGGTACTGTCCCAGTGCTCGAATAGATCGCCGCTCTGGACACGTCCAGCGCTTGGGAGTTCAAAGGATGAGCTGGTCGCGGATGTGCGGGAACTGGAAGTTGGCGATTAGGGCAGTGGTTTTTTCTTCTGTGAGGTAATCGCGGCTGTCGGGCATTGTGGTCCAGAGTTCGTGTGCCTGCCGGACGGCTTTCTCGGGGTTTAGTGACTTGATGGCGATCATGTGGTTTTCGATGACGGTTGCTTCCACAGCCTGGTGCGTTCGTGGTGGCAGGGTGATTTGGTCAGTGGGGGGCGATGGTGCTGCCGCGGTAGATGAATTCGGCGTTGACTTGGCTGTAATCGGTAGTGCTGAGTGGCAGGGTGATGTCCTGGCCCGCTCCGGTGTCATAGGGGGCGGCCGTGTCGCTACCGACGAAGATTCCGTTGCGGATGGTGACGCCGGTTCTGCGAGGACTCGGGGAGCGCGGCGTGGCCTTTCGACTGGCCAGGTTCGGAAGCGGCACTGGTATACAGGGCGAAGACAATGCTTGTGGCTTTGGAGTCATTTGTGAGGTAGCTTGGCGACGGTCCGGGCGCAGAGGACTTCGTGGCATGGCTGGCGGGAGAGGTCGATGGGGAGCGTTGCGCCTACTTTGCTGTTGTCGAGGGTGATGCAGACGAAGCTCACCTGTGGCCAGAAGCCGAGGGTGTGTCCGATGAAGCTGAGTAAATCTGCTGGGTTTTTGATGGTCAGCGAGTTCATGGTCCTGTTCCTTGCCCTAATTCGGTGTGCATGTGGTTTGTTGGGGTTGGGTGTCCTTCTGTTAGGAACCCGGGCGCTGGGGTAGGGGCTGTAGTGCAACCGGGGGGACCGGGAGTGCCGGAAAGTTCGTGAGGATGGGAGCGACGTAAGAGCGCAGAGCGAAGTTCCGGGCCGGGTCGCCGCGTCAGCGCCTTGGAATTTATGGATGAGGTGTGTCGGTCGGCTGGAGAGGGCGGGTGGTCCAGCAAGGAAAAGTGGTCGGACGTGAGACTTGTTCAGGGCCCGCAACTTTGACGCCGTGGGCAGTTGAGCCGGTTCAGCGGTGTCGGACCGTCATGCTGTTGGGAAAATGTGAGTTCCCGCGGAAGAGTCAAATGCCCGCGTTCCCTTGACCCCGCCAGAAATGTTCGTGGATTTTGAATTGCGGCACGAAATGTTTTGGAGACTTCTTCAGCTTTCCGGCACGGGTAGGGCAAGATCATGCTGGGGGAGCTAGGCATGTTGATCTGAACTGCTGGGTGATGAACCCAGCTGTTTATGTTTCGACGACGATAGGTCCCTTTGTGAGCGTTCCCGCCGGCTGGTACACCGACCCTCAAAACTCTGCACTTGTCCGCTACTGGGACGGTATGCGTTGGACCGATCACGTCCAACCTGTCCAGCCCGCACAGCCGGCGGATTTACCGAGTGCTCCCCGGGAGCCGGCCCCGGCGCGTCAACATTCTCAGGAACCGCAGGAACTGAATCAGGGACGCACAGGAGGCGCGCGCAAGGTCGGATTCTTCGGTGCCAAGAAGACAGCCGAGACCGCCCTCGCCGACGTCGAGCGACTGCAAAGAATCCTGGATGAGCGCGGCCTGCTCGAGTTCGACCAGATAGAAGCCAGCAGGGATGAACTTCGCCGCACGGTCGAGAACGAACGCCGGGAATGGGCATCCGAAAACCAGCAGCTTCAGTCTCACCTGCAGGCACTGCGTTCGGAACTTGCCGAAGCCGAAGGCCAGCTGGTGACAGCTCGCGCCTCGGCGGCGCTGCAAGAGGTAGGAATCTTCGACTTCGACCACCCAGCAGAACACTCCGCACACCTGGCAGCCAGACTGGATTCCGTCCGTGCCCAATACAAGGAAATGGCTCGGGCAAAACAGGCCATCCACGCGACATCGAACTTCACGTTCAACAACTCCGCGAAGCAGGGCATGAAGTTCGTGCACCAGATGTCGACCATCATGTTGCGTGCCTATAACGCCGAAGCCGAGAACTGCGTGAAAACGGTTAAAGCTGGAAACCTCGCAACCGCGACAGCGCGCTTGACCAAAGCGAAAGAACAGATCGAACGCCAAGGCACCATGATCAACCTACGAGTCGACGAGACCTACCACCACCTGCGCATCCAGGAAATGGTCCTCGCCGCCGAACACCTCCAAGCTCTTGCCGCGGAGAAGGAACTGGAGCGCGCCCGCCGCGAAGATCTGCGCGAGCAAAAGAAAGCCGAAGCGGAACTCGCCGCCGCCCGTCAAAAGCTCGCCAAGGAACGGGCCATGCACCAGGCAACCTTGGACGCACTCATAGCCAACGGCGACCTCGAAGGCGCAGAACGAATGCGGGCCAAAATCGCTGAAGACGAACTCGCCCTCGCCGACGTTGAACGCCGCGCTGCAAACATCCGCGCCGGCTACGTGTACGTGATCTCCAACATCGGCGCTTTCGGGGAAAGCATGGTCAAGATTGGGATGACCCGCCGGTTGGAGCCTATGGACCGAGTCAACGAACTCGGAGATGCGTCCGTACCGTTCCGGTTCGATGTCCATGCGCTCTTTTACTCCGACGATGCCCTCGCCACCGAGGCAATGCTGCATCGGACGTTCGCTGAGCAGCGCGTCAACAAGGTCAACCTCCGCCGCGAATTCTTCCGTGTCACCCCGCACCAGGTACTGGAAGTGCTGAAAGAACACCACGTCGAACTCGTGGAATTCACCGAACTGCCGACCGCCGAAGAATTCCGCCTCAGCACGCCGGAGGCAGAGGCTTTGCCTGTGTAACGCACAGCGGCCAAGTCCCGGTGAACGCATCCATAGCGCGAATGGAGTCGGCCGTTCGATCGGCGCATGTCATAGGCGCCGTTATCGGCATCCTGCGAGTTGGAGGATTACTCTGAGCCTCTCCGCATGTCACGGACTAGACGCTCTGGGCGCAGGCCGCGGACGAGTCGTCACTTTCGGTCTCATGGACGGGGTGACGGGGGAGCCCCGGGCGGGCGGGGCTTGGCAACGTTCTCGTGGTTGTGTCATGCGCGAGATCTTTTCTTGAGGCAACCTTGGCTTGAAAGGGTTGTGTGCATTGCCAAGGTCTTGATGGCCGTCGGTCGTCCCGGCGCGTGTAGAGCCGAGGTCAACTTTGCAGTGGAATGCCGCGCCCTACGACTTAACAAAAGAGGGCAGCGACGCAGTGGTGCTGCGTTGCTGCCCTCATTTCGAGAGAGATAGAGCTCTACGGTTGAACTTTGGATCCGTTGAGCAGATCGTCATTTATCCATTTTCGTACAAGAATAATGTCGATTACCACACTCACTGCCACGATAGCGAAGAATAGCCAAAGTGGCATTTGCCATAGTACTACTGTCAGCATGAGTAGAAGGATAATTCCTGCTGTGATGTAGCCATAGGCGCGACGGCCGGTTGTTGCGCGGCGTGCTTCTGCGGCCTCGCGAATATAGTTCAACAATTTTTTCTCCAATTACTGGCAGTAGCCACCAGTGTAGCGGAATGCCATTACGCCGATCGGAGCAGGTGCAAGAAGTACGCACTCGCCGCGTGCGTTGGCCACCGCGGCTTGGGCCGCGACTTGAACGGCTGAGATGGCGCACGCTGCGTACCCGATTGGAAGTCCCGCAGCGATTTTGCCACAGACCGACAGAACTCCAGCGGTAACCCTGGCGGTGCTGGTTTCGGCCTTGTTGAACCGAACAACCGGGAATGGTCCATTCCAGCCGAACTGCGGATCTGCAACGATCGGATAGACGGACGTGGCCGAGGGTGAAACGTTTTGGATCAGGCGACCACCCTCAACGCTGTAGCTGGTCGCTACATCGTTTCCGTTAGCGTCCCTTGCCCACGGCGCTTCCACGTAGTTGACGACCCGACCTGTCGCATCCATGACCACAACGCTGCCTGTAGAGCCGACGCTCAGCTGCGCCGGAGCCCCGTTGACCTCGATATCGAAGCCGAAGGATCGGGCTGCCGAGGCGTCCTTGAGAACGGCGAACCCCGCTCCGGAGGCGCCTTCCCTGGCGGCGAATACGAAGGAAGTGGACGGAGCAACTGCAATCTCGGAGGAGCTTACGTCGCCCGCTTCTGTGAGACTCACATGCCCATCGGCACTCGCGCTGACGCTTACTTTGTCGCCTTTTGCGGATCCGATCGTCATGGATCCGTCGGGGGACAACGAAATTTTTTGATCGTCGTCCACGGCTTGAGATGCATCCGTAAACGGTTGGGCGTCCAGCACGCTCTCCAAAGCAGACGGATCTGCATTAGAGGGTGCTGCTACCGCAGTCGCTGGAAGGGATGAAGAGAGAATAAGTGCCGCAGCAATCCCGGATGCCGCTAAGCCCTTACTGAATAAACGATGCATTGATTCCCCAATATAATTCCGTCGTGACACGTGAGTACACGCGGTTTGTACTGCCCTCCTGTGAGAAGGCATGGAAGCAAGCATATACGAAACAAATGATGCGATTGTGCATTTATCAGCGAGTGGTTGTTGTCGCGGCGCAGATAAGGTTGACCAGTAAGTGGTCCAGGTTGAAGAGCCTTTAAGATCATTCAAGTCAATCCGGCGGAATCCTTGCACAGTCGCTCAAATATTTCCAGTCAAATTGCATGATCAATCACTGAAGTCGTTGAATTGCATAGCAACTTGGCATCCTTGCAGATGGGCGGAGATATTTCCAGTCAACTGATTCCGCATACGAGTCGCCGAGCATTGGTTCCCGGATGCTCAGCTCCGAGCAATTAAGTGTTGTGGCCGATGTATCCGGTGCTCGATGTTGTGGGGCTGGCGGTCAACGGAAGATCCACCGTCAAGTCATACTGAGCTCGCCGGAGTGGCGGGCTCCCTTATTGCAGGGGTTCCGGACCTGACCTTCCAGTGTCGTCAGCGCGTGAGTCATTTGGTTTCGGTCACGACCTCCCTGATACATGCGAAGAAGGAGGCGTCAAGCATGCATACCCAGTTCGGAGGTGCATTCTGCTGGCGCAGAAGCGGTGTACCCGCGGAGTTAGGGCGCGTGTACTCAGTCGCGACTGAGTGCATTTGCTCGGCCGCGATACAAAGAAGAAAGATGTGTTGACATTGTCCGCACGTCTCGCCCCGGACTGCCTCGGACGGCCGCCGGTTTGGCCCGGATTCCGCATGTTTCGGCCACTTCCTAGCGTTTGTGTGCCCGGGAATCACGTTCGAGTCCCACCTCGGGCACAGCATACCCCCTCGCCAGAGGGGGTTTTTGCTTTAACGTGTTGACAATTGTTGACACGGGTCTCTGATGTGTGGTGGCGGCTTGTGCCTGACCGCCGGTTGGCCTGTTCAGTTTCGGGGAGCGGGTTCAGGGTCGTGGCTGGTGGGCCCTCCGCTGGCTCGGAAGTGGGGTTCTGCGGTCCTCTCCTGGCTCGTCCGGTGGGACATTGTTGCCCTATACCCCCTCATGGGTAGCAGGACTGAGCGCAACATGACTTCGAGATCCTGCGTCAAAGTTCTTGGTTTCGGCTTGTTGGTGGAGTTAGGAGCGTTGTATTGCGTTGACCTTCCAGAACGGTGAAGCCGCAGGGGTGCAGCCGCATCTTCATGGCCAAACCGTTGTCTATGAATCGTCTTGTTGATCCAAGGCGAACCCGCGGAAGCTGGACCGGACTCGCCGGGTATGACGAAGCAACCCGGATATACTTCGAAGCCATCGCCCAGACCCGGGCAACCGCTAGTGAAAAAACAATCACCGACTTCCGCGAGGACATCCGCCGGCTGGGACGTACTTAACCCTTAACCGGCCCTAAACCCAAAGAACCAGCCACAACCGCGAAAATAATTTCAGCGTGATCAGGACTGCGCTTCCCGCGTCCTGTGCCGCCTGGCACCATGGGTTGTCCTCCGGCTGCAGTCGGCGAACGTCTCTCATCGCCACAGATATCCGGTTAGGGGAAGGTGTCGTCGCTGGCGGCCGCGCTCTGCCGATCTTCGCGGGTCGCACGCTCATCCTCCAGCTTTAATCGTCGTCTGGGGATGCGATGAACCGCATCAGCGTTTCCATGAGGTGCAGGGATTCCCGTTCGGGGTCCAGGAGGTACTGGATCCGAAGGCCGTCCACCATGGCCATCACCATGGTGACTTTGTCGTCGGCGGTCAGTTCCTGGCTGTCTTCGGTGGTGGACAGTTTCTTGCTGGTGAAGTGATCGCGCATCTTTACGCGCCGGGAGATGAAGAAGTCGTGCGCCGGGTGGTTGGGGTTTGTGGCGGCGATGGTGATGGCGAGCCAGTTCCGGAGGTGCTCGGGGTGGGCGAACTCTTCATGAAGAATACTGCTCAGTACCTTCTCGCGAGGAACTTTTGATTCCAGGATGCGGTTGGCGAGGTCGGTGTCATCGACGTCTCTCTGGGCCAGGGCGGCCAGCAGGAGGTCGTCTTTGGTGGCGAAATGGCGGAGGAGTGCGGCGTGGGTGACGTTCGCGCGTGCGGCGATGTCCCGGAGGCTGGCCCGTTCGTAGCCGTGTTCAGCGAAGCTGGCCGAGGCGGCCTTGACTATTTCCGCGCGCCTGGCAGGTGTGGTGGCGTAGGGGCCGCGCCGGCGGGATGCTGGTTTGGAGGTTGCTTGTTCGGTAGTTGTGGTCACGGCGCCAAACCTTCTTTCCAAAGCTGCAGGCAATTTCGACGGAGGGTCTTGTCAATTGTAACCACCATGACTACTATTCACGAATAGTAACCACGATGGTTACTCTTTACTTGGTTCGACGATGTCGTCGCAGGGCCACGCTGCGGATGCCGGCAGCGGGCGACCACTTTCTTGAAGGAGTCATTGGTGACTACGAACAATCACGAGGCCCCCAGCCTCGCCGGGGGCGTCGCCGCCGCACAGCCGGTCCCTGGCAACCAGCCGCCAACCGCGGATGCGAGCACTCAACTGATGCAGGAACCTCAGAGTCCCGTCAGCAGGAGTTACATTTTTTGGCTGATGCTCGCCAGCTTCGGAGCGTCCATTGCCATGATGGTGCCGCTTTCATACGGCATCGCTGTGAGGATCACGGAGCTCGCCCCCGGCCAAGAACAGGTACTGGGCTTCATCACGGGCATAGCCCAGCTGGTCTACCTGATCATCAGCCCGATCGTGGGGATCTGGAGCGACCGGACGAGGTCCCGCTTTGGTCGCCGTAGCCCGTTCATCTTCCTGGGGACGGCCATCGGTCTGGTCGGCCTGGTAGTCATGGGTCTGGCGCCCAACCTCCTCGTGGTAGGAGCCGGATGGATCCTTGGTATGTCCGGTTGGTCGATCTCCGGCGCTGCCATTCAGAACCTGATGGCGGACAAACTGCCGGAAGCGCAGCGCGGACGGGTCTCAGCGCTAACAGGCCTCATGACCCAGATTGCGCCCGTTTTGGGCATTGGTGTTGCCTACGCTGTCTCCTCAAACACTCTCCTGGTCTTCGTGGTCCCAGGCGTCATCGGTGCAGTACTCTTGGCACTCTTCCCGCTCATCAAGCCGGAGGGCAGCTCCAAAGAAGTCGTCATTGATTCGCAGGTAACGTTCCGCTCGGTGGTTGCCAGCTACGGTTTCAGCGTCCGGAAGTACCCCGATTTCGCGTGGAACTGGTTAGGCCGCTTCGTCTTTTTCATGGGCCTGTACTTCAACACCACCTTCGGCACGTTCTTTTACGCGCAGCGCCTTGGTCTGCCCGTCCGGGAGGTCGCCGGAGTTGTGGCCACGATCGGCATGTTGGGTGTCGTCGCGGCAGCAGCAGGTGCCCTGCTGGGTGGATTCCTCTCGGACAAGCTCAGGCGGCGCAGGCTGTTCGTCATCATCGCTGCTTTGATCTTCGTGGCAGGGGCCTTGGCTGAGGCTTTCGCCTGGTCGCTTCCGCAGCTGATCATCGGTGCAGTCCTCATGCAGACTGCCATCGCCGTGTTCGCGACCGTTGACCAAGCCATCATCTTCGCCATCCTGCCCAACCGCACGGAAACTGCGCGCTACATGGCGGTGGTGGCCTTCGCGCAAAAGATCCCAAGCGCCGTTGCACCTCTGATCGCATCGGTGATCATCACCATCGGCATTACGGGAACGGACAAGAACTACACCTTCCTCTATCTGGCCGGCGCTGTCCTTGCGCTCCTTGGCGGCTCCGTCATCGCTCTCAAGGTTAAGTCCGTTCGCTAATGGAAACACCGTTCGAATCAACACCGACGAAAGTAGAACCAACCACCATGGACCACATGCCATTCGGGCTTACCGTAGACAGCGGCGGGGATCAGTTCCCTGTCACAGGGCCGGCCCCACGGTTGTCTTGGAAAGTCAGCGCAGGGATCCCGGCAAAGGCCTTCGAGCTTGAGGCGACGGTCGACGGCGTGGCGCAGCCACTTGCGTCCACGGGCGGGCGCCTCTTTGTTCCCTGGCCTTGGGCTGAACTGCGCAGCAGGCAGCGGGTCACCTGGCGCGTGCGCGCGGCGGAACCAGCGGCCGCTTGGTCGGCATGGTCCTCTTTTGAGGCGGGTCTTTTCGACGCCGACTGGACGGCTTTCTGGATTTCACCAGTTGAGAAGGGAGACAGGCCATACGGCCAGCGTCCAGCCCACGTGCTTGCTACGGAGTTTGATCTGGGAGACCTGACCGGCTCCCAGGCCGTGACCTCGGCCCGACTCTACGCCACAGCACTGGGCGTTTACACTGCCGCGATCAATAGTCAACGTGCCGGAACAGCGGAACTGTCCCCCGGGTCGACGTCGTACGACCGTACTCTCTACGCCCAGGCGTCCGACGTGACGTCGCTGGTTCGGTCGGGCGGGAACCGCATGGAAATCGAGCTCTCGGACGGTTGGTACCGGGGACAGGTGGGAGCGTTCCGGCACCCCGCGCAATGGGGAACGAAGCTCGGTGCCCGGGCTGAACTACACCTTGAATTCGCTGACGGTTTCCACCGCGTTATCGGAACGGACGGCACGTGGACCAGCGCACCATCGCCCACGACCCGTGCGGATCTCATGGAAGGTCAAACGGTCGACTTCACGGTTCCGTCCGCGGCTCCGTCCGTGGTTTTGGTGGACGAAGTGACCGCCCCGGGAATCGAATGGTCACCCGCCCCGCCGGTCAAAGTGATCGCTTCGCGCCCAGCTGAGAGTCTTCATGAACTGCGGCCCGGTGTCTGGATCGCAGACTTTGGCCAGAATGCCTCCGGTTGGATCCGGCTCGACGATCTTGGACCTGCCGGCACGCGTACCGTCATTGACTATGGCGAGCACCTTGGCCCTGACGGTGACCTGTCAACCTCGCATCTTGATTCACATCGGCCAGGTGAACCCGCCCGGATCTTCTCACAACGGGACGAAGTCTCGGCAGGGGAGGAGCGTGCTGTCTTTGAACCACGGCACACGGTCCACGGATTCCAGTACGCGCGCATCACCCGCGACGCGACAGGCATGGACCTGGCCCCGTTGGATCATGCCGGCGTCACCATGCAGGTGGTTCACAGTGACCTGCCACAAACCGGTGATTTCTCCTGCAGCGACGCGGACCTGAATGCCCTGCACCGAATCGGGGAGTGGAGCTTCCTCGGCAACGCAGTGGACGTCCCCACGGATTGCCCCACGCGTGAACGCCTGGCATGGACGGGCGACTACCAGGTCTTCATTTCCACAGCCACGCGACTGCGGGACGTGCTGGGGTTCAGTCGCAAGTGGTTGCGGTCCGTCCGTGACGACCAACTCGAGGATGGACGGATTGCAAACTTCTCTCCCGACGGCCGCCGCATCAAGAATCACCTGGATGACCAGTTCGCCATGATGACCGGTTCGGCCGGTTGGGGAGACGCCATCGTGGCGGTGCCGTGGGAGCTCTATGTGGCTTATGGAGATGAAGCAGTTCTTGCCGAGAACTGGGAGGCCATGGTCCGGTGGGTCCAATGGGCACTGGAGATGGCACGGACAACCCGACACCACGAGCGCGTGAAAGCATCGGCCACGCCCGAGCCCTACGAGCAGTACCTGTGGGATGGCACGTTCCACTGGGGCGAATGGACTGAACCCAAGAAGCGCGACGCCGAAGGGCACCTGATCGACCCCGTCCAGGACGACCCCATGGCCTGGTTCATGGAAGACAAGGGAGAGGTCGGGACGGCGTATCTGTACCGGTCGGCCGCGACTCTTGGGCGCATCGCCGGGGTTCTGGGACAGACGGAAGAGGCAACGAAGTACGCCACCATCGCGGAAGCCGTCCGCGATGCATGGCGCCTGGCCTACCTTCGGGACGATGGAACGACGGCGGCCGACACCCAGGCAAGCTACGTCAGGGCGTTGTCCTTCGGACTGCTTCCTGCAGATCGGCGCGGGCAAGCCGCGGACCGGCTGGTTGAGCTGATCCGCGAGGCAGGAACCCACCTCGGTACGGGCTTCCTGTCCACTGGCGACCTGCTTCCCGTCCTCGTCGAAGCGGGGCGATCCGACGTTGCCCATGAGCTCCTTTTCCAGCGCACGGCACCGTCCTGGCTATCCATGGTGGACAAGGGCGCAACAACCATTTGGGAGTCCTGGGAAGGGATCGACGAGCACGGTCATGCGCACGATTCCCTCAACCACTACAGCAAAGCCACTGTCCTCAGGTTCCTGCACGAGCGCACCCTGGGACTGAGGCAGGCGCCGGGATCCATCGCTTGGCGCTCCGTAGTGATCGCCCCGACGCTGGCTCCGGGCATCACTTGGGCCAAGGGAACCCACGAGTCCCCGTACGGCACCATCCGCGTTCACTGGCAGCTCGACGGCGACACCCTGCGGATCGATGCCGACATCCCGGCCGAAACAGAAGCGCGCATCGTCTTCCCGGACGGCTCCGAGCACCACGCAGGACCAGGTCGCTTCCGGGCCAGCGCACCCGTATCCATGCACGAACCCGAGGCCGTACCCGCGATTTGACGCCATACCTTCCAAACCGCTCCGAAAACACACTGACTTAACGAAAGAAGAGAACACCCATGACCACTTTCCCCGCCGACTTTCTCTGGGGCGCGGCAACCTCCGGCCACCAGATCGAAGGCAACAACGTCAACAGTGACTGGTGGGCACGTGAACTGACCATGCCAGGCATGGAACTCTCCGGTGACGCTTGCGACAGCTACCACCGTTACCGTGAAGATATCGACCTCTTGGCCGACGCAGGCCTGACCTCCTACCGGTTCAGCCTCGAATGGTCACGCATTGAACCCGCGCCCGGAGCATTCTCCAAAGCCGAGCTGGCCCATTACCGCCGCATGATCGAGCACTGCTTCGCCCGGAAGGTCACGCCCGTGGTCACTTTGCAGCACTTCACCACTCCGCAGTGGTTCGCGAACGACGGCGGCTGGTTGGCCCCGGACGCTTCGGAAAAGTTCCAGCGGTACGTCACAGAGGCCACCACCATCCTGGAAGACGTGGAGTGGGTGGTGACCATGAATGAACCCAATATGCAGGCAGCGATCATGACGGCCATGCGCCGCATGCAAGTGGCAGAGGGCGGCCAGTGGCAGAGTCCCACTGTTGAGGGAACGGAAGAGACCAAACAAACACACAGCGACTTCCTCACCTACGCGGATCCGGAGATAGGGCGGGCATTCACCGCCATCCACCACGCTGCACGAGACATCGTTCGAGCCCGTACCACCGCGAAAGTCGGGTGGACCATCGCCGCAGGGGCTCTCACCGCGGCTCCTGGCGGGGAGGAGAAACTCCTCGAAATCCGCTACGGCAAGGAAGACGTCTACTGGGAAGGCAGCCGCGGCGATGACTTTGTTGGAGTGCAGGCATACTCAAGCCAGGAAGTGGACGCCAACGGCTTGGTACCTCACCCTGCCAACCCGGACAATACGCTGGTGGGCACCGCCTACCGCCCCGACGCCCTCGCCATGGCCGTACGCCACGCATGGTCTGTAACCGGAGGTGTGCCGGTGATGGTCACCGAAAACGGTATTGCCACGGCCGATGACAACCAGCGGATCCGTTACACCACCGAAGCCCTGCAGGGGCTTCATGATGCTATGACTGACGGGATTGATGTGCGCGGTTACCTGCATTGGTCCCTGCTGGACAACTTCGAGTGGGGCCACTGGGAACCAACGTTTGGCCTGATTGCCGTGGATCGGAAAACCTTCACCCGCACACCGAAGCCCAGCCTCGCCTGGCTGGGAAGTGTCGCCCGAAGCAACCAACTCGACGTCGAGGTTTCCGCGTGACCACCGCATTCGCCGACGCTTCCCTTACCCCTGTCCGGGACCTGCTCTCTCTGACCGGCCGCACGGCTGTCATCACCGGTGCCGCCCAGGGCCTGGGCAAAGCCATCGCGTCCCGGTTGGCCGAAGCCGGGGCGGACGTTCTTCTGGCAGACATCGACGGCGAACGCGCCCGGGAAGCTGCCGCAGAAATCGCTTCACGCTTCCCAGCCCGATCGCTGGGGATCGACATGGACGTGACAGCCTCGGAATCAGTGCGCAAGGCCGCCTCGTTTGTGGCAGCTGAGCTGGGAGGCATCGACATCTGGGTCAATAACGCGGGCGTCTTTCCCAGCATCCCGGTCCTGGAAACGCAGGACGAAGAATGGGAGCAGGTGTTCGCCGTTAATACCAGAGGGGTCTTCAATGGGTCCCGGGAAGCCGCACGACACATGAACGGCAGCGGAGTGATCATTAACATCATCTCCACCGCAGGCTTTGAGGGAACAGCCCCCGGCCTTGCCTCCTATGTGGGCTCCAAGCACGCCGTCCGCGGCATGACCAAGCAGATGGCGATGGAGTTTGCACCCTTGGGAATCAGGGTGCTGGGAGTAGCGCCCACCTTCGTGCCCACCGAGGGCACCATGGCGGCTGCCGCCATGCACACCGGGGACGCTGGTCCGACGTCTGAGTCCCGGACGAACGCGGTGATGACCGGCAGCCTTATGGGACGGCTGGGAACACCGGACGACGTTGCGCGCGTAGTGCTGTTCTGCGCCAGTGATTTGTCCACCATCATGACCGGCAGCACGCTGTTGGCGGACGCAGGCAAAACCATCTGAGTTCCTTAACGCATGGGGGAGTCCGGTTTGAAGCCCGGGTCAGGGGCGGGTGTCGCTCAAGGCGAGTGAGACTCCGACGCCGAGGATTGAGATGCCGCCGCCACGCGCAGCGATGGTCATCCTCCGTGGTGACCTGGCCAGCCAGGCGCGTGCCCGGCTGGCCAGGAGGGCCCACGTAGTGTCCGTGACCAAGCCGATAAACAGCGGGATGAGGCCCAGCAGCAGAATCTGAAGGGTTGTGTTTCCTGCGGCGGGATTGATGAACTGAGGGACGACCGCAGTGAATAACACAAAGCTCTTGGGGTTAGTCAGTCCCACAATGATCCCGGTGCGTATAGCCTCCCACCGGGACTTGGAGCCTGTGGTGGCAGGTGCCGTGTCAGTGACGGAGCCAGCTTTGCGGAGGGCCTGCACTCCGAGCCAGATCAGATATGCAATGCCCGCCCACTTGATGGTCTGGAATAGAAATTCAGAGCGCTCCAGCAGTGGCCCCAAGCCAAGCGCGACGGCGACTCCCGCGAGATAGCAACCTATGGCGTTCCCCAGAACGCTCAAGACTGCATTGGTTCGCCCAAATGTCAGGGCCCTTCCCACAACGAACATGACGCTTGGTCCAGGAAGGGCGATGAGAACTACGCAGGCAAGGGCGGTGGCGCCAATCTGGGTCAGGGAAATCACCTCCTGAGTATAGGGGCGACACCGTCGGGCGCCGTTTTGCTTTGCCACTGCCCTTGGAGCCCCGGACATAGTCCGGTTGGTGACCGTGGTAGAGGACGCCTGGGCAGGCCAGAGGGATGAAGCTCACGATTATGTAGGCTGATTCATCAAGGTACAAAGGCCTGGGCTACCTCGCCAAGGCCTGCCACGTGGATTCCGCCTTCCGTCGCCGGGACAAAGAGTGCCTGCCCCCTGCTTACGGTGCAGGTCTCTGCCGAGGCCTCCGTCATCACTGTAACGCTGCCGTCGAGGCACACCAGAATGCGGGGACCGTTGCCCGGCAAAGTGATGCTGTCATTGCCGGTCTCTCCGGGACGGGCAATGCTCAACGCGAAATCGGGGACTGGTGGCCGGAAGGTGTGGGCGGCGGCATCTTTCGGCGTGGAGGCGACGTCGAAGCCGCTGGAGGAGAAGTCCACAGCCCCCAGCATTGCCTCGATGTCGATGTGTTTGCTTGTCAGTCCCAGCCTGAGGACGTTATCGGAGTTGGCCATGACTTCGAGGCCGAAACCACGTAAATATGCGTGCGGAACTCCGTCAGCGAGGAACATCGACTCGCCAGGTGCCAGGTGCACCCTGTTCAGGACCGAGGAAACGACGGTCCCGACGTCGCCCGGATAGGCGTTGGCCAGTTCGCCCACAGTGTCGCAGGCGGCCCGGACCACTGGATGTGGATGCGCCGGGGCTAATGACGCAGCGATTTCCAGCACTGACTGGATGTCCGCCTGGGACAATCCCACCAGTGTCTCCAGCATCAGCCTCATGCCATGTTCACCCGGACCGATGCTGAGCCGATCCCGTGCTGGTTCCAGCGGTCCGGCGATTTCCTCAAGGAGCAGGGCTATCTCCTGTCGCGGACGGAATCCCGCCAACCCCTCGAAATGTGAGATGGCATAAACCATTTCAGGCTTGTTGTTCGTGTCTTTGAAAGTGCGGTGGGGATCGTCCAGGGGGATGCCCTGCCGTTCCTCCTCCAGGAAACCCTTCGCTGCCAGCTCGCGCGTGGGATGCACCTGGATGGACAGGGGCTTGGCGGGTGCCAGTAGCTTCACGAGATACGGCAGGCGTCCGAAGGCAGCATCAACCCTTTGCCCGAGATTCCCGAGCCGGTCCTGGGCCACCCGCTCGTCCAAGCCCTCCGTTCCTTTGGGCCCGGTGATAGTAGATGGCCCCGTCGGATGCGCTCCCAGCCATAGCTCGGCAAAGGGTTTGCCATCAGGATCGGTGCCAAGAAATTCGGGCATGGACGTGGTGGATCCCCAGTCATAGGAGCGCCGGGCTCCGGTCAGTAAATGCACGTAATGGTCCTAACAGATGTATGGGTGGAGGTCCTGCTACGACAGGCCCTGAAGAGTCGCCGAGTGTAACTGTGGGTGGAGCGGGTGGTCCGGCGGAAGAGTGGCGAGCTGGGCAACTCCGTCCAAGGGGCCACCCAAGGGTGCAAGTATTTCCGCAGATGGCCAAGCCTGTTTGAGTTTGTGTTTCAGGGGCAAGGCAACCTTGGGGTTGGACAGGATCTTTCCCACCCAGCTGATCGCAGGACTGTCCTCGGGAGCCCACCCGGTATTGCGCAGGCTGGCTCCTACGGAAAGGGCCAGCTCATCGGTGGCATGGGCAACAATCCGGGCCGAGACTTCGTCGTGGTCCGAGAGATCTATGATTGCCCGGGCATAGGAAGCAACAAAGGAAATTCGTTCGGGATTGGACTGGATGTCGATGTACGCCGTCTCCACGTCGGGAAAGTCCCGGCGAAGGATGTCCAGGATCGCGGTGCGACGGCCACGGCCGTCATGTGCCCGCATGGCGGCGTCCAGGCCAGCCCGCCCAATCCAGTACCCGCTTCCGGCGTCACCCATGATGTTTCCCCAGCCGTCGACGCGCGAGTACCCGGCCGGGCCGGTAGCGAGGGTCACGACGCCGGTGCCAGCGGCCAACGCTGCACCACCGCGCCCGCCGAGGCAGCCGAGGTAACCCGAGATGGAGTCATGCGCCAGGCGGATTGCCGTGACGCCGAGATCTTCGCAGGCCTGCAATACTCCTACGGCGTCGACGTTATCCGGGGTTAGCCCGGAAAGCGCCGCAGCAACGTGCACTTTTTGCCTCGGTCGGTTGGTGAGGACCGAGCGGATAACGCGTTCGAGCTGGGGCATCAGCGGCGCGCTGGTACGGAGCGGCGGAAACTCCCGCTCCAACTCGGTGGTTGTCCCGGCCAGGAGCCTGGCGCGGATGGAAGACTGACCGCCGTCAATGGCGACGACGGTGGAAGGAGAGATCACAGGAGTTGCTTTCGGTCAGCTGGTGGGGTTGTTCGCGCCCGCGGGCACGGGTGGAGCTTCCGGAGTGAGGGTGACTTTGAGGGTATTGATGCCGTTCAGGAGCAATGCGTCAACGTCGTGGAATGCCGGATCCTGACCGGGGCCGGGTTGCAGGGCATGGCCGTTGATGCTTGCCGAGGCGGTAGGGGCAAGGCCGTGGAAGATCAGCTTGGCCCTGCCTTCCCCTGACGACCGCCAGGGGAAGTCCACGCTGTATTCCCATCCACAGTGCGCCACCCAATCCGCAGATTGAACCGACCCGTAAGCCCCGGACTCGGATGCCTTGGACAGGAGTCCCACTGATGAGAGGTCCTGGGAAATGGCTCCAGGCCGCGACGCAGGGATCAATTGCCCCGATACGCCGCGGGGCGCTGGTCCCTCAACGAGGCGCATGTGCCACCCGGAGCTGATTGCCCGGTTGCGGCCACCCGTTGCAAGTTCTGCCCTGAATTGATGTGTCATTGCTGGCCTCTATGCGCTGCTTGAAGCAGTTGAGCCGAGCGACTGGGTGGTTACGGCCCGCAGTTCGTTGGCCGTCCTCAGCACCCCGGAAGAAATGAACTCAGCAGGGTCCAAACCTTCGACGTCGGACATTACCGTGAAGGTCCATTCCGCTCCCGCGGGCAAACTGACCAAGGCGTGATCGATGCTGGCAGCCGGATCCACACGGTCGACGTGAACGGTGATGTCGCGGACCAGCGAGTGAGCCTTCACGGTGACCTCGTAGCCACCGGTTACGGCTTTGGCCGAGGCTTCCAGCGGGGCCGGGTTGAGTTGCAGATCGATGTCCTCCACGAAAGTGTGGACAACCAGTTCCGGCCCCAAGCCCACGGTGAGGGCTTCGTTGGACGGGTCCTGCGGTGTCTGGAGTGCCTGCCCAACCGGCAAGGAGAGGACGCTACGGGCAGGGACCTCAACCTGTTCTTCGTGGTGGTTCCGCACCTCGCCACCCAGGGTCTGCAAGGAGAAGGCAAGCGCTCCGGCCCACGGCTGGTCCGTGTCGTTCACCAGGGACACGGACAGCTGCCCGTCGCGGTCTCCAAGGGAAATGATCCGTGGTGCGTAGGCAAGGCGAAGCGCATGCCAGAGCGGCTTGGGGCGTTCCTCGGAGTCCACTGCTGCCCACGAGGTCACTGGCCAGCAGTCATTGAGCTGCCAGACGATGGCGCCGGCGGTGCGCGGCCACCAGGAGCGATAGTGCTCAATGGCGTAGCGAACAGCGCGGGCCTGGTTGAGCTGTGTAGCCCAGTGCCAGTCCTCGAAATCGGCCGGGATGCCCAGATGCGGGGCAAGGCCACGGTCGAGTTTGCCGTTGCCGTCGTCGGCTTTTTGGTGCACCAGGAAGACCGGGTCATCTTTGGGGCTGACAGCGTCAGCCAGCGGGCCGCCGTCGTTCGCGTGCACGAAGTCGCTCAGCGTCCGCCAAGTGGGCGGGCCCTGGAAGCCGAATTCCGAACAGAACCTCGGCACTTCGTTTCGGTACTCGGAGTAGTCAATCCTGTTCCAGACTTCCCACTGGTGATGTGTTCCATGGTCAGGGTGGTTGGGGTGGATGTGCTCCGGCTTCCGATCGGGGGAGTAGGGGCTGTTATCGCAGTACGGGCGCGTAGGATCGAGTTCGGCCACAATGGCACCCAGGAGCTCATGGGCGTAGCGATCTCCCCAGCTGCGGCCTGCCAACTCTTCCTTCCACCCCCAATCCTCGTGTCCCCACACGTTTTCGTTCCCGCCATTCCAGATCACCAAGGAGGGGTGGGGAGCGAGCCGCACAACGTTTTCGCGTGCCTCGGCCTCGATCTCATCCCAGACCGGTGACTCTTCCGGGTATGCGGCGCAGGCGAGCAGGAAATCCTGCCACACCAGGATTCCGCGCTCATCACATGCCGAGTAGAAGTCCTCGGTTTCATAGATGCCTCCACCCCACACGCGTAGAAGGTTCATGTTGGCGCCGAGGGCCTGATCCAGGCGGCGGTTGATCCGGTCGCGTGTGATCCGCGTCAGCAGGTGATCATCCGGGATCCAATTTGCGCCCTTAACAAAAACAGCTTTCCCATTGACGATCAGGGTAAATGCAGTTCCGTTTTCGTCCTCGCTGGTGTCCACCTGCACGGTACGGAAACCGATCCGCCGTTCCCAGGAATCCAGCTCTTCGCCGCTTGGTCCTTGCAGGCTGAGTTGCAGGGACGTCAATGGCTGATCGCCGTACCCTGCAGGCCACCACAGCGGAGCGTTGGGCACGTCCAGCGTGAGGACTGTGGAATCACTATCGGCAGCAAGGGTCGCTGTGACTGCCTGCCCCAGTACGGTGGCAGCCAAGGTGAGTGCGCCTGCCTGGCCCAAGCCCGAACGCTCAACAGATATTCGAAGCTCCACCTGCCCGGTGCCCTCGGCGGTGACCGTCACCAAAGGAGTGACCTGGGCGAGCCGCGCCACGGACCAGCGCTCGATCCTTGCCTCCTTCCACAGCCCTGCAGTCCTAAGGTCAGGACCCCAGTCCCAGCCGAAGCTGCAGGCCATCTTCCGGACGAAGTTGAAGGGCACAGGGTGGTAGGCGCTGGGACGGTCACCCAAGCGCTCGCGGAGTTCTTCGGCGTAGGCGGTGGCGGATCGGAGGGTCACAGCCAAGGACTGCTCGGTGCCGTTCGAAGCGGACCGGACATCAAAACGGTAGGAGCGGTGCATGTTGGCCGTACGCCCCAGCTCGTGCGTTCCCAGGGCAATGCTGCTGACGGTGTCCACGCCGTCGAAGACCAGGTCGACGCGCTCTTCCGGAGCCGGAACAGACAGCGTCAAGGGGAGTTCGTAGCGCCAGTCGACGTGGTGCATCCACTGCAGCTTCTTTTCATTGTCATCCAGGTAGGGATCCGGGATGAGCCCGGCTCGGAGCAGGTCAGTGTGTGCTGAACCGGGCACTTCGGCCGGGATGCGTGCCGGAAAGTTGGCGGGTACCGGGCCTGCAACGGGCGATACGGTCCATCCTGCGTTCAAAGGCGTGGAGATCATCATGTGTCCTAGCGGTGTTCGAGAGTTGAAAGGTCTGCGCTGATTTCATCCATGTGAACCCACCGTTTGCTGAAGTGGTTGAAGCACACGGTGTTGTCTATGGCGTCACGATCCGGGGGGAGCTCGCTGGCGGCCACCTTCCCGAGTCGTTCCGGATCAGGGGCAGCTTGGGCCAGGAGCTGGGTATAGGGGTGTTGCGGATTGAGGATGACATCATCTGATGGCCCTCGCTCCACCACCCTTCCCCGGTAAAGGACCAGGATTTCGTCGGAGAAGTGCCGGGCCGTGGCAAGGTCGTGCGTGATGTAGAGAACGGCCAGATTGTCCTCCCGCTGCAGCCTGCCCAGGAGATTCAATACGCCCAAGCGGATGGACACGTCCAGCATGGATACCGGCTCATCGGCTATCAGGACTTGGGCTCCGGGAGCCAGCGCCCGGGCAATGGCGACGCGTTGGCGTTGTCCGCCCGAAAGCTCATGGGGCCGCTTGGCTGCGATGACCTGCGCAGGGGTCAGATTGACGCGTTCCAGCATTTCCAGGACACGCTGATGCGTTTCGGACGCCGTCCGCGTCCTGCCGTGAATCTTCAGGGGGCGGGCAATATGGTGCTCGATCGAGTGGAACGGATTCAACGACGCAAACGGGTCCTGGAACACCATCTGAACATGCCGGCGATAGACCGATCCAAGAACTGGCGTCTTGTCATCCAGCTTCACGGAGACGGTGCCGGAGGACGGTTTCTCCATCTTTGTCAGCAGCTTGGCAATGGTTGACTTACCTGATCCTGATTCTCCTACGAGGGCCACCGTTTTGCCCGGCAACAGATCGAAGCTGACGCGATCCACCGCCCTCAAGTTCCGCCGTCGGATGCCTTCCCGCAGTGCGTAGTCCTTGGTCAGGTTGGTCACTGAGACAGACGTCATGGCTGCTCCTCAAAGTTATTGTCCCGGTCAAAGTCAGAGTCCTCGCCGGAACGGATAAATGCCCCTCTGCCGCCACTGAGGCTGGGAAATGAGGCGAGCAGCTTACGCGTGTAAGGGTGTGCTGCGGAACGGTAAAGGGCCTCGGCCGTATCCAGTTCCACAATTTCCCCGCGTAGCATCACTGCGATTCGGTCGCTGATTTCCAAGAGCAATGGCAGGTCATGGGTGATGAATATGACGGCAAAGTTCAGCTCTTCCTTCAGCCGCACGATTTCCCGGAGGATGTCCCGTTGAACCACCACGTCAAGGGCTGTGGTGGGTTCGTCCATGATCATGACCTGTGGTTCCAGCAGCATGGCCATGGCGATCATCACCCGTTGCCGCATTCCACCTGACAGCTCATGCGGGTATGAACGCACGCGCTTCGGATCTACCCCCACAAGCGTGAGGACCTCTGCGCACCGGTCTTGGCGGGCTGCCTTCCGGAGGCTTTGGTGATGCGCCCGCAAGGTGTCATCCAATTGATCGCCAATAGTGCGGACGGGGTTCAGGGCATTCATGGCACCTTGGAAGACCATGGACAGCTTGGACCAGCGGAAGCGGCGGAGTGCTTCGTCTTCAAGGGCAAGGAGGTCGATGTCCTGGCCGTCGCGGTCGTGGAAGGTGACCTGGCCGGCCGAAATGCGGGCCGGCGGCTGGTGCAAGCGGTTGATGGCATAGGCCAGGGTGGTTTTGCCGCAGCCCGATTCTCCTGCAAGGCCCAGAATTTCACCGCGGCCAAGCTGGAAGTTTGCGTTCCTGACCGCGGGGACAGGATGCTCCGTTTCGTACACGACACTTAGGTTCCGGACCGTCAGGACAGGCCCGCGGGACGTCACCACGGGTGCGTGTTCCAAGGAGAGATCGGCGCTCATGACGTCACTGCTTTCTTCTGGATCCGGGCTGCTTGGCGTGCGCGTTTACGCGCCAAGCGGGCATTCTTGAGCTTCGGATTGATGATCTCGTCAATGGAGAAGTTGATCAGTGAGAGTCCCATGCCGAACAACGCGATCATCAGGCCCGGCGGCAGGAACCACCACCAGGCTCCCAACGGCAGGGCAAAGCCGTTCTGCGCATAGAACAGCATGGTTCCGAGCGTGGATGAGCTGGATGCGCCCAGTCCCAGGAATGACAATCCGGCTTCGCCAAGGATCGCGGCGATCACCGCGAACACGAACTGGGAAGCCAGCACCGGCAAGAGATTCGGGAGGATTTCGACGGCGATGACACGCCAGGCGCGTTCGCCGGACACCCGGGAAGCTGCAACGTAATCCCTGTTCCGCACGGACAGTGTTTGTGCCCGCAGCACGCGGGCCGACGCCGCCCAACTTGTCAACGCCAGCACCACTGCAATGGTCCACAGACCGCGGCTTTCGCGGGGAACGAAGCCGGAGATGACGATGACCAGCGGGAGGCCGGGGATCACCAGGAACACGTTGGAGAGCAGGGAGAAGACTTCATCGGCGAACCCGCCGATGTAGGCGCCATAAATACCGAAGAACGCTGACAGCAGGGTGGCAAGGACGCCCACCAGGAAACCGATCTGCAGTGAACCGCGGGTTGCGTGGGCAAGTTGGGCCAGGACGTCCTGGCCGGTTTGAGTGGTGCCCAGCCAGTGGTCAGCAGAGGGGCCGCTGAGTCCTGTATTGCTGATGGCGGCGGGGTCGCCCACCAATAACGGACCGACGGCTCCAAAAATTATGATTGACCCGATCAGGATGAGGCCCGTGATCAGCCAGGGAGTCGGAGTGGGGAGCATGAGCCGCCAAGCCGGCTTGGGCCGCTGGCCCCGGCCGCGGGAAATGTTCGCAAGTTCCTCCGTGGGACTGGCTTGCGTCTGCCCTGTCATGGATTGAATGTTGGTCATGTGAATCTGCTCCTTAGCCCCTGGCCCGTGTGCGGGGATCGACCAGGCTGTAGAGGAGGTCGACCAGGAGGTTCGCTGCCAGGACAGCGATGGTGATGTAGAGGAACACGCCCTGCATGAGTGCGTAATCGTTGTTGGTTACTGCTGCCAGCAACCGGGATCCGATTCCCGGGTAGGAAAACACCTGTTCGGTCACCACGGAGCCTGAGACGACGAACCCCAACGAGATGGCAAAGCCGGCTACGGATGGGAGGACTGCGTTACGGGCGGCATAGTTACGGAGGATCCAGCGATCTGGCAGCCCTTTGGCCCGCGCCGTAAGGACATAGTCCTCGGACAACGTGGAGACCATCATGTTGCGCATGCCGAGCAGCCATCCACCGAGGGAAGCGATGACGATTGTTAGTGCCGGGAGGATGGCGTGTTCTATGGCTGACAGGATGAAGGGTCCGTTGAATCCGGGGTCCAGGACCACGTTGTAGCCGCCCTGTCCCGGGAACAGTCCGAGTCCGCGGGAAAGGATGTACACCAGGACCAGGGCCAACCAGAAGTACGGAACAGCTGCAAGGAGAGTGGTTGCTGGAACCAACGAGTCCAACCAGGTGCCAGGCTTCCAGCCAACCAAGGCTCCGAGCACAATTCCCAGGAGTGCCGCGATGACGGTGGAAACACCCACCAGGATCACGGTCCAGGGCATCGATGCTCCGATCACGTCAGTAACCTTGGCCGGGAAGTAGCTGATGGATACGCCGAGATCACCCTGGAAGATGTTGACCAAGTAGGTCCAGTACTGGGCCAGGATGGGCTGGGTATCGTCGCCGCCCAGGAGGATGGCGTAGGACTTTCGGGTCTCTCCGGTGATGCTGCCTCCCCGCTGCTGGAGCTTTGCCAACAAAATGTCTACGGGGTTTGCGGGCAGCAGCCGGGGAATGATGAAGTTCAGGGTCAGCGCCGCCCACAGGGCAGCGGCGTAGAAGCCCAGTTTTCGGATGACGTAATTCACGATTTAGCCTTCGGCAGGCTTGAGGGACTTGAAGACCTGCGCTGCATCCAGACGGGACCACACAGCGGGGAAGGCGTACATGTTGTCCTCGCTCGGCCAGCCGCTGAACTTTGCCTTGTTCCAAATGCTCGTGGTGCCGCCGGTGACAACGGGGATGTACGGCATATCCTCAACGATCGCCGATTGGATGATGTCGAACTGCTGCTGCCGTTCTTCCTTGTTGTCGAACGGGAGGTTCTTGACTGTTTCCAGGGCCGCGTCAACGGAGGGGTTCGAGTAGCGCGAGTAGTTGGTTCCTGCCGACTGCCCCACGGGGGCGGAGGTGGCGGAGGAGAAGAAGTAGTTGTAGACGTAATACGGATCCGCGGCAGGGCCTTGGTAGAGGGAGTCGATGGCCAACTGGAACTTGCCCTTGGTTCGCTTGTCAGTCCACTCGTTCCAGGAAGACTGTGAAGCCTGAACGTCGATGCCTGCCGCCTTGGCCTGCTCTGAAATGGTTTGAATCGCCGTGATGTAATCCGTCCAGCCGGTGACAACTTCAACGGTCAAAGTCAGCTTCTGGCCGTCCTTGGCGTAGATTCCGTCACTGCCCTTGGCCCAGCCGGCTGCCTCCAGGGTCTTCTGCGCAGACGACGCATCCGCCGTTTCCGGCGCGATGGCGGGTTTGACAGCCGTCGAGATCCATTCAGACTGCGTATCTGTCAGGGCGAAGGAGGGTGAGATGGGTGAGGCCGTGTTTTCGTAGGCCAGCTTGTTGAGCTGGGTCCGGTCGATGGCCAGGTAGAGGGCCTTGCGGACGGCAGAGTCCGTTTGCGGCCCCGTGCAGCCGAGCTGGACGTTGGCGCAGGCGGCGAGGACCTGCTGGCTCTGGGCGACTGTTTGTTTTTCATACTTGGGGAAGTTCTTGGACACGTTTTGGATGTCCGGAACGGGCCCTGTCTGCCAGTCGATGGTGCCCGAGGCGATGGCGTCTGCGCCGGCGGTGTTGCCCGAAAGTGCGATGTACCGGACGTTCTTGACGGCTGGTTCGCCGCCCCAGTAGGTGGGGTTGGCTTTGAGGGTGAACGCTTGCGGCTTGAAATCGGCCAACTGGTAGGCGCCAGTTCCCACAGGCTTTTCCACCACATCGGTTTCGGGGTTGATCTTGGACCAGATGTGTTCGGGAACGATCACGGCCTGGGTAAGGATGTCCGGTCCGGTGACGAAGGCCGGAGTGTCCCAAACGAACGTTATGTGGTTCTGGTCCACCACGTTCACGGTGCCCTTGAAGCCCAGGCTGTTCAGGGCCGGATGCTGCTTGAGCAGGTTGAACGTGAAGGCTACGTCATCCGCTGTGAAAGCTTCGCCATCGCTCCACTTCACACCGTCCCGCAGGGTGACTGACAGCTGCGTACCGGTGGCGTTCCAAGCAAACTCTGTTCCCAGGAGCGGCTCGGGTTTGGCGTCTGCTGATGCCTTGTTCTGGTAGAAGAGCGGCTCGAAGATGGCTCCCGGCCCGGCCACCTGGGAGGGGGAGAAGGGGTTGAAGTTGATCTGGTAGTCGCCGGCCTGGCCGGTGTATGCGATCAGCGTTGAGTCGTTGGCCGCAGTGGTTCCGCCGCCTGAGCAGCCACTGAGGAGGAGGCCGAGTGCGCTGGCGCCGGCGGCCAAAGCGAGCATGCTGCGCCGGGAGGTGGAAGCCCGGTTTCGAGAGGTGAGGAGCATCTCTGATCCCTTTCATCTAGCCGGACCACTGTGACCGGCTGGGGTTTTGTGTGCCGTGGATCACGGCCTACGAAAAAGTTAGGTGATTAAATTAAGTGAGTCAAGTTATTATTGAATAAGAATCCAAGACGACCAACCGAAAAGGAAAACGGTGACCACCATCACGACGCATCCACCGCCCACGGCCTCCACCAAGGCAAGGCTGCTGGACATCATGCGCACCCGCGGAACAGTTAGCAGGGTGGAACTTGTTGGCGCTACCGGCCTGACGCCGGGAACCATCACCAACGTGATCCGTGAATTGCTCGACGACGGATTGGTTCAGGAAGCCGGGCAGGCGCGCTCCACTGGAGGGCAGCCGAGGCGGCTCCTTCGGCTTCGTGGCCAAGCCCACTATGCAGTGGGAGTGCAGATGGATCGGTGCACCAGCTCCGTGGTCCTGACTGACTTCACCGGGCGCCTTGTGGCGCAGAAAACCCTTCAAGGGTCCGGGAGTCACGCTCCCAAGGAGATGCTGGAGATACTCGCGGGGCAGATCCACAAGCTCCTCGAAGCCGAGGACATACCGTTCGAAAATGTCCTCGGAATCAGCCTGGTCACACATGGGCCCCAGAACCGCATTGAAGGAACTCTCCTGGCACCACGTCCCACTCCCCAGTGGTACGGCTATCCGCTGGTGCCCGCGCTGTCACGGCTGACCGGGCTGCCTGTCATTCTTGAGAACGATGCCACCGCCGCAGCCATGGGTGAGCAATGGCTGGGGGACGTCTCCGCAGAGTCCTTCGGAGTGATCTACATGGCAAGTGGCCTCGGTGGCGGGGCCGTAGTGAACAAGGAGGTTTACCGAGGCGGAGGCTCCAACACGGTAGAAATCGGACACATCTCCTTGGACGCCTCCGGTCCGCCCTGCGAGTGCGGCAACAGGGGTTGCGTGGAGAACATTTGCGGTACTGCAGCAGTGGTAGCCCGCGCTGTCCGGGATGGTCCGCTTCGCGACAGGCTGGGGCTCAAAGACAACCGGGCGGAAACGCTGAGCGACTTTGAACGCATATCGTCCGCCGCAGTGGCCGGCGACCTTGACGCCCGGCTTCTGCTGGAGGACGCCGCACGCGGTCTTGGGCAAGCCGCAGTCACCTTGGTGAACCTTTTCGATCTCAGCACCGTGGTGCTGGCTGGGCCGGCCTTCTCCACGGCGGGTACGCTCCTGCGGGACAACATCTCAGCGACGGTTAATGCCGCAGCCTTCAACCGGGAACTGCAACCCATCGACGTGGTCCTGTCCTCACACGGTTCGCTTGCCGCAGCGATCGGAGGGTCATTACAGGTACTCCGCACGGTTGGTGACACCAGAGACCGAAGAACCGTTCCGCCGTCGTTCCTTACTCGACCCAACCAGCCCCAACTTGCCAGCCTTAACCCCTGAAAGATCCGGAGAACAGCATGTCCCAGTCCCTTCAGCCCTCAGCCACCATCCAGCAGGTGCAGCCGTTCACGTTGCTGCGCCGCGACGGCGTCAGCATCGTCCTGCGCCACCTGCCCACAGGACTTCCTTCCGTGCTGCACTGGGGCGCCGACGTCGGACCATTGTCCACTGAGGACCTCAACGCGATGGTCCTCGCCAGTGGCCGCCAAACGGCGCCCGGAACGCTCGACGCCGCATGGCAGCTCAGCATCCTTCCTCAGGAAGGCGACGGCTGGGCAGGGCGGCCGGGGCTCGCAGTGACTCGAGAGGGAAGGCCGGTCTTTCCGCGATGGACCGTCAACGAGGTCACCGCCGACGAACACGAGGCTTTTATCACTGGTTCCGATGCCGGCAGCGGCCTGGAAATCCACAGCTCATTCGTGCTGACACCCGGCGGCGTCCTCACGGTGGCGCATCGCGTGGTCAACCAAGGAACAACTCCGCTGGACGTACATTGGGTTGAAGCCACACTGCCGCTACCGAAGACCGCGGATCATCTGACATCGTTCACCGGACGATGGACCAGGGAAAAAGCTCCGAACACCACGGACATGCCGCGCGGTGCGGTCAGCCGCGAAACACGACGCGGCAGGGGCGGACACGATGCGCCCCACCTGGAAATTGCGAGCATCGGCAAGCCTCGGAACCGTGCCGGCGAAATGTGGTCCGTCCACTTGGGCTGGAGTGCCGACTGCACCTACCGTACGGACCGGATGACGGACACCGTAACGCTCCTGGGAGCCGGCGAGCTGCTGCGGGCCGGTGAAATCAGGCTCTCTCCCGGTGAAAGTTACAGCACCCCCAAAGCCTGGTTCGCCTGGTCGAATACGGGGCTCGACGGGCTCTCCGCACGGTTCCATGAGGCACTGCGCTCACGCGATCAACACCCCAGAAGCCCCAGGCCGTTGGTGCTCAACACCTGGGAAGCCGTCTACTTCGATCATGATCCGGCCACACTGACGCGCTTGGCAGAACGCGCAGCCGAAGTGGGAGTTGAGCGTTTCGTCCTGGACGACGGCTGGTTCATGGCCCGCCGCGACGATACCAAGGGGCTGGGGGACTGGACGGTGGATCCCGCCGTGTGGCCGGAGGGGCTGGGGCCGTTGGCGCATCGAGTCCATGACCTGGGAATGCAGTTCGGCTTATGGTTCGAGCCCGAGATGGTGAACTTGGACTCCGACCTTGCGCGGGCGCATCCCGACTGGCTGCTTCACAACCCGGACCACGTTTGGGCTTCTCCGGACGAGCTGTCCTGGCGGACGCAGTACGTCCTGGACCTGGCCAACGCCGCGGCCTATGAGCACGTCCGGAGCCACATGAACTCACTCATCGACGAGCTTGGCATCGACTTCATCAAATGGGACCACAACCGTGACCTGGTGGAATCCGTGCATTCGGGACTTCCCGGCATCCACGACCATACCCTGGCCACGTACCGGCTGATCCGTGAGCTGAAGGAGACCCATCCCGGCCTGGAAATCGAGTCATGCTCCAGCGGTGGCGCCCGCACGGATCTGGGAATTCTCGAGTTCGCTGACAGGGTGTGGGCATCGGATTCCAACGACGCCGTGGAGCGGCAGGACATTCAACGGTGGACACAGTTGCTGCTTCCGCCCGAGATGGTGGGAGGCCATGTTGGCCCCACAACCTCACACAGCTCCGGCCGGACCTTGGACTTCTCCTACAGGGCCGCCACCAGCCTGATGGGATCCGCGGGCTTCGAATGGAACCTGCTGGAATGCGGCCCTGATGAGCTTGAAACAGTGCGCGCTTTTGGTGCCCTCTACAAGGAGCTGCGTCATGTGCTGCACACGGGAATGTCAGTGCATGCAGATGTCCTTGATCCGGCCCTGCGGGTGACGGGAGCTGTGCTTCCGGATCAGAGTGAGGGCGTCTGGACCATTGCATCGGTTGCCACCCTGGAGGATGCACTGCCGGAGCGGGTCAGGCTGCACGGTTTGGATTTATCGCGGCGTTACCGGGTGCGCGTGCGGAAGGATCTCGGCGAAGCCCAGCATGGGTGGATCACTCCACCGTGGGTTTCGGCCGGTGAAATCACGCTCCCCGGGAGTGTCCTGGTCCGGGATGGCCTGCAGATTCCGCTGCTGTGGCCTGTCCAGGCGCTGGTGCTGCACGTCCAAGGCGTGTAGGCGGTTACACTGCGCTTTTAGGTGCGCCGACCGTGCGCGGGGTCTGCTGACTGGCCGGATCCCGCGCCGTCGGGCTCGGCCGTACTGCTTCTTTGCACGATGCGGCCCGTGGGTACATGGACCACCGTCTGGACTGCTCCCGAGTATGTCTCCATCAAAACATCAGCCACCGTGCGCCCAAGCTCATGGACATCCAGACTGAGAACGGACAGAGGCGGTGAGGCGAGCCGGCAACCGGGCCCGTCATCCCAAGCCAACAAGGACACGTCACGTGGAACTTTCAGTCCCAGGTCCTTGGCTGCTCCCAGACCAGCTACGGCCATCATGCTGTTGTCATAAATGACGGCGGTGGGAGGAATTGGAAGTGACAAGATCTCCCGTGTCCGCAGATCCCCGGAAGCGGCCGAGTAGTCACCTTCAATTGACAGCCCCGTGACACCGCGTCGCTCAAGAGCTTGGTCAAATGCGACACTGCGGGACTTTGTATGGTGAAGGTGCTCCGGTCCGGAGACCCGTCCGATGACCTTATGCCCCAAGTCGGAGAGGTAAGTGACGGCCATTTCCATCCCGCCGGAATTATCAACATCAACCAAGGAGGCGCCATCCACGGGTGGGCCACCCAGGATGACTACGGGCAGTCCAAGCTCCAGACAGAGTTGCGCCCTTGAATCGTCCTCTTGGGAATCCGCAATGACTACGGCGTCCACGTCACCGCTTTCGGCCCATCGGGGATAAGCCTCCAGTTCCTCTCCATAGGAGGTGAACTGCCGCAGGAATACGCTGGCACCTGCCAGATCTAAAGCTTCTTCCATTCCTGCCAGTAAATCTTCAAAGAACGGGTCTGTTCCGTGGGGTCCGTTCTTACTCTGAACACCCAGACCAAAACGAGGTGGCCGGTTTCTCATCACTTCGGCATTGTCCATGTGCTAAGTATGGCTTCGACCCGCAATACTTAGCACATGAGCCGAGCCCCGAAACGTCCATGACCGTCCTGCCCTCCTCTTCCATTACACCCACCAGCAGGGCCTTGATCCTTGACCGCGTCAGGGCCGAAGGCCCGGTCAGCCGTGTCCAGTTGGCTGAAAGAACCGGTCTGACGCAGGCGTCTATTTCCAACCTGGTCCGCGCTCTTTTGGGTGAAGGTTTGCTCGTGGAGACGGGAGAACGGACGTTCACCGGGGCAAAGGGTAAACCCCGCGTTCTTCTTGGGCTCAATCCCCGTGCACGCTGCAGTGTGGGTGTCCAGTTGGGCGCCGACTGGATTGTTATTCTCGTGACGGATGCAGCCGGGTCGGTCCTCGCCAGGACACGAATACGGGGTGCCCGCTCGCGGAACCCCCACGAAGTCGTTCAGGACGTTGCCAGCCATGTGAATGTACTGCTGGGAGTGGCAGGCCAAGAGCGGAACATCGTGGCGGGCATCGGCCTGGTGGCGCCCGGCGCCCTGGACCTCGACGCCGGTTCCATCCTTTCGTCCCCCAGCATGCCTATGTGGGAAGGCTTCCCCGTAAGGGAGGCCATGAGGAAAGCTTCCGCTTTGCCGACGTTGCTGGACAATGTTGCCACCGCTGCTGCCATGGGCGATTTCTGGAGCGGTGCCATCCCGAATGCGACAGCTCACTGCACCGTGTACATGGGTGCCAGTATCAGTGCCGGCTTGCTCAATTCTGGGTCGCTCTATCGTGGCGCCAGCTCCAACGCCGGTCCCCTGGGAAGCGTGCGCTTCCAAGGGGGCCGGCGGTCGGGCTTGACGCTGGAGGAAGTGGCTGGTCCCCGGGCTGTTGCCGAGCGGGCGCGCGAGGCCATATCAGCCGGCCGGACCACCACGGTGAAGCTCTCCGATGACAACGATCCCTTCAGTGATTTCGCTGTGATTGCAACAGCTGCTGTCCACGGGGATCCATTGTCAGTTGCCCTCATTGAGGAATCCGCGGACTATGTGGCCGACGCCGTCCTGGCTTTGGTCAACATCCTGGATCTGGATTCGGTGACCTTCGCAGGACCTTCTTTCACCACGGCTGGTTCGCTGTACTTGCCTGTGGTGGAACAACGACTCCGTGAGGAGGCATTTGCCGCACTGAAGCACAGCGTCACGGTGCGCTTGGCTACACAGGTAACGGACGCGGCGTCGGTGGGTGCCGCGGCTTTGATGCTCCAACACAGCATTAACCAACCGGTGTCCACGCGGTCGGTTTAGCCGGCTTTGAGTTCATCCATATAGATCGTTCCCGTTGTTGTTTTTGCGTCGGGAACCTGGTTGATGAAGATGTTGAACTGGGAGAGATCCTTAAGGTCCTCGGCCGTAATTCGCCGCGCGGCATTGGCCGTGTCCCAAGGTGCCGGCCGGAAATCGGCAAAGGGGATGCTGATGTTTTGGCCTTCCGTTCCGCCGAGGGAGGGATACGCCTCATAAGCCACTCCACCGCAGACCAGTTGGAGAACCAGTTTCTGCTGTGATCCGTCCGCCTTCAGCCACAGGGACAAGGCGTTGAAGCCGGACCAGTCGCCTTCTATACGGCGGGTAATCCCGGTGTAATTCTGTAGGCGGAAGTCGTAGTCGAAGCGCAACGACCGTTCTCCGCCTCCCACAGGGCTGTCGGACAGCGAAATGGAGTTGGCCCCCACCGCGCTATATGTAGCCCGGAGCTCACTGTCATCGGCATACGTTTCAAAGTCGTCCACCACACTAGGAGCCGCAGCTGGCTTAGCGCCGAGGACCAATTGCTGCTGCGCAGTGAGCTGGGTCTTCCCGGCGAGCTCGGCAGTCACAGTGATGCTGGTCCGCGTGTTAGCCAGTGCAGCTTCGGGCACAGTCAGGGTGCCGGCGAAGAATCCGGAAGCGGCATCATAGGCCAGATGCTGTTTGGCTCTGTCAGCGCCCACGGTGAACCATACGTGCTTGGCCTTTGCATCGCTGACCCGGACTCGGACAGTTGTGTTGGTCTCTGTAATCCGGGCTCCATCAACCGGGGACACCACGTGCATGGCGGGTGCATGGTCCGCGGCCTTCACCTTTCGCTGCCAGACCTCGCTCTTCGTCAACCCTCCGCTGAAAACCGTGAAGTCATCCGCCGCGAAGGCACGGAAGTCCGGGAGCATTTCGTGCTCCGCCAACTCTCCGGTTGCCGGATAGGGCACAAAGAACTGACCGGTCCCGTAATTGGTCCATGTCAACATCCACGCCATGCGCCGGGCACCGGGGTCCGATTTGAGGGCTGCCAGCACATGGCTGTACCAAGTGATATCCGCGTTCTGCCCGTTCGCCTTGAGGGCTCCGCTGACGCCAACTTCTGTCAGTGCTGCCACTTTGCCCCGTTCATCGGCTAGGCGCGAGATCATGCCCAGATCAGCTACGAGCCCATCCAGCCATTGTTGCGAGCCGCCGGAACTGTCGTAGTTGTCGTACCCGAGGACGTCCACAAAGTCATCACCAGGGTAGGTGCGCAGAAAAACATCACTAGTACCGCTGAAGCCGCCGCCCGGCGAGTAGGAGTAGAGGAAATTGTGGACTTCTTTTGTGTCTCGGAGATATTCCACGGTGTAACGGAATAGTTCGATGTACTGGGAAGAGGAGGCGTGTGCTGCCCCCCACCAAAACCACGATCCTGCGTTTTCGTGGAAGGGACGGAACACGATCGGGATGGGCTCACCGTTTTCGTCAACAGCGGCCTTTGCGATCCTGGCTACGCGGTCAAGGTAGTCCGTGAACGCCCTGTTCTTATCCCCACCAGGCATGATCCGCGGGACCACGCCACCATCCGTGTCGTCAAAGGCTCCACCAGTAACGAAGTTGTCCATGTGTGCGGAGAAGGTCTGAATGCCTCCAATTTTGTCCGCGGCTTTGACCAAGCCGACAGTGTGCTGGAAGTTCTCCTCCGGGGTGGGGCTGCCGGGGGCAGAACCGTATCCTTCATGGCCAAAATCCCAGCCGAAGACGGCTGGATGCTCTCCGGTAGCTGCTTTGACGTCCGATTGGAAACCGTCGGCGCTCTCCGCTGGAAACGTTACACCAAACTCGGTGTCCTGCTGGTGGCCGAAGAGGATGCCTTTGCCCTGCTGCGATCGCAGATATGCGAACAATGAGGTCGTCCGGGGCGTTGCCTTGGGATCCACGATGGAAACACGCTCAGGAGGGCCTGAATTGCTCGGCGAAGGCGCTGCCGAGGCCGGCGCAGCTGTTGAGGACGCCAATGCGGCTATGAGTACGGTCAGGCCGCATGTCCTGAGGCGGCGAAGAAACTCACTTGATGATTTCAATGTGGTCCTGTCTTCTCGGGGGATGCAACGGCGCATCACCTTCGGACCACACTAAGTTATTAACTTAAGGAGGTAAAGTAAATTGAAGTTCCCGTCTACAAGTTGGGCGCTGCCAGTGAAGTGTCACGGCTAGGTGGCGTCGCTGCTTCAGGTGCACGACGGTAGGTCGTACTCGGGATGAAGCTAAGCGCAGGCGGCACCCGAAGCCTTTCGTTCACTCTCCAGATTCGTGGCGGACTAGAGGCGCCAACTGGCGTCTCGAAGAGGAACTCAGGTTCGCTGACTATTGTCATGTGCTTCCGGGAACGGAATGTCATGAAGTATATGAAAGGAGGCGAACCGGATGACTGTATTTGTTGCTTCGGCGCCACCCACGACAACGGTGCTTTGGCTCGAGCTTTCATGCCCAGCTACGGCCGCGGGGATGGTCGCCACCAGGCAAAGAAAAGTGTGGACAATGTCCACACTTCCCGCCCCGGACTGCCTCATACAGCTGCCGGACTGCCCCGGATTCCGCATGTTTCCGCCACTTCCCAGTGTTCCCAAGGCCCGGAATCGCCTTCGAGTCCCACCTCGGGCACGGCATACCCCCTCGTCGGAGGGGTTTTTGCTTTAACGTGTTGACAATTGTTGACAGGAGCCTCTGATGTGGTGCCGGCATGTGCCTGGCCGCCGGTTGGCCTGTTCAGTTGTGGAGAGCGGGTTCAGAGCCGTGGCTGGGTGGCCCTCCGCTGGCAGTGTATGGGGGTTGTACGTCTCCTTTCTCTGGTCGTCCCGTAGGTCGTGGTTGTCCTACACCTCTTCATGGGTAGGGGGAACGAGCGAAACATGACATCGAGATCATGCGTCGATTCCAGCCGGCCTGGGCTCGTGCCTGGAGAGAGGGGGATGGGCCAGCGGTGTTTGCGCTGGCCCATCGGTGCCAGCTGCGGGGGATTGTCCCATTCGATGACGAGCCGGTCGTTCAACGGCGCGAGAAAGTCGGAGGGTCGCAGATCAAAATACCGCTCAGACGTAGTACGTTCAGCGATGATTTCGCCGTGGTTCTCGAAGGCACCCCACAGTCGCGATCGTTTTTGGCCGTCGGCGGCAAGGATGATCCAGTATCGCGGTGGGACGGCAGGGAAACTGCGCGGCAAGACACTCTGCTCCCGGGTGTAGGTAAGAACGCGTTCGGGCGTCAGGTCCTCGGGGCCTCGCAAAGCCTGGGGATCGCTAGGGCTGAAGGTGTGCCGGATGACCAGGATGTCTTCCAGCTGCACAACTGGATCGTGGTCCGCGCCCATGCCAACGAGAACATGACCAAGGGTCAGAGCTGCGCGGGGGGGTGACTCCGACAGGAGTTGCAGCGTTCTCATGGAAGCCGAGGAGTTCAAGATCTGGCACGTGATCACTGTAAGTCATCGTGGCTTAGCTTGTGGCTCTGCTGTCATCTGCGACCAGGGCTCACTGTGGCCCGGCACGTCATGGTCAGCTCGGCTATCCCTGGCTCTGCGGATCAGGAACGCAGCGGCTATTGCCATCGACTACTGTGCCAAGGTCGCCCGTGTAGAGCTGGATAACTAAGCCATCTGGTCCAAAACCATTAGTCATGATGAGCTTGTTTGTGGTCGTAGATTGATCAAAGACCTTTACGCTGTACCCGCGGGACTCATAGAAATGTTCGACTTTCTGCCGAAGTGTCTCCCGCTCGGTGGCGCTGAGGGGTCCCATGGTCCGCGCACCAGCGAACGACTTGCCGTTTCCGGTTCCCTGGAAGCTGCAGTAGCCACCTGCCGGAACATCCTTATTGGTCCAATCGCCCGGTGCCATCGCTTGGATCTCGTCGAGGAGTCCGAAGAACTCCGTTTTGGCCTCTCCCGGTGTCATGGTTGCCCCTTTCCCGTCATCGGGAAGTCTCTTCGTTGCGGTGGTTTGAGAGGGTGATGGGGCAGTATCAGTGCCTTTGCCCGGAGACGCGGGGGCGCATCCGGACACGAGCAGCAGCAGGACGGCACTGGTGGAAAGGACGCGCCAGTACCGGTGGACCTTGTTGGTCACTGCTTGCTACCGGAATTGGCCCTCGGGATCCGGCGCGCATCGGGTGTTGCCGCCGAGCGTGGTGCCGAAGCTGCTCGTTCCAAGCTGCATGGAGAACTTGCCATCGCCAAAGCCTGTGGTCGTCTGGTCTCGGTTCGCTCCCGAGGGCTGGGTTTGTACAACTCTTAGCCCTTTGCTCTCAAAGACTTCCTTTAGCGTCTTATGTATGGCTTCAGCCTGATCTTCTGAGATCACGCTGCGTGTACTGTCAAAGCTGAATTGAGTCCCTTCAATGCCCTGGGGCAGATCGCAGACATCCCCCGGTGCCTCTGGTGCAACTTTCGTCCAGTCGCCAGGGGCGAGAGCTTGAATTTGTGTGAAGATGTCGAGGTATTCCGTGCGGGCTTGTTCTGGTCCCATAGTCTGCTCCGCGGTACTGGTAGGTGGGTTGGTGCTCGGCGTAGTTCCACACCCAGTGAGGGCAGCGAGGATGGCAACGACAAGGCCTTGGATGAGAAATCTTCGCGAAGACATGGTGATCATCGTTTCACATTCGTAAGTTGGTCACTCAAGCCCAAGGCGATCTTGGCTTGATTGCTGCTTGACTCTGTGCCGCGATCAAAATATCCATAGACGCCGTCCTTGCCGCCGGTCTGTCCGTCGTGGGTTTTGGTGGGGTTCTCAACGGTGCCATCGGGCGCGGTGGTGCCGTTCGTGCCGAAGGTGACGGCACCGAATCCGGGGTCTTCGGTACTTCTACGCTGCCAGCCGAGCCCATGCCCGACCTTGGCTATGTGGTCCCAGTCGTAGGTTCCCCGGTATACGGTGCCGCCGGGGTTCAGATGGAGATCGTTCACGGAGGTCACGTTATCAGGGGCACCAACGTCACCGACGAGAACGAGGTTATCGACAGGCAGCCCGGTTTTTGCCGCCTCCATGACCCCGAGGGAACCCATGGAGTGCCCGACTGCTGTTGTCCTGGCAGTGTTCTCGAGGTTCTGATGAACGGCGTTGAACCCTGTCACGTCGTTGCGAAGAGCAGGACCCACGACTTTTGCCTGGTCATTGCTGAACACACCCAGACCCTGGGCCGGCTCAACACCAATCCAGGCAACAACAGCGATTCGATCAGGATCAATTCCATTACGTGAGGCGAGGGCACGCTGATCAAGCCTTTGATCCTTGGCCTGTTTGGTCTTGGATGCCACGTCTTTGCCGATGGTGGTGTCCAGCCCGGGGAGCTGGTAGCTGACGTGCTTGGCGGCATCGAGGTCTCCCACGGAAATAGATGCACCGAACCCGGTCTCCGAACCTGTCCCGAGACCAAAGGGAGCGAAGCTGATCAGTTGCCGGATGTCGGATGGATCCTGAGGATTGGTTTTCGGCCTGCCCTCGCTGTCGTAGAGCGATTCCCAGACTTTGTTGACCATGCCTTCCTGGGAGCCTTCATCGACTTTTCCGCCGTGCTCGTCGCGGTACTTTTTCCAGCGGTCGTGCATCTGCAGTAACTTTTTGCGGTTGGCAAGGTTCCGGGCTGTCGCGGTGACACCGTTCAGGTTCCCTAAAACGTCCGGAAGTTCATCGATCAGGAGCTGCTGTTCTTCACCGACGGTGACTTTCCCAGTGGCAGGCTCGACGGTGTGGCCGAGACCAGACCACCACGTGGCTGTCGCTACGGGGTCCAGTCCTGGTTGGGTCAGGAGTTCCCGCGGCCTGGCGCTGCCACCATTACCCAGCCAAACCTTCAGTTGCGCTGCACTCATGGTTCCGATGTCGTTCAGGCCCACTTGGTTTGGTGCTGCGTACTGGATGAAGAGCCCGTTGAGCATGCTGTCCGCTATAGCGCCGCTGCCGGCTGTTTCGAATGCAGTGGCGACCTGCTCTATCCAATCGGCGTCTGCTGCGTTCGCGGCGAGCAGCCGCTCAAAACCAGCAACAAACGACTCAGTCTCGATGGTCACCCAGGAACACGATGCTGTGAAACCGCTCCAGGCATTCCGGACTGCGACAAAGTGTGAGTTCAAGGTGTTCGTGGCAGTCCGGGACACTGACGCGAAGCCGCGCAGCTTGCCCGGATCAGCCGAGGTGGTTCCGGTTCCCGGCCCGCCGGCGAACCGGGGCCGGTCCCGCGCGGAGAAAGCAGCTGAAACAGCCGGTGGCGGGACTGGCGTGCTCTCGGGCATCGGGTCCAGGACCATGGTGGCGACTGTCGCGGATGCTTCTGCGATGTTCCCGGAGAGCAGGTGCTGTTTGCGGATGTTGTCGCGTTGCTGCCAGGCTTCCATGTTCTTTTGCCGGGTTTTCTCTTGCTGTGCCCTGTGCTTGGCCTCGCCGACGTCCTCGGCCAGAGCCGCGAGGACACCTGCCAGCTTGCCGCGATCATCGGACCTGATGCCGCAGGCGTCCGTGAACAGACGCCCGTAGCCGCCGATGAAGTCCTGCACTGCCCGCTCCACGGCCCCGTTCAGGAAGCCTCCCTCGGCACGCAGAACCTCGTCGGCGGAGTTCGCGGCAGTGATCAGCGCGTCGGCCGCGCCGTCATCAAAAGCAATTCCCATGCAAGGCCCCCAACCCAGAACAATAAATCCAACGACTAGCATAACTGCTCATTGCTTCTCTTAAGGGTCTACGCAGCCGGACGGTTTTAAGGATGGACGGGTGTCCGACAAAAAGAAGAAGCGCCGGTTCCTGACTATTGAACAGGTCGCCCAGGAACTCAATATCTCCGTGAGCCAGATCAGGACGCTGCCGAAAGCCGGGGATCTGCGCGGCATCCAGGTTGGAGGTAGAAACATCTGGCGCATTGCTGCCGCGGATGTCGAGGACTACATCATTGCGGCGTACACTCTGACCGCCGAGAGGATTGCCGCCGGCGAGCTGCCGGAATGAGTGCCTGGCCTATCCATCAGCGATGTCACCAGATGTCCCAAACGACTCCGGCGAACCAGTCGGCTGTGTTGGATCCGGATTCCTCGTCACCCAGCGGTTCCAGCACGCACAGCAGGGCCCGGGCGAATTTTGCACCGGAATTTCCCAAGATGAGCTCCGCAGCGGAGCACAGTTCCAGTTAGGTCAGGGGACCATGCAGGTCACGCACATCCGGAAAGGGTGTGCCACCGATGATCTTCTTGAGTTCCTGCCTGACCGCCTCTGCGCGGCGGGGTCGCCGTCGTATTAGTCCTCCCAGAACCCGGGCACCTGTCAGGTGGCGGTTGCGAACACCGGCATGACGCCCTCATGGATGCGGGCCTCCCAACTTTCAGGCACGCTTCCATCCACGGTGATGAACGCCGTGGAGTCGAACCAGGCAAGACTGTGACCGTTGTCGGTGAGACGCTGCAGGTCAACACGGCGGCCTGCATGAGCGAGCTGTGAGACGACGTGGTACTCAGCGTCGATCGTCAACCATGAAATTGGCTCCAGTGTTGTCCGTTCGTCGTGGGTGAGGACCGGACTGTATTTGACCTTCATGGTCTTTCGTCCAGCGGGTCGGCGAGCCAGCCCAGCAGCTGTTCCTGTTCATCGCCAGGCATCGGCAAGGTCGCCTGCTCGACCCAGAGTACGGTTCCCACGGCGCAGACCCGAAGACCCTTGAACATTCGCAGCTCATCACCGGGCCGTACTTGCTCCGGCTATTCGAGGGCTGTCAGGGACGTGGAGTCCGCGACCCAAGGCTCGTGGACGCGACGCTTCAGGTCCAAGCGGCGGTTCAGGCCCAACTCCTGCCGGGCCAGCTCTCGCCCCTGGCCCTCGGGCAACGACTCCTGGTCCGCTTACGTGTCAGCGCGGGGCCATCAAATTCCTCGGCCTCCCTGCAGAGGTCGTCAAACACGGTCGGGAGAACGAGCTCACGAGTTGCATCATGGCAAACCCCGCGAATCGGGTCCAGGTACTGCAACCTTACAAAGCCCTGCGGGCTCCCGGCATAGTGTGGAGAGCCCGCAGGGTTTGGTGTGCTCTATGTCGCTAGATGGTCGCTTTGTCGTAGGCCCGTTCCCGGCGCTGGTCGAAGATGGTGGCTCCGACTTCTTGCTCGGCTTGGTTGTTGATCGAGAGGTCTATGCCTGGCCTGTCCCGCAGGATCAGTACCGCAATGACAGACAGTATGGTCATGCCGAGCAGATACAGCGAAACCGCCGCGCTGCTTCCGGTGGATTGTATGAGTGCTTGGGCAATGGTTGGTGCGAATGCCCCTCCGAGGATGGCCCCGATCGCGTACGAGATGGATACTCCGGAGAAGCGCACTGAGGCCGGGAATATTTCGCTGTACCAGGCTGCCTGTGGCCCGTAGCTGAGTCCCAGACCGATGGTGAACAGGCCTAGCGCGAGGTAGAGCATGGGCAGCGAACCGGTGTCGATGAGCCAGAACAGCGGGAAGACCATGAGTGCCTGGGATCCGAAGCCGATCAAGTAGGTGCGTTTGCGACCGATCTTGTCGGCGAGGTAGCCCGAGAGAAGTGTGAAGAGGAACCACATGGCAGCGGCGAAGGTGATCGCAAGGAGTACGTCGGTGCGGTCCAGGCCTACTTGACTGGTGGCGTAGCTGGGTATGAATCCTCCTGTAGCCATGTAGCCTGCTGCGTTGTTTCCTGCGAAGACAAGTGCGGCGAGCAGGACCAGTATCCAGTGTTTGCGGAACAGTTCGGCGGCCGGGACTTTGGTTTGCTGCTTTTTGGTGGCGATCTCCTGGAATACGGGGGATTCGTCGACGGCGCGCCGGACCATGTATCCGACGGCGATCAGAACGATACTGAGCAGGAATGGCACGCGCCAGCCCCATTCGATGAAGGCTGTTCCGGGGGAGACCCATCCGGTCATGACGGCGGTGACTCCGGAGGCCAGGAGCATGCCCAGCGGTACGCCTAGTTGGGGGAAAGCTCCGGCGCGGCCACGGCCATTGCGTGGGGCGTGCTCGACGGCCATGAGAACAGCGCCTCCCCATTCGCCGCCTGCCGAGATGCCTTGGAGAATTCTGAGGAGCAGCAACATGACGGGGGCCAGGATTCCTGCAGTTTCGTAGGTCGGGAGGATACCGATGAGTGTGGTGGCGGCTCCCATCAGGATGAGTGTGAGGACCAGCATGGGTCGACGGCCGATGCGGTCGCCAAAGTGCCCGGCTAGGAAGGCTCCGAGCGGGCGGAAGAGGAAACTTATCCCCACGGATGCGAATGCCAGCAAAAGCCCGATCGATTCCCCCGCAGGGGCGAAGAACACTTGGGCAAAGACGAGACCGGCGGCTGTGGCATAGATGAAGAAGTCGTACCACTCGATGGTGGTTCCGACGATGGTGGCGAAGGCGACGCGTCGTTGCGTCTTTTTCGCCGCGGCGTCGGTTGATGCACTGGGCATGGTTTCTCCTGCGTTGGGTGAGGGTGGTGTTGATGGGGAATGCTATGCGGGGTTTAGCAGAGCCTGTTTGTATGGGCTTTCAGGCTGAAACCTGGAACCTGGGCTTCTTCGGGTGATGGTCCCAGGCCTGCTGTTAGAAGTTTCCGGGCAGCCATGTGATCTGCTGCGGCATTCACGGATTCGACTGCTACGAGTTGGCCGTCCCGGTGGCAGAGGACCGAAAATTTTGCTGTAGCGGGGTCGCCGATGAGTGTGGTTGTGTCATCGGCGCTGGACATTCCGGCCATTTGCAGCCGCAGTGTGCCCTGTGTTGACCAGAACCAAGGTGTTTCTTCGTAGTGGTCCGATGCGCCAAGGACGACCTGTGCTGCGTGACGTCCGTGCGCCGCTGCGTTCTGGACCGACTCGAGCCGGGTTCTGGTCCGGGTATGGGGGTTCGGGTAGTTGGCGCAGTCGCCGATGGCCAATATCCAAGGGTCTGAAGTTTTCAGGGACTGGTCCACCACGATGCCGTTGTTTGTTTCCAGTCCGGCCCTGGCGGCAATCTCGTCGTTGGGGATGACGCCCACACCGACAACAACGAGGTCAGCCGGGTAACGCCGATTTGTGGTGGAGTGGGCGGCACAAACTCCGCCATCAGGGCCAGCCTCGAAACGACTGATGCCTTCACCCAGGCGAAGCTCGATACCGTTTCGTTGGTGCGCGTCGGTAAACCACTCGCTCATAGCAGGGGTCAGGGCCCGGGCCATGGGGCGGGAGGCAAATTCCAACACAGTCACGGAGCATCCGTGGGCTCTTGCGGCTGCGGCGAATTCCAGGCCAATAAATCCTGCTCCAATGACGACGATGTCCCGCGCTTGAGTGAGAGCGGCGTGCAGTTCTTCTGCGTCCCGCAGAGTCTTCAGGCTGTGAATGCCTGTCGCTTCCGCTCCGGGACAGGTCAGTTGACGGTTGCGGGAACCAGTGGCCAGGACAAGGTGGTCGTAGGGAAGCGCAGTCCCGTCCGAGATGGTGACGGTCTTGTTGTCCCGGTCGATGTCCGTTGCGGGGACACCGCTGCGCAGGTCGATGTCGTTGTCGGTGTAGAAGGAGGCCGGCCGCAGTGGCAGGGGCACGGGGCTCCCGCCCGGAGCCAGGTAGTCCTTGGACAGTGGCGGGCGCTGATAAGGCAGGCACCCTTCCTCGGCGAGGATGGTAATGCTGTCGGTATATCCGCCGGAACGGAGGGAGTCGGCCGTTTGGATGCCGGCTTGGCCGCCTCCGATGATGATTACTCCCATGGTTTAGACCTGGTCCGTGGGAATGTCGACGATGATTGCGTCAAGGTGTGCGCCGACACTCACCTGGCATCCGAGGCGGGACTGGCTTGTCCGTTCTGCCGTGGTGCAGTCGAGCATTTCGTCTTCGTCGTTGCTGAGACCGGGCAGGGCGTCCTCGAATTCGGGGCGAACATACACGTGGCAGGTGGCGCACATGGCTTGGCCGCCGCATTCGCCGACGATGCCTTCTACGCCATTGGTGACCGCAGCTCGCATGAGAGACGTCTCTTCTTCCACGGAGACGATGTCGGATTTTCCGGTGGGCTGTACGAAAGTGATGGTTGGCATGATTCTTCCTTGGAGTGCTGGGTAGGGCTGGGTTTCAGTTCCACAGGACTGGCATTTTGGTCAGTCCCCGGAATACCCAGCCGGCGTCGATAGAGGGGTTATCAGGGTCCAGCCGCAGACTAGGCAGCTTGTCGAAGAGCGCGGGCATCGCTACTTGAGCCACTTGGGCACGGGCGACCCAGGTCCCGGCGCAGAAGTGTGCGCCTCCACCGAAGCCAAGGTGCGGCTTCTTTGGCCGGTGGATGTTGAACGTGTCCGGGTCGGTGAACACGGCAGGATCGCGGTTTGCGGCGCCGAGCACGACGCCCAGCCGTGCGCCGGTGGGGAGGCGCACACCTTCGAGGACTGTTTCGCGGGTCGTCTGCCGCGGGTACATCCCGATGGGCGCGACCCAGCGGACAGACTCTTCGAAAGCGACCGAAAACAATTTTGGGTTAGCCAGGACGTCGGCCAGTTGGTCCGGGTTGCTCAGCAGGGCCCAGACCGTTGTGGCCAGCACGTCGCGGGGCTCGTTGAGGCCCCCGCCGATGGTCATCTTGAGGTTGGCCCGGATCGACTCCAGCGGAATAGGCATGGACGCCAGCCCTGAGAGCAGCGATGGATCGGGGTTCTTGCGCAGGTACGGGATCATGTCATCAATGGCCGCGTCTACCTCTTTGGACGATGCTTCGCTCTTGGTCCAGACGGAGGCGTCGTCGGCATAGTTGCCGGTGCCATCGATCATCGTCTGGCTCCAGCGCTGGAAGTCCTCCTGGGTGGAGTTGTGGAAGCCACAGATCAGCCTGAGGTTTTCTGCCGCGTAGGGAGCGGCGTAGTCCCAGACGAAATCAGCGCCCGGACCCTTGGCGGCGAGCTCGTCCAGGTACTTGGTGTTGTTCTTTTCGAAGATCGACGCCCAATGATTCTTGATCGTTCCGGGGCGCAGCGTGCTGCCGTATGAGTCCCGGTCCACTTTGTGCTCCGGGTCGTCTTTGCGCAGCATTGAGTGGCCCATGGCCCGCTTCATGAGTGAACCGGATTCGTTGGCGGAGTAAGTGTCCGCGTCCTGTTCTATGGTGTGGCAGGCAGCGTAGCTTGTGACCATGTAGCGGTTCACTGCCGGCACCCAGTGCACTGGTGCCTCTTCACGCATGCGCCGGTAAATAGGGAACGGGTTGCTGTACAGATCGGGAATGGATACCCAGTCTGCTAGAGGGGCCTCAATGAGTGCCTCGGCAGTTGGGGAATCTGAGGCGCCAACGTGGTCTGCTGGAACTGAGGCAAGCAGGGCATTCCGCTCCGCTGTATCTTCGGGGAGCGCCCCAGTGAACGGGCAGCCTGGGGCTTTTGGGGTTCCTTGGGTGATCATCATTGGTCTCCTGAAGTCGTGGGCAACTTTGCCTGAACTCAGTGTGGAACAGAACACATCCCCGGTAAAGTACAAGTATCTGCGATATATCCACGGTTTTAGCGAGGAGGCAAAAGGTGGCTCGATACACACTTCGGCAGCTCGAAATATTTGTCAGCGTGGCGGAACACGGCACCATGACCGCAGCTGCGGACACCCTGCTCATTTCGCAATCGGCAGTCGCAGGAGCAATCAACGCACTTGAGCACGCCTTCGGAACGCAGCTGACCATAAGGCGCAAGGCTCACGGCGTGGCACTGACCGCGGCCGGACGTTACGTCCTGGACCGCGCCAAAGGGCTGCTCCATGCGGCCACCGATTTGGAGCTTCACGCCGCCGACGCCGGAGCTGAGTTACGCGGGTCCCTGACGTTGGGCTGCTACGGGACACTGGCGCCTACCGTACTGGCAGCGCTCATCGACAACTACAGTAAGCGGCACCCCTACGTCGACCTCGACTTTTTCGTCGGCCCGCAATCAGACGTGCAGGAAGGGCTCAAGTCCGGAACGTTGGACTTGGCCATCGCCTACGACCTGTCACTGCCCAATGGGCTGCGGGGCCAACGGCTCTTCGACACTTCGCCGGCCATCGTTTTGGCCGCTGACCATCCACTCGCCATTTACCCGACGCTGCGCTTGGAGGATGTCGCTGACGAGCCGATGATTCTCTTGGACGTCTACCCCAGCCGCGAAAACACGATGATGATGTTCTCCAGCGCGGGTCTGGACCCAAACATCCGGTTCAGGACCTTGGATTACGAAGTGACCAGATCGCTGGTAGGACGCGGAATGGGTTACGCCATCCTCGTGCAGCAACCAGCCTCCAACCAATCCTATGAAGGGCGACCACTCGCAGTTCGACCTATAAACCCCGCGGTGCGCAGCGTTCCCGTTTCCCTCATCTGGCCAGCTGCCATAAAACAGTCTCAGAGCGTCGAAGCCATGATCACACTCGCGAGGCAGCTGTACACCCCACCGATCAACGCTGGTTCGAAACACGGAGACATCTGAACGGAAGGTCTGGCAATACTATCCGTCGGACAGTTCCGGAAGCTTCGCCAGTACGTACAGCCTGACCGGCCCGTACAGCATCGGCACCGCGCACCCATCGAGAGCAAGGCGATATCTGTTGATGTGCCCTTGGGACCCTGCCACTAGGGCATACCACCGACACCAGAGGCAAGGTTTTCGTTCCATCTCGCCGCCGACTTCCGGAAGTTTGTCGGCGAGCAGCGCCGCGCTGGAAGTAAGTGGGCGGTCCGGATGCAGGAGCAAACCAACTTGCTGTTGCGGGGGACGTCAGCGAAGAGAATGCCGTTCAGCGGGTAGAGGCTGCCGCGGGAAGCCCCATCGGCGCGCTGGCTGCCTCAGACGGTCAAAAGTGGGCGGACGGCCTCTTTATCTTCGCCCTTAGCCCCGGGGGAGACACGTGGGCACGTATATGGGTGAGGACCGGAAGGTATCTCTTGAGCAGCGGGATGATGTTCAGGAGGCGGCCAAAGAACGTCTTCGCGACGCCCAATGGACAGATGGAACCATCGCAGGGGTCCGGCGCGCGGCGCATGGTCAAGGCCATTGAAGCCGGCTGCGACCAGTTCGGTGGAGAGCCTGCCCCGAAATCCTGGTGGTTTAGTCAAGTCGGGCCGCATCCGGGTTCAGCGCACCGACGAATCCGTGCGACGGTTGCTGAAGGCCGTCGTGGGCAACGCCGAATTCCGTGAGGAGGGCCTCAAAGTACAGAGCCGCTCCGTGGTGGCTCTTAAAACTGCAGCGGGTGTCTTTCCTCTGAGGTCCTCGACGCGGGTCTACGTGGAAGGGATGTCCCCTGATGCCCTCGCTGATTGTGCTGTCATCGCAACTGCTCCGGACGATGCCGACGTCGCGATTGTCCGTCTCGATGCCCCTTACGAGCCACGAAATGATCTGTTCCTTGAGGCGATGTTCCATGCCGGGAGCCTGGATTTCGATGCCGCCACCGTTGCGCATACTGAAGAACTCGCCTCGAAAGCACCCGTGGTCCTTGTGATGAGCCTCGACCGTCCGGCGATACTCACGCCGCTGGAACCGCAATGTACGGCTCTCTTGGCCACGTTCGGAGTCTCCGACGAAGCCCTCGTGCGGGTGCTGGCTGGCAAGGTAAATCCCGAAGGCCGGCTTCCCTTTGAATTGCCCCGATCAACTCAAGCCGTCCTGGAGGCCCACAGCGATGAACCAGACGGCACACGGGATCCTCTGTACACGTACGGGCATGGACTGGGTGGAGTGGCTGTTCCCGCATGTGAGACGGACGGTTGATCTCCAGCAACCGAAGGCGAACCGAAGCGTCGCATGCGTGCAGACCAGGGTGCCCTTCAGGAAGTCGCTGGACGCGCCGATGTTAAGGAGGACGACGGCGGGAGTGATGCTCCCGCCGTCGCGCGCCGTTCTGCTTGCTGCCTCGCACTGTTGGCGCGGCATTCAGCCTTCGTGCTTGGAATGCTCGCCCAAACGGTGCCATGAGCGGTTGTGGTAGACCAGAGCGTCGCCGGCCTCGCCCGCTTGGACGTCACGCATCACGCGGGACTCCAGGGCGTGAACGGCGATGATGGTGGAAGTCCCCACCTCCATGCGATTGATGACGGCGCAGCGCACCCACGCCCGGACATCGTCATAAACCGCTTCGCCGGTGGCAAGGGTCGACCAGCGGTGCGTCTGGTCAAAGCGGTCTGCGCCGGGGGTCGCTCCAAACTTCGCCAAGTCGATGTCGTGCGCGTCCAGCAGATGCACGACGACGGTTTCAGCGCGTGAAAGCACCTCAGAGGCAGAGGACAGTGCCGAGACCGAGAAAATCAGCAACGGAGGTTCCGCACTCACTGACACGACCGACGATACCGTCAGTGCCACCGGTCCTTCGCCGGCATCCGCCGTGATGACGGCGACACCTCCCGGGTGGCCACGGAACAGTGCTTTGAATTCGTCGGCCGAGAGGGAGGACGGGAAGCTTTGCTTCGGAGCCTCGACCCAAGTGTCTGGGGGGTAGGCGTGAAACATGGTTATGACACCCGGGGGACGGAGCGGGCGAGTTCCTCGCGAATGATGTTCGTTCCTGCGCTGAGAGCACTCAGCTTGGCCAGTGCGACGTCGCGGGGGAACGGTGCCATGCCGCAGTTGGAGCTGGGGATGAGCTTGTCCGCATCGACGAACTGCAGGGCCTTGCGGAGGGTGTCGGCAACCTCCTCCGGGGTCTCGATGGTCTCGCTTGCGACGTCGATTGCCCCGAGCATGACTTTCTTGCCGCGGAGGAGCTCGATGAGGTCCATGGGCACGTGGGAGTTCTGGGATTCCAGCGAGATGATGTCGATGCTGGAGTTCTGAAGCAGCGGGAACGTTTCCTCGTACTGCCGCCACTGTGAGCCGAGCGTCGCCTTCCAGTCGGTATTGGCCTTGATGCCGTAGCCGTAGCAGATATGCACGGCCGTCTCCGCACGCAGTCCCTCTGCCGCTCTCTCCAGCGCAGCCACGCCCCAGTCCTTGACCTCATCGAGGAAGACATTGAACGCGGGCTCATCGAACTGGATGATGTCCACCCCGGCCGCCTCCAGCTCTTTCGCCTCCTGGTTCAGGATCGCGGCGAACTCCCACGCCAGCTTCTCGCGGCTCTTGTAGTGATCATCGAAGAGCGTGTCCACCATCGTCATTGGACCGGGAAGAGTCCATTTGATCGGCCGGTCGGTGGTTGCGCGGAGGAACTTGGCGTCATCGACGAATACCGGCCGCTCGCGGCGCACTGCTCCGACGACGGTCGGCACGCTTGCGTCGTAGCGGTCGCGGATGCGCACGGTCTTGCGCTGTTCAAAGTCGACCCCGCTGAGATGCTCGATGAAGGTGGTGACGAAGTGCTGGCGGGTTTGCTCGCCGTCGCTGACGATGTCGATGCCGCGTCGGGTCTGTTCGTGGATGGCGATGCGCAGAGCATCCTGCTTGCCCTCGAGCAGCTCATCTCCCTCCAGTTTCCACGGGGACCAAAGAGTTTCCGGCTGCGCGAGCCACGATGGTTTCGGCAGGCTTCCGACAACGGTGGTGGGCAAAAGTGTGTTCATGATTGACGATTCTCCGTGGGTCAGTTGACGAGGGCGGGGTATTTGGCGGTCCACCGGTCCAATAGATCCTTGTGGGGAGTGATGAAGTGCTCCTCCGTGTACTTAGCCTGCTTGATCGCGAGCTGACTGCGCTCGACGCGGTCGTAGGCGATCTGGGTCCGTGAGTAGTCCTGCTCTCCCAGGCTCGGCTGGTAGACGACGGCGGCGGCGGAGTTCGCGTTGTAGACCTCCGGGCGGTAGATCTTCTGGAATGTTTCCATGGTGCTGATCGTGCCGATGAGCTGCAGGTTCGAGTAGTCGTTGAGCAGGTCGCCGCGGAAATAGAAGGCGAGCGGGGCAACGCTGCCGCGTGGCATGAAGTAGCGGACCTGCAGCCCCATCTTTGCGAAGTACGCGTCCGTCAGCGAGAATTCGTCCTGCTGGTACTCGACGCCCAGGACCGGGTGATGGTTCTCCGTTCGCCGGTACGTCTTGCTCGTGGAGACGCTGATGCACACCACTGGCGGTTGCGGGAAGCGTTCCTTGCATGCGGGGGAGTCGAGGAATTGCTGGAACAGTTTGCCGTGCAGATCGCCGAAGTCCTCGGGAACGGTGGGCTTGCCTGACTCTGCTGCTGCCGCTGGCAGTACGACGCTGAAGTCGAAGTCACGGACGTAGGAGGAGAAGTTGTTCCCGACGATGCCTTGGTGACGGACCCCATTCAGCTGGTCGACGATCTGGATGTCGAGAACCTCGAACAGCGGGAACTGCTGATCCGTACCTTCCGCGGTGAACTCAATCTGCACGGAAACGATCTCAAGCGCGAGGGTGTAGCGGTCCCGGTCCGGGTTGTCCCAGCTTGCGAGATCGTTGAAGCGGCGCCGAATCATGGTCAAGGCGTTGCGGAGGTTCTCCTGGCGGTGCTCGCCCCGTGCCAGGTTGGCGAAATTCGTGGTGATCCGCGAGCCTTCCGACGGTGAGTAATCCTCGTCGAAGGGGGTCGTGGTGATGCTGAAGGTGAAGTCGTCTGCCATGTGCTGCCAATCCGTTGATGGGCCGGAGACGGCCTTTCAGAAGGTGATGTATCCATGGTGCAACCTACCGAGGGGTATCGGGTAACTAGGCGTTACTATGCATTCATATAGAATCTTCCTATGGCCCAGATTTCGAGCGGATTGACGCTGCAGCAGCTCCGCTACTTCATCGAAGTTGCAGCTGAGGGGTCGATCTCCGCGGCAGCCGATCTTCTTTACGTAGCCCAGCCGACAATGTCCGCCGCGATGAAGGACCTTGAGGCGCGGGTGGGCCGTGCGCTCCTGGTTCGCTCCGCCCGCGGTGTCACTCTCACCGCCGACGGAGTCGAGTTCCTCGGCTACGCGCGGCAGGTAGTGGAGCAGTTTGCTCTCCTCGAGCAGCGCTACCTTGGCAGGCCACCACGGCGACGTCTGCTCGGGGTGTCAACGCAGCACTACTCGTTCGCGGTGGACGCCTTCGTCCGGATGGTCAAGGCCAGTGACGTGGCCGAATACGAGTTCTCACTGCGTGAGTCACGCACCTGGGACATCATCGAGGATGTCCGGACGCTCCGCAGCGAAATAGGCATTCTCTACCGGAACGATTTCAACCGGAAGATCATCGACAAGCTACTCCGGGAGTCCGGGCTCGCGTTCACTCCGCTTTTCCTCGCCGATCCGCACATTTTTATTTCAAGGAAAAACCCGCTCGCCTCAAAGAAGGGTGCGACTCTCGCCGATCTCGCCGGCTTGCCGCGGCTCACCTTCGATCAAGGTGCGAACAACTCCTTCTACTTCGCCGAGGAGATTCTCTCCACCTTGTCCAGCAAACAGGAGATCCGGGTCTCTGACCGTGCGACGATCTTCAACCTCATGATCGGGCTCCACGGCTACACGATCTCGACCGGCATCATCAGCGGGCAGCTCGACCCGGAAATCGTCGCCATCCCGCTCGACGTTGATGAACGCATCGAGATCGGCTGGATAGGCCACGCAGCGATTCCACTCACCGACCAAGCGCAGCGCTATCTGAAGGAATTGCGGGCCGTCGTGGCGGAGTTCGGCGTGGCGCTGATCGACTGACTGCAGCTGGGTGGGCGGGTCTTTGCCGCCGCAGGGTTGATCCCCCTCGGCGAACTGGCCGACGCAACCAGTATCGGCACCTTGTTTGCGTTCTCTCTCGTCAGCATCTCGGTCATCGCCTTGCGGCGTAACCAGCCTGACATTCCACGTACTTTCCGGGTTCCCGCGGGAAGCCACCTTGCTTCCACCGCGAAGTCTTCCGGGTCAGCCCGAACCAGGTCCTGGAAGTACTGAAGGAGCACCACGTTGAACTGGTCGAATTAACCGGGCTGCCTACGGCCGAAGAGTTCCGTCTCAGCACCCCGCGGGCAGGGGCTTGCCCGTCCAGCGCGCAATAACCTCGTCCCAGGTGGTGCCGGCAGCGGCAGTAGTCCGGAGCCACCAATGGTTTCCATTGACCGCCACATGGCGCCCGTAGTCAGCCTTTTGAGTGCCTTTGGCGGGTAACGTATGGCGCCAGCAAGCCTAGGCTTGCTTCAGGTCACGACGAGGTGGCCGTCAGGATGGAGGTTGAGATGTCACCGAAGTATAAAGTGCCACCTTTCGATGCTGAGCTGGGTGCCACGCTGGGAGCGTTGGGCGACTTGATAGGCCCAACGTTGACGCCCGACATGATCAAAGGCATGCGCGAAACCCTGGTTGCACCGCCTATCGAGGATCTTCTCGCTGGACGCCCCGTGACACATTTTGAGCGGACGATCCCCGGTCCGGTGGGCGCTCCGGACCTTACTGTCTCCATCTTCCGCCGGGTCGATCACGCGCCCGGCGGACCAGGCATCTATAACATTCATGGCGGGGGAATGGTTATGGGCGACCGTTTTCTTGGAGCGGATTCCCTCGTTGACTGGGTTGAGTCCCTTGATGCAGTGGCCGTTTCAGTGGAGTATCGACTTGCCCCCGAACATCCCGATCCGGCGCCGGTGGAGGATTGTTATGCAGGCTTGGAGTGGATGGCCGCCAATGCCGAAGAACTGGGTGTCGATCCCCACCGGATCGTCGTTGCAGGCGCCAGTGCTGGCGGCGGACTCGCTGCAGGGGTGGCGTTGCTCTCACGCGACCGTGGTGGCCCTTTCCTGGCCGGCCAGTTGTTGATCTACCCCATGCTGGATGATCGCAATGAGACCGTTTCCAGCCACCAGTTTGATGGCATAGGTGTATGGGACCGTACCAGCAACGACACTGGCTGGAATGCGCTCTTGGGGGAACGGCGTGGAACCAACCAAGTTTCCATCTACGCCGCCCCTGCGCGCGCTGCGGACCTCTCAAACTTACCTCCAGCGTTCATCGATGTCGCTTCAGCCGAGGTTTTCCGGGATGAGGACATTGCCTATGCTTCAACCATCTGGATGTCCGGTGGGGAGGCCGAATTGCACGTGTGGCCGGGTGGCTTCCACGGTTTCGACATCTTCTTTCCCCAAGCGGCGCTCTCGATATTGGCCCGCGAAGCCAGAACCCGGTGGCTACGACGAGCGTTGGGCGCCTGACCGGCTCAGCCGGCTGGGAGATCTTCGTTGCCGGATTGGCCGGAGTGGCACACCATAGAGTTCGTAGAGACCGACGACGGAGTGGGTGGTATCAGTGCAGGGACTCGTGTGGCGGCTCAAAGCGCTCGATCCGGTAGCCTCGGAAAGCCTCAAAGTCATCGCCTACTTCGATACCCTGATCAACAGCCGGGCCAACGCAGACATGCTCATCCGTGGGGCAGCAGCCCTGTGCGGCTGCCCCGTGGGTTATTCGCTGGAAGGCCGGAGCATCTGTGTAGATGCATCGGGCCAGAAAATCACCAGCGAGCAAGGGCAGTGGCCCTCCCAGCCATTCGGCATTGACGGGAAAGCATGGATCCAACGCGCCAGGCCCGGGTTCGTCAACGACGAGCTGATTCTGGAACGCCTCGCACTCGCCTTGGGCGTCTTTTGGGACCGGACCAGTCCGGTGGCCATCACGCGACGGGCGATGGAGGCGGTCATCGACGGTGATATGCCGGAGGAAAAGCGTTCTGAGGGGGCAAGGCTCCTGCACCTCGAGCGGGACAGGATGTATCGGGTTCACGCAACGCCGGTAACGACATCCATGCCTGGTCCCACTGCATTGGTCCAGACGCCCTTCGGACCCATTAAGGCAGGGATCCGCCCATCCACAGAAGCGCTTGAGGAGGTTGGCCCCACAGGAGTAGGCCTCGCGCGGGCCCCCCGCGAACTCTATTACTCCTGGGAAACGGCCCTGCTGGCCCTCCGACTCACCACTCCACGCCACAGTGTGCAAACGGCTGACGGGCTCGGAAGTCTCATCGTCCTGGCCGGGCGGGCAGACGACTCCGGGCAGGAGCCGACCGATGTCACCAATTTGAGGCAATTGGTGGAGGGTCAGCCGAAAGCGTTGCCCATGCTCGAAGCCATAGCGGAGTCCAGCAGCCTGCGATCTGTTGCCGGACAGCTCCATCTGCACCATTCAAGTGTTCAGAGCCGTGCTGCAGAACTCTCAATCGCCTTGGCTTTCGATATCCGGACGCCAGTTGGGCGGGTTCGCCTAACGCTGGCTCTGGCTCTTTTCCGGCTTGCAACAAATCGTTTCGACTGACGTGCTGCCCATGATGAATCAGATCCCCTCAGGTGCGAAGGGACCTTCAAGTTGCAGTCCCTATCCGCGGTGGCCCGGCGGACGCGCCGGTTTGTCACGGCAAAGGTGGTGGGATATGGGCGCTGGGAGTCGTACCTGCTTGCTCAGGCAGGCAATTCCAGCCGGAAGCCGCAGCTCACGCAGCGCAAAATCTGGGTTCTAAGCCGGACGTCAAGCAGTTGAGACAAGTCATCTCCAGGAATGCTGCTGGCGGTAAGGGTCCGTCGCACTTCGAGGGGTACTCTGGCCATGGGCTCGCTGCAATGAAGGTAGCTGTCGCCGAAGAGGATGAGCCCTTCGAGATTCGTTCCGGTGTTCAGCCGTGCAGCAACTTCGCTGAATCGCGTGAAGTGCGAGAGTATCGAACCGCATCCGGTACAGCTGTAAGAGACCTCTACGACGAGGCCGACTGTGTGGGCCCGTGCTGTTTCAATCGCGTGTAGCACCAGGTAGCCGTCGGTCCGGCACGTCGGGCACCACATTCTCGACCCTTGGGGCAGGGATGTCCCACCCGATGGAATGGAGTTCTCTGCCATGACGGCTACCGGTCCTCCTCATCCGTGAAAGAGGGGCTGCTTTCCCGGTAGGAATGGACGCGGCAGACTATCGGGCGATTAGTCGGCTTCCCTGCTGTGGCTAGGGCCGTTGGGGGCCGGTTGATGAGCGACAAGATGTTGCCTCCTCGTTGCGCTGGTAAGGCGCTGCCGGGGCCTGGGGCAACAACACCAGCGTAGGCACCAAGGAGGCCGCGAGTCCATAGTAAAGAACCCTGTGAGGGCGAATCCTCTCAAAACAAAGGCCCTGAGCGCTCCGTTAGCTCCGGTGCTCCCCTGCGAGGGGGCAGGTGAACGGGTCAGCCGCGGCGAGACCTACGGTATTGAGGTAGCGGATCACGATTCCGTAGGAGTGCATCAGCCTGGTTTCGGTGTATGGAATGCCCGTGAGAACGCAGTGTTCTTTGACAAGTTGGCTTGCTTCTCGCAGATGCTGGCGGGGCATGTCGGGAAACAGATGGTGTTCAATCTGGTAGTTGAGCCCACCCATGAAGAACGTCACGAACCTGCTGCCGGTGATATTGCGGGACGTGAGCACTTGCCGGGTCAGGAAGTCGGCGCGACTGTTTTCGGGAAGTATCGGCATCCCTTTGTGGTTTGGCGCAAAGGTTCCTCCCATGTAAAGCCCGAAAACGGCGACCTGAACCCCGATAAACGCCGCAGCGATCCCAGGGGACAGCGTGAGGAACAACAATCCGATGTAGGTGCCAAAACGCAGGCCCAGCAGGCCAAGCTCAAGCCAACGGAACTTCACGGGGCCGCGGCGCAGCAAGTACCTGAGCGAGTCGATATGCAGCGTCCAACCAAGGAACAGTAGCAGTGGGAAGAGGAGGTAGCCCTGTCGTTTGCCGAACGCCCGGGAAAATCGTCCACGGTTGTTGGCCACTTCGTTGTGAAAGACGATGGCACCGGGAGCGATGTCCGGATCCCGGTTAACCACGTTCGGCCGGGCGTGATGCCTGGAGTGCTTGTCGGTCCAGTAGGCATAGCCCATGCCCACCATGAGGGTGGCGATCAGGCGTGCTGTCCACTCGTTTGCCGCCCGGGTGGCAAAGACCTGAAGGTGCCCTGCTTCGTGCCCGACCAAAGCGAACTGCGTGAAGACAACGCCGAGTGCCGCCGCTACTGCAAGCTGGAGCCACGAGTCGCCCAGAAGGAAGAACGCCGCCCAGACGCCGGCACCCGCGATGATCAAGAGCATCAGCAGCAGGATGTAATAGCGGCGGCACCGCTCGAGCAGCCCCGCTTCCTTAACTGAGGTCAAAAGGCTCGCATAGCTGCTGGTGACTTTGTTGATGCGAATTGCGGACGTCGTCTGCCTGGCTGCTGGTTTGACTGTGGGTACGACCGGTGGGGGGCTCTTTGATGAGCGACAAGATATTGCCTCCTCGTGTGTGCTCTGAATGCACTGCCGAGGTCTGGGGCAACAACACCAGCGTAGACACGAAGGACACTGTGAGTCCATAGGGAACGGACCCGGGCGGGCAATCCTTTACAGCCGGTCACATGGAAAGTGCTAAATCTTCAGAGTGCGCTTGACGATGCTTTCGGCGACATCGTGAAGGTTTTGCCGCGAGGATCGGGCGTGTGCGCGCAGCACGTTGAAGGCACTGTCCATGTCGAGGTTTTTGGTCTGGGCAATGACGCCTTTGGCTTGCTCGATGAGCACCCGGGTGGTCAACGCGCGTTGGAGTTGGTCGTTGAGGACGCCAGCTTCGCGGATGGTGCGCTCCTGCAGAAGGCTGATGGTGGCAACGTCGGCCATGGCCTGGGCAATGGAGGCGTCTTCGGGGGACAGGGCGCCGGTTTCGGCTCCGAACAGGCCCATGGCGCCGATGACCCTGGTGTGGACGCGCATGGGTACGGCGTGCACTGACCTGAAGCCCATGTCCAAGGCGATTTGCTGGAAGGCCGGCCAGCGGTCACCAAGGGCGCCGATGTCATCGACGGTGATGACTGTTCCTGTGTGGTAACACTCCACGCACGGCCCCGCTCCGGCTTCGAGTTGGAGCAGTTCCACCAGTTGGCTTTGCTCGCTGGTTGAAGCCAGCAATTGCAAGTCGCCGTCGGCGTCGGAGAGCAACAGCCCGGCTTGGGCGGCGTCGAGTAAATCGACGGCGTCCTCCACGAGCGTGTGGAGCAAGTCCAGGACGTCGTAGTCGGCAACGAGGGTGTCGGTAAGCTTCACGAACGTATCGCTGAGACGTTCGGCTCTGCTTTTGTTTACCATGTCTGCATTTTACTGTGATCCGGTTTCTGCGGCGCCCGCGGCCGGCGTGAAATCCAGCTTTCGGCTGACAACGTCCAGCGCGGTGTCCTGCAATGATCGTCCGCTGGCGAATGCATGACCGCGCAACAGCAGCAATGCTTCATCGGCGGTGCTGTCGGTCTGGACCAGAACCATGCCGGTTGCCTGGTGGATTTCACGCCGGGCCAGTGGAATGGCCGCCGATCCGGCCTCATTGCCGGGCAATAATCCGCGCAGCAATGTCCAGGCGGTCCGGCTGGCGATTTGTGCGGCCCGGCTGACCTGGGCGGGGCTGAGTTCCCGCGGTGAGGTGCAGTACAGTTCTGCTACCCCGATGACCAGGCCGCCGGCGAGCAACGGAAAAACAAAGAACGCTGCCGCCTCCGTTCTGGTGGCCGCCTCGGAAAAGGCCGGCCACGACCGGACCCCTTCGGCGGTCAGGTCGGGGATCACCACCGGCAGGTGGGTGCGGAAAACATCCCACCGTGGCCCGTCCCCGAGGTCGTACTGGAGCTCATCGAGCCGGCCGGCCGTAGCGTCGGACGCGCACATCAACGTTTCGGCGGCTGAACCACCGAAGACAGATACAGCTGCGCCATCAATAGGCAGTTCCTGGAGGAACGCGGCACACAGATCGCCGTGGGGTGCGTTCCACGGCGCGGCTGTCAGGTCAGGCACGCTTGATCAGAGCTCCCGCGATGGCTCGGCTGCACCAATGACCACCATTCCTGTTTTTCCTGGACAGTCGGACTCTGACTGCTTCCTCAACCATAAACCCGACGGCGGTTGAGGCCCTCGACGGCGGTGGTCGCCACGGTCTGCTCATCACCTTTCGAGAGGCGTTATTTCTCGAAAAAGGTTGAAGTGTAGGTCGCGTTGACCCGCTGGACGATGTTTTCGGCGACTACGTGGAGTTTTTGGTTGCGGTCGCTGGAGGCTTTCTTAAGGATTTCCATTGCCCGTACCTGGCTGCATCGGTTCTGGGCCATGATCATTCCGCACGCGAGGTCGATCACGGTCCGGCTTTCCAATGCAGATCTAAGATCGTCGGCCAGCTGTTCTGCGGTCGTGATCCTGACAGCCAGACGAAGGGCCCTACCGGCCATATCGCCAAAAACCCGGGCATCTTCAACGGTATTCGGAGTAAACTGATCTGCCGGTGCTGCGAAGAAGTCGAGGACAGCGTCGGCGTCGGCCCCCAGCTCAAGGGGGATACCCATGGCACTGCGGTACCCCTCGTCGGTGAGGGTCCTGCAGTAGTTGGGCCAACGTTGGTCGGCCGCAGCATCCGAGACAATCATGGGCTTTCCCAACTCCAGTGCTTCCACGCAAGGTCCTTCGCCGAGGCGTTGTTCGATTTGATCCAGCCAGAGGGCGATGTCGCTGCTGCCGGCGATCGTGGTGCGGCGTTTGCGACGGTGCAGCGCTACCGCGCATTCGATCTGCGTTCCCTCGGTGTGGGTTAGCTTTTCCGACGCGAGCCCAGCCATGCCCTGAAGGAAGCCCTTGAGGTCGTCGGTCGACGTTATCAGCCGGTTCAGGTGATCGAAGCCTTCCTCCAGCTCGTTGTCCGTCATGCGTCCAATCTAGGGTTTGGCGTCCTGATTCACAATGAATGGTGGGTGGCGTCCGGTCAGGACGCCGATTGCTTAGCTGGCTAGTGCGTTCTTCTGCCGCGTGGTGATGCTCGATGGTCCGCCGCAGTGTGTGCATCTGATGGTGTAGGACTTGGACGTCGTGAAGACGGGGACGAAGAACAGGGTGAACTTCGTGGCGCGTTGCTGCAGGTGGTGATGAGCGAACTGGCCGCAAAACCGGCAGGTAGCCATTCGTCCGGGCAATTCCCGGATGGCGGTTTTAAGACCGAAGATGAGAAACATCGGAGATGCCTTTCAGGGAGTTCGTGGGGTTTTCTGGTGGGGACATTCACTTCCGTCGGTACTGCGCGCAGGCAAGCGACCCCAGAGAAGATAAGCAAGCTTTCCTACCCAGTCTACGCATAAAGTCTACAGTGTAGAAATATCTATCCCTGCCGTTCTGGCAAGTGGACTCGTGAAGGCCGGTTACCGAAACCACCACCGCGGTCAAAGTTCCGCACGTTCGGAGACCGGCCGCCGTCGAACCGTGGGCCCAGGTGCAGCCTGCCGAAGGGGCCGGATGGCCAGGCCGGGGATCACCATTCCGACATGGTTGGCCCAGGCGGGGATTCCGGGGGAGCCCCCGGTACCTTTCGTCTCCCCCGGCAGTCGCGTAGATTGAACAAACACGGCGCTTGTCGCCATGGTCCGGACGGGAATCATTGGACGCCATGCGGCCGACAATGGGAGCGGGCTCTTTCTGACGGGAGTTACGTTGCGCGAGATATCTCTTCCCTCCGGTGAGGCTGTCCCGGTGCTCGGGATCGGAACGTGGGGTATGGGCGAGAACCCCAGCACCGCCCCGCGAGAGACCGCTGCGATCCATGCGGCCCTGGATTTGGGAATGTCCGTAGTGGATACAGCTGAGATGTATGGCAACGGCGCGGCCGAGGAACTCGTCGGAAGGGCGCTGGCAGCCCGGCGGAAAGAAGCGTTCCTGATCACCAAAGTCCTGCCGCACCACGCGACATTACGCGGAACCATCGATGCTTGCGAAGGTAGCTTGCGCCGTCTTGGAACGGACATCATCGACCTTTATTTACTCCATTGGCGCGGCGTTGTGCCCTTGGCCGAAACGCTCGAAGCATTTGAACGCCTGCAGGAGGCCGGGAAGATCCGGCACTGGGGCGTCAGCAACCTCGATGTGGCGGACATGGAAGAACTTATGCGCCTGCCGGGCGGGCGGAAAGTCGCGACCAACCAAGTGCTCTACAACCTGACCCGCCGTGGTATCGAGTTCGATCTTTTGCCCCGCTGCGGCGACGGGGGTATACCGGTGATGGCGTACTCGCCGCTGGAGCAGGGGAGGATGCTGAATGATCCTGTGCTGGTGCGCATCGCAACCGAACACGGTGTAAGTCCCGCGCAGATCGCCCTCGCCTGGGTGCTCAGGCATCCGCTCGTCCTCGCCATTCCCAAAGCTTCCAGCCCGCACCATGTCCAGGAATGCCAGCGGGCCCTCGACGTTCAGCTTGCGCCCCACGACCTGGCGGACCTGGATCGCGCCCATCCTCCTCCCACCCACAAACGCGTGCTTGAGATGATCTAGGCGGTGTCAGGGCTTTTCGGGCAGCGCCCTCGGCGAGGGCGCGATGATGGCCCGCGGAGTCCCGGCGGGGAACTGTACTGAAGTTGGCAGACGGAAACATCCCTTGTGGTGGCCGGCGATCACTGCGAGACTGGCAGTGCATCGCGCCGCTCCCTCGTTACGTGGAGGAGGTGCCACGAGGCCAGTTCGGTCCGCACCATACTCGCCGCAGCACCGTTCCAAGGAGGCTCGCCATGAAAACTGTCGTGCAGTACGGAATCAGTCAGGGCGGGCCGGGTGATGGAGCATGATTGAGGTTGCATTGTTGGTGATCCTTAAGGCCAAACCCGGCAAGGAGAAGGACGTCGCAGATTTCCTCCGCTCCGCGCGTTCCGTCGTTGAACAGGAGCAAGGCACGCGTGCTTGGTTCGCCCTCCAGTTAGACGAATCGACTTTCGGAGTATTTGACGTTTTCCCCGATGACGACGCCCGCCAGACCCACCTCTCCGGGGGAGTCGGGCAGGCACTTGCCGCTCAGGGAGCAGAGTTGTTCAGTGTGGAACCGAACATACAGAACATCGATGTGCTCGCATACAAACTCCCCGGCGAAGGCGGATAGGGGACCGGCAAGCCGTCGCCGCTCCACGGTGCCACGTCATGCGCAGGCTTAGGAGCAGAGGGTGACACGTTCGGACACGCGCCGTGCCGAGGCGTTCAGCGACGCCGTCATCGCGATCGTCATCACGTTCCTTGTACTTGAGCTCACGCCGCCGGAGACTGAGCCAGGCGGGCTGATGGCCGGGTTGTTGGGTCAGTGGCCGACATACTTGGCTTATGCGGCCTCCTACACCTACCTGGCCGTGATCTGGCTCAACCATAAATCAGCCTTCTCCCGTATTCGGCAGATGGATATCGGCCTGCAGTGGGCCAACCTAGGCATCCTCGCCACGCTCGCTCTTTTGCCTTGGCCCACAGCGGTGATCATCGATACAGCCAAGTCAGGCAATCTGGCCGATGAGCGGGTCGCGGTCGCGCTGTACGCGATCGTCGGGGCACTGCTGTGCCTGTCATGGCTGGTCTTCTTTTCGCACCTGGCACGGCACCCTGAGCTCACCGAGGAGGAGGTGGAGGATACCTATTTCGCGCGCGAGCGGCCACGTGCCCTTGCCGGGGTGGTGCTTTACCTCGCGGCGGGAACGGCAGGTGTCCTCGTCCATCCGCTGGTCGCATCGGTGATCTTTGTGATCCTGCCTGTTTTCTACGGTCTCACCAGTCACGGGTTCGATCACAGGCCGGCCTTCCTGCGGGGCCCGTAGGCCAGTGCTCGTTGCCCCTGCCTACCTCGCCGGTGCAGTTCCCACGCTCCACCCTCATGTCGAGCGGTCCTGCGTTAAGTGGTCCTACTGACGTTGCAAGCAGGATCCCTGGCCCATAAGGTACTAAGGAAGCTTACCTTTTTGGTTGAGTGCAGTAGTCGATTTGCCGATCAACATCGAGGAGAACGCGCAGTGCCAGTTGAGGACAACATCAAGATTCCAGGGACTCCGTCGATTGAGAGCCCCGCGGTTGAAGAGCCAACAGATGCACGGGAGCCGTTGCCGCCGAAGCCTGATCAGCGGGGTCCGGAGGCCGTGTCACCTACGGGGAGTCCCACCGGAGCACCCGTGAACTCGCGTTCGCAGTCCGGCCAGTACCTGACAACGGCCCAAGGTCTAAGGCTTGGAGATACAGACCATTCACTCAAGGCGGGTCCGCGGGGCCCGATTTTGCTGCAGGACCATCACTTGCGTGAGAAGATCACGCACTTTGACCACGAGAGAATTCCCGAGCGTGTTGTCCACGCCAGAGGAGCCGGGGCACATGGAATCTTCCGCTCTTATGGCACGGCTTCAAAAGTCACAAAGGCAGGGTTCCTTGCGCCGGATGTGGAAACCCCGGTGTTCGTGAGGTTTTCCACTGTCCTGGGATCAAGGGGGTCCGCCGATACCGTCCGTGACACCCGTGGCTTCTCCACGAAGTTCTACACGGATGAGGGCACCTACGACCTGGTGGGAAACAACATTCCTGTCTTCTTCATCCAGGACGGCATCAAGTTCCCGGACATCATCCACGCGGGGAAACCGCACCCTGACAGGGAGATCCCGCAGGCCCAGAGTGCGCACGATACATTTTGGGATTTCGTTTCGTTGCACACCGAAGCCCAAGCCCACACGATGTGGAATATGTCTGACCGCGGAATTCCCCGTTCCTACCGGACCATGGAAGGGTTCGGCGTCCACACATTCAGGTTGGTGGATGCGGCCGGCAAGACCACTCTGGTGAAATTCCACTGGAAGCCGAAGCTGGGCGTCCACTCATTGGTGTGGGAAGAGGCCCAGATTATTAACGGCATGGATCCCGATTTCCACCGCCGTGATCTGGCGGATGCGATCGAATCAGGTGCCTACCCGGAATGGGAGCTCGGCATCCAGACTTTTCCGGACACTGAAGATCAAATGTTTGAAGGTATCGACCTTCTGGATCCCACCAAGTTTATCCCTGAGGAATTGGCGCCGGTTCAGCCGATCGGGCTGATGACGCTGAACGCCAACCCGACCAACTACTTTGCCGAGACCGAGCAGGTAGCCTTCCACCCCGGACACCTCGTCCCAGGTATTGATGTAACCAACGATCCTCTGTTGCAGGTCCGGCTCTTCTCCTACCTGGACACGCAGATTTCGCGGCTCGGCGGCCCGAACTTCGCGCAAATTCCCATCAATCGTCCCCACGCCCCGGTCAATGACATGCTGCGTGACGGTATGCACCAGACTGCCGTGCATGGGGGAGTAGCCCCTTACCATCCAAATTCCCTTGATGGTGGTTGCCCCTTCATGGCAGGGCAGGACGTGGGAGCATTTGTGGACGTCCCTGAGGAAGTCGCCACAGGAATGAAGGAACGGCGCAATCCCGCGTCGTTCGATGATCACTTCAGCCAAGCCCGGCTGTTCTTCCACAGTTTGACTCCGGTGGAGCAGGACCACGTGATCCAGGCCTACACCTTCGAGCTTGGCAAGTGCTACGAAGTGGCAATCCGGGAACGGCAACTTATGGCGTTGGCCAATATCGATGCCGGCCTTTGCGCTGCTGTCGCCAAGGGCCTCGGGATGCCCGCTCCCACGGCCACCGTTGACACGCCGGACGTGAAACCGAGCCCTGCTGTGTCCCAGATTGGTGGAAAGTGGCCTGTTGCCGGTCGCGTCGTGGGCATCATCGCGGACAGTGAAAGTGACCTGTCGTTGGTGACAGCGGCACGCGAGGCGCTGGATGCGGCAGACATGGTTCCGCTGGTTATTGCACCGTCCGGAGGTGTGATCGAGTCGGATCAGGGTCCGGACGTGACTGTTCAAAGGAGCTACCTCACTGCACGCTCCACCGAATTCGACGCAGTCATTGTGGCAGGCGGAGGCACTCCGGCAGCCGACGCCATGCCGGGCCGCGACGCCAAGGCCGGTGAACCCGGGGTGACCCTTGATCCGCGGGTGGTCCTGATGGTGTCCGAAGCGTTCCGTCATGGCAAAGCCATTGGTGCCTGGGGTCCAGGTGCCGCAGTTCTTGACGCGGCCGGCGTCCCTCAGGCTGCCCCCGGGATCGTCAGTGGTGAAGGTCCGGACACGGTAATTCCGGTGGTCCGGGAATTGCTCTCCGCACACCGGGCGTGGGAGCGGTTCCCGGTGGCGGGGTCGGCTTCTTAGCCCCCAAGGACAAACTGTTAAGCACGACGGCGGCGGGTTGCCCCTGTGGGCCAGCCCGCCGCCGTCGTGGTGTCAGGCCGGTCGGTGCTTCCGCACCCTCCTCAAGGCGGCTACTGCCCCCAGACCCGCCAGTACCCACGGGGCACCGACAAGTATGGGGTCGATCCACTGATGGTTCAGGTCAGCTCGCTTTTTCCCGAAGCGGGAACGCGCACCATGGTGGGTGAACTCGCTGAGCACGCCGGTTTCGGTCACCGGGTTGTCCGGTTGCAGAGTTGCGAATGCGCGCACGTGGTTTTCCCACGCGTCCACTCTGTCGGCGGCGATCAGCACAAGCCAGTGGGCTGCGCGGCCCTCGCTGTATTTCCCGTACGCGTACTTCCGCAGCGCACCGGAGATGCCCTTGGGAGGGGTTGAGGTGCCAAAGACGGGGGTCACGAAAGCGTGTTCGATGGACCGCTCCCGGGGCCATTTCTCCTTCTGGCGTTCGGGAAAGTCCCAGCGCGCCCCGGTCTCGATACCGGGCTGCTCGCGGGGGTAGGAGGGCCTGTCCGCCGGGTCGAGGTCCACGCCCCATCCCGGGATCCGTGCCCGCAGCTCCTCCGCAGTTTCCTTCAGCGCGGGCGTGCCGGAGGTGTAGGGCGTCGGTATTTCAGCCATTGCGATCCCCTTTCAGACCGTGGTTGCGACGATCAGGGGCTTGATGCAGTCATCAAGCTTCGCCGAGAAGATGTGGTAACCCTCGGCGATGTGCTCCAGAGGGATGCGGTGGGTGACAATGTCGCTGGGTTTAAGATGCCCGTTCTGGATGTGTTCGAACAACCGGGGCCACTGCCTTTTGACAGGGCACTGGTTCATCCGAAGCGTCAGCCCTTTGTTCATCGCGTCACCGAACTTCACGGCGCTGAAGAGCGGTCCGTAGGCGCCCACTACTGACACCGTGCCGCCCTTGCGGACGGAGTCGATGGCCCAGTTGAGGGCGATGGGAGACCCACCCTGCAGTTTCAGCTTGCTGCTGGTCACGTGCTGGAGGAAGTTACCGTCCGCTTCGGCTCCTACCGCATCTATCACGACGTCGGCGCCCAGGTAGTCCGTGGCTTTTTTCAGGTGCACCACAATGTCGTCGTACTCAACAAAGTTATAGGTTTCGGCATGGGCGAACGAGCGGGCCTTTTCCAATCGGTATTCCAGGTGGTCGATGATGATCACCCGCCCCGCTCCCATGAGCCATGCCGACTTTGCCGCGAACAGGCCCACCGGGCCGGCACCGAACACCACAACGGTGTCACCTTCGGCAATGTCGCCCAACTGGGCGCCGAAGTAGCCAGTAGGCAGTGCGTCCGTGAGCAGGACTGCGTCTTCCTCGTCCATCCAGTCCGGAATCTTGCTGGGACCCACGTCAGCGAACGGCACGCGCACAAACTCAGCCTGGCCGCCGTCGTAACCCCCGCAGGTGTGGGAGTAACCGTAAATACCGCCCACGGCAGTGGCGTTCGGATTCACGTTGTGGCAGTTGGAGTACAGGCCGCGTGAGCAGAAGTAGCAGGACCCGCAGTAGATGTTGAACGGAACCATGACCCGGTCCCCGACCACCAGGTTCTGCACCGAGGAACCCACCTCGTGCACCACGCCCACAAACTCATGACCGAAGGTCATCCCGACCCGCGTGTCCGGCATCATGCCGTGATAAAGGTGCAGGTCTGAGCCGCAGATGGCCCCCAACTTCAACTTCCCGGAAGGGGAACTGATGCGATCCATGGTGTATCGCGGGCCCTATAAGGTACGCGTGGAAGAAAAAGACATACCGCAGATCGAACATCCCAATGATGCGATCGTGCAAGAGGCGCAGAAATGGCGCGGGGTCCTGAACGGAATAATGGCGCAGCCGTAACCCAGAAACGGGTGTTGATTCAGCGAGGAAATGGGGAGTGCAGGTTGAGACGCGAGAGTCGCTCAGAAGGGGCCGTAAGGCCCAACGCTTTCAGACCGCAGGATGTCCGGGACGATCCGCCTGCTGGTCCGTCCGCAAACGAGACAATGAATAAGCTTCAATACTAAGCACACTTATTAATACTGTCGAGGTGTAGCGACAGAAAAGATGACGATCAATTTTGCCGGTTGCGTTGGGCGGGAATGGTGACAGTCACGGTGGTGCCCTTGCCCGGCTGGCTGCTGAGCTTGATCGTTCCGCCGTGGGCGTCGATGACGGCCTTGGTGATGGGGAGCCCCAGGCCGGCGCCTTGGATGGCGGTCTCCATGACGTAGTCGGCTCTGAAGAACTTTGCGAATGCCATGTGTTGCTCTTGTTCTGTCATGCCTATTCCCTGATCACGGACGGACAGTGTGAGAAGCCCGGCGTTAACCACAGCCACATCGTTTGGGGTCTTGAGGTCAAGCCTGGGGAGAACGGCGAGGAGGGCGGAGCCACGAAGGGGCCCGGGATTGGTCAGGCGATGCCGGTCGCCTTGCCAACGGGTGAGGCTTGGAATCCACCTGAAGAGCTAGCGGATTTCCTCGCTGCGGGGAGCCTCCTGTCTATGGTGGGTTCGGCTCTGCCTTGGAACAGATCGCGGGTGCCACGGTTCCGGGTGACATGGTTTACAAGCTTCGTGTCCAGTGGCTCATGCTGCGAGGTCTCGCTTGCTGAGCAGAAAGCCGGCTAGTCCGGCTACAGCCAGGGCAATGCCGGTCATGGTGAGGGCAGCCAGGGGCTCGAAGGCTTCGACGGGCATCGCCGCCGTGTGGCGGAACGGGCTAAGGTCCTGGAGCCAGGCGGGCAGGCGCATCAGTTCGCCGAATTGCCCCAAAACCAGCCCGACGGCCAGAAACCCCCAGCCTAAGGCGATGCTCGCCCGCGGGATAACAGAGAAGGCCACGGCCGTAGCGGCAATGAAAACGACGGCGGCCGGTACGTGAGCCAAGGCGGCGCCGATCAGCAATCCAGGAGGTCCGCTTGCCACGCCCGACACGGCAAGACCTGCGGCGGCTGCGGTTCCCGCAACCGCAGCCACCATCACAGTAGAGACGGTAGCGAGGAGCAGGTTCGCACCGAGCCAGCGTGCCGGGGAACGCGGCGCCGCCAGGAGCAGTTCAGCTCGCCCTTCCGCTTCTTCTGCGCGAAGCCGCAGCACAACCTGGACACCTGCGGCAGCCGCGAGGACACCCGCGATGCCCAGCAGCGCGGTAGTGAAAACGTCAATGAGCTCTCCCCGGCCGCCGGGAACGAGCCGGAAAATCAGCTCGCGAAGCGACTGATTCCCGCCGATGACGTTGGTGACCACGGGCCCCAGCCCACCGGCCATGCCGCCAAGCAGGCCCGAGAAGAGACACCAGCCCAGCAAGATGAATCGTTGTTGGTGCCATGCCAAGCCGAGCAAAGAAGAGGCCCCGGTCGCGGCCCGCTCCCGTCCGGCGCGTTCGGCCAGCAGACTTTCTCCCAGATCTCTTTTGCTCCTGAGCCCGATGACGGCCAGCGCCAGAAGAAGGCTCACCGCAACCAATCCCAGCAGCGGGATGGGATCAGCCACCGAGAACGGCCGGGAACGTTGTCCCCAGCCGATGGGGGAGAACCACGAAAACCATCCACTGGTCACCTGGGTCAGGTCAGCGGACGGGGTACCGAACGCGTCGCCGACGCCCCGCACGAAATACGCCCCGCCGACCAAGGCGGCAGCTGCGCCGTTGGCTGCCCGGCCTGAGGGCATGATCTGTGCGACGAGTCCACTGATTGCTACGAAGAACGCGCCCACCGCGCCGACTGCCGCCCCGGCAGTGATGGCGCCGGACAAGGGCAAGCCTGCGGCAACGTAACCGGCCGCCACGGAGACTGCCAGAAGCAGGTTCGCCGTGCCTCCAAGGATAAGGGTTGCCGTGATGGGTGCGGCCCGGCGGACCGGGACGGAGCCAATCAGTTCCGCTCGTCCGAGTTCTTCATCCGTGCGGGTGTGCCTGATGACCAGGAAGGTGCTCATCAACCCTGCGAGGACGGCGGTGAACGCATAGCCTTGAAAGAACACGACTGCCCCGACTGTGGTCCCGTCGGGAAGTCCCCGGACGAACAGGAACGCAGGGCTTGCCCCGGCAACAGTGATGATCGCTGTCCGGGCTGCTTCATCACCAAATTCGGTGGCCACGGCATTGGCGATGATGAAGCCAAGAAAGGCAATGCTCAGGATCCACACCGGCAACAGCACCCGTTCCCTGCGCGCCTGCACCAGCAGAAGTCCCGTCACTCCGGACATCAGCGAACCTGGCCGTTCGCGCCGCTGTAGTGGCTGAGGAAAAGGGACTCCAGCGATGGTGGCGACACGGTCAAACCGCTGAGTCCGGCCGCTGCTACGGCCTGCAGCAACGGCGAAAGGTCGGCCGGGTCGACGTCGAACTCAACCACGCCGCCGTCGACTAAGAGGTTCTGCACGCCGGGCAAGGAGTGAAACAGTTCAGGTTCGGTGGCTTCGACCCTGAAATGGGTGTGTTTCAGGTGACGCAATCCGGCCAGGGTTCCTGATTCCACGGTGCGTCCCGAGCGAATGAGGGTCACCTTTTCACAGAGCTGTTCAACCTCGCTGAGGATGTGGCTGGACAGCAGCACTGTGGCGCCCTCCGAAATGACGCGCTGAACCTGCCGACGGAAGACCGACTCCATGACGGGATCCAAACCCGCGCTGGGCTCATCGAGCAAATACAGTCGTGCCGGCCGCGCGAACGCAGCAATCAGGGACACTTTTTGGCGGTTTCCCTTCGAATATGTCCTGGCCTTACGACGCGGATCCAATTCAAATTCTTCGATCAAGTCCCGGCGGAGCCGTTCGTTGACACCGCCCCGCAGGCTCGTCAGCAGATCGATGACTTCGCCGCCGGAAAGGTTAGGCCACAAGCTCACATCCCCCGGAACGTAGGCGATGTCCCGGTGGGCGCGGACGGGGTCTTGCCAGGGGTCGAGTCCGAAAACGTGGGCCGTTCCTGCGGTGGGACGCATCAAGCCCAGGAGGACACGCAACGTTGTTGATTTGCCGGCCCCGTTGGGGCCCAGGAAGCCGTGGACTTCCCCGTACCCAACCCGCAGGTCCAGCCCGTCAAGGGCGCGGGTCCTGCCGAAAACTTTGACGAGCTGCACGGCGTCGACGATTGGTTCTGACGATGATGGCATTGCGGAGATCCTGTCTTCGGTCCAACGACCCAGACGGACGCCGGAGCCGTTCCGCGGGCATTTCACCCAGCGGGCCGACCAGGCTTCCCGGCCCTCCGATCCACAGCCTACGTCTGTGCAGTCCCCCAAGGAAGAGGACCACGCACACCCGTTAGGGCGCGTTGTTCACCTTACCGATCAACGCGTCAGCCCGAATTCTCAGTGGTCCACGCCGGGGCGTGCGCGGAAGACGGTGTTGGTGTGGTCCGGTTGGTTGAAGGTGAGACCGAGCAGGGCGTTTTCGGTGACCTCGGGTAGTGCGGGGTGAATCCAGTATTGGTTGGCAGCGAACGTGCGTACATCGAGGTCGAAGGCCAGGACGGTGATCATCTGCTGGATCAGGGTTGATGCTTGGGGGCCCATGTAGTGGGCGCCGAGGAGTTTGCCGGTGTCTTTGTCGGCGATGAGTTTGCAGATGCCGGTGGTGTCTTCCAGGGCCCAACCGTAGGCGACATCCCCGTAGCTTTGGACTTTGGTTGTCACGTTGTGGCCGTGTTCGCGGGCTTGGGATTCGGTCATCCCGACGGTGGCGATCTGGGGGTGGGTGAAGGTGGCGGCGGGGACGTGGTCGTGGGGCATTCTCTGCAGGCTTTCCGGGTTGAGCAGGTTGTGCCGCACCGCGCGCATCTCGGCGTTGGCGACGTGTTTGAGCATGTAGGGCGATGAAACGTCGCCGAGGGCCCAAACTCCCGCAGCGGAGGTTGACCGGCCGTAGTCATCGACCTTGATGCGTCCGGCGCCTATCGTCTCGATCCTGCCGGAGGGCAGGTCCAGCAGGTCCCCGTTGGGGATGCGCCCGGTCGCTACCAGCAGTACCTCCCCGGTGGCGGAGGTGCCGTCGTCGAGCCTGACAGTTATGCCTTGACTTGTCTGGTCGGCGCCGATGATGGTCCGGCCGGACCGGACGTCGAAGCGTTCGGCGGCGAGGTCGTTAAACGGGTCGTGCAGGTCCTCGTCGAGGTTCCGCAGGAGTGTGGAGCGGGCGATGATTGTGACGTCCGTGCCGAGGGCGTCGAAGACGTGGGCGAACTCCATGGCGATGTAGCCGCCGCCGATGACCACCAATGATTTGGGTAGATGAGGGAGCCGCATGATGTCCTCATTGGTGTGGTACCGCACGCCCGAAGCGGCGATGGCCTCCGGGATGAAGGGGCGGGAGCCCGCGGCGATGACAACCTGGTCACCCGAGATGGTTTTCTGCTGGTTGCCTTGACCTGTTTGCAAGGTGCGTTCTCCGATGAAGACAGCGTGCTGGTCGTAGACATCGATGTTCGGAGTCTGTGGTCCGCGCCGGTATTCCTCACCGGCGGCGGCAATGGGGTCGACGCGGTTCTCGAAGATCCGGCCCACTATGCCGGGCCAGTCTACGGAGTTGACCTCGGCGTGGAGGCCCAGCCGTGCGGACCTGGCGGTCTGCAGCGCGGTGTCGGCGGTGTGGACGTACATTTTTGAGGGGATGCAGCCGGCGTTCAGGCAGGTGCCGCCGAACGTTGCTTCCTCGATGATCGCGATCGACCGGTCTTCGAACCCGGGTCCGGGAATGGAGTTCCCGGAGCCCGTGCCGATGATGATCAGGTCGTAATGCCGATCCACGGCGGCCTTGCTGGAAGTGGTGTGCATGCAGGTGGTCCTCACTCTGGGGTCTTCCCACCCTACTGAACACAACCTGTCGGGACCCATTACACGGGCCGCACGGCAAGGCAGGGGAGCGCCCGCGAAGCACGGACACCCCCCTGAATACTTACCGGGTCGCCTGATCATGGCGCAGCGGAGTCAACGTTCTGCTCGTTGTGCACCCCTGACGCCCTCAGCGATTGGTGCTGGGGGCTGTTCCCCGCTCAGCACTGCGAGGGCGTTGTCGGCGGCGAGCATGGCCATGGCGGTGCGCGTCTCCACCGTCGCCGAGCCAAGGTGCGGCAGGAGCGCAACATTGTCCAGTTCCAGCAGGCCGGGATGGACGCGGGGCTCCTGCTCGTAAACGTCGAGCCCAGCTCCCGCGATTGCACCCTCCCGGAGCGCGGATGCCAGTGCGTCTTCATCGACAATGGGTCCGCGGGCGGTGTTGACAAGGTATGCCGAGCTCTTCATTTCTGCGAGTTGCCCGGCCCCGATCAAGTGGTGAGTGGCGGGACCGTAGGGGCAGTGCAGTGAGACGACGTCGGAAACGGCCAGCAGCTCGTTGAGATCGACGCGTCGTGCATCCAACTCGGCGGCGATCGTGGAATCGATTTCGCTGCGGGACTGGTACACGATCTCCATGCCGAAGGCCTTGGCCCGATGCGCGGTTGCCTGGCCGATGCCGCCCATGCCCACGACGCCGAGTGTCTTTCCTTGCAGGCTGGACCCCAGCAGGAAGAACATGCCCCACTTCCATGCCTCGCCCGACCGGATATGCCGTTCGCCCTCACCGAGCCGGCGGGTAGCCATCAGGATGAGGCCGAACGCGATGTCCGCCGTGGCGTCGGTGAGCACACCGGGCGTGTTCGTGGCGACGACTCCGCGCGCGGTGCAGGCGGGCACATCGATGTTGTCGTATCCGACGGCGACGTTCGCTACGACGTTGAGCTGCGGGCCGGCGGCGTCGAGCAGTTCGGCATCAACGCGCTCGGTCAGCAGGGACACGATCGCGTCTGTACCGGCTACCCGCCGCAAGAGCTCTTCGCGGCTGATGGATTCAGGCCCCGTCCAGGCATCGACGTCGTGCTCGGCGCGGAGCTTTTCAATGGCAGCATCGGGAATGCGTCCCGTGACGAGGACCCGGCTCATGCCGTTGCGATCCAGTCGCGCAGGCGGCCAAGGCCGTCGCGGATGTCAGCGACGTCGATGCCTGAGTAGGCGAGCCGGATGTACTGCCGCTCCTCGCCGGGTTGGCGGCGCCCAAAGTGCTCACGTGTGCAGAAGGAGACTCCGGTTTTGTAGAGTGCGTCGCTGGCGAAGTCGCCCACTGCTGTGTATCCCATTTTCTCCATGACGTCGGTAACGTCGGGGAACAGGTAGAACGTCGATTGAGGTACCGCGACGTGCATCCCGGGGACGGAGTTCACGAGCTCGCAGGCAGCATCCCGGCGCTCACGCAGGATGTCGAGCATCTGTTGGACCGGTTCCTGGGTGCCGCGGAGTGCTTCGATGCCAGCCCACTGCACGTAGTGGGTGGTACAGGATTCGTCGTTGGTGTTGAGCGTGCTGAGGACTTTCGCGATCTCAAGTGGTGCGACTGCGCAGCCCAGCCGTGAGCCGGTCATGGCGAACTTCTTGCTGAAGGTGTAAAGAATGACAGTACGTTCAGCCATGCCAGGAATCGAGGCAATCGAGCTCGAGACCCCCTCGTAGCGGGTCTCAAAATAGGCCTCATCGGAGAGAACCCAGAGATCGTGCTCCTGCGCGATCTTGGCGATGGCTTCACGTTCGGCAGCAGTCGACTCGGCGGAGATGGGGTTCTGCAGGTCGTTGTAGATGATTGCGGTGGTGTTCGGAGTGATCGAGGCCCGAACCTGATCGAGGTCGATCGAGAAACCCTGGCTCGTGGGGAGGTAGCGGTACGGTACTGCCTTTCCTCCGAGGTATTCGATCTGCGACTCGTAGATGGGGAATCCCGGGTTCGGGTAGAGCACTTCCTGTCCGGGGTTCATCACGGCCTGCAGGAACTTCGTGATGACCGGTTTGCCGCCCGTCATTACTACTACGTTCTCTGCAGAGAAGGTCACTCCGCGGCGTGAGCCAAGGTCTTCGGCAAGGGCTTCGCGGAGCTGTGGGATGCCCGGGCCGGGGCAATACCCGGTGTAGCCGTCAGCGATTGCCTTGGTCATGGCTTCGACGATATGTGGGGCGGTCGGGATGTTGATGTCGCCGAGATGGAAAGGGTAAACCAGGTTTCCCTTTGCCTTCCAGGATGCCGCGGCTTGGGCCACGCTAAAGGCGGTTTCAGTGCCGAGCCGTTCGAGCCGATGCGCGAGTTGCTGCATGCCGTTTACTCCTCGTTGAGTCAAAAGTCCGTCGTAGACATCTAATATTTAACTAATATATCAAAGGCGGAGCGCTCCGCTCAAGGATGCTCGCGTTCGAGCGGCGTCGCCGATGACCCAAAAATCTGGATCCGGATACTTGAACTACCGGACTGGCGGTCTTTATTGGTTGCGGGTTTGCATCCCATCCGCTGGGCGTATTACGGTCTAGCTACTGAAACCGGCATGGGCGCAAAAGCCCGGAGGGGAGGGGCGCATCACCACTGACCGATCCACGTATCGCCCCATTCCCGTTGAAAGCCCCTCCCGAGGGGCTTTCCCTGTGTTTCAAGGGATGAGATTTATAAGTATACTTATGATATTTGCTGGTTCGGATATCCCGGCACATGTTGCTGAGGTCTTCGGTCTCCGTCGTTGCGAGGAGTAGTTCATGGTCAGCTTTCGTCCCCTGGCCCGCATCGCCTCGGTTTTGACCACCCCACTTGCGCCTGAGGATGTCCTGGCGCTGTTCAATCCGGTCTATTCGTCCCGTCAATTGCGTGGAGTCGTCACCGAGGTAGTCCGCGAAACACCTCAATCAGCCACCATTTTCTTCCGGCCCGGCCGAGGCTGGCATGCCCACCTCGCCGGGCAGTGGGCGAGGATAGGCGTCGAAATCAACGGGGTCCGCCAATGGCGCTCCTATTCGCTGAGTGCGCCGGCTGGCAAAGGTCCGGCCATCACGGTCACTGACGTAGGATCCGTATCCGGAACCTTGGTCCGCAAGACCAAGGTGGGTGACGTCCTTTTCCTGGCGCCGCCCCAGGGCGATTTTGTCCTCCCCGAGCATCCCCGTTCGCTGCTCATGCTCACTGCGGGAAGTGGCATCACACCCGTCATGTCAATGATCCGGACGCTTGTCCCAAGCCGCCCTGACGCTGACGTTGTCCTGATCCACTCCTCCCGTGAAGAAGGCGACAGTATCTTCCGCGAGGAACTGGACGAACTTGCCGATCAATTTCCCAACTTCCGCGTGGTGCAGTGGCACACCAGTGGACGTGGCCGCATGAACTTCACGTCTGCGGCCGCTCTCGAAGAAGTGTGCCCGGACTGGCGCGACAGGGCCGCATACGCGTGCGGCCCGGGGTCTTTCCTGGATGACGCCGAAGCTATGTGGAACCAGGCAGCGTTGACTCCTGCCGGCACATCAGGGAAGACAGCCAGCGGTGGAACGGGGCAGGGCTCGCTCACTATCGAGCGCTTCAGCACCGAGCTCCTGGGAGGTGACGGCAGCGAAGGCGGCGTGGTCACGTTCGAAACTTCCGACCGGGAGGTCACGGCCGACGGCGGTGTCCCTCTCCTCGACGTCGGCGAGGACGCAGGGGTCCTGATGCCCAGCGGCTGCCGCATGGGTATTTGTCACAGCTGTCTGACTCCCTTGCTCGCCGGGAGGGTCCGCGATCTGCGCACCGGTGAGATCCATGGGGCACCTGGGGAACTTATCCAAACCTGTGTCTCGGCAGCCGCCGGGCCTGTCAATCTGGAAATCTGAGGAGTACAACCGCATGTCAGTAGTCTCAGCCAAAGGCTCCGTCACCGCCGTCGGATCCAAGACCCGGCCCGGTGCCCTTGCCGATGAGGGAAGGCCCACGGTGCGGCCGCCGGCGGCCGCACATCTGAGCGACGAGCAAGTAGCCCAACTGGGCCGTGAGCTTGATGCAATCCGCGACGAAATTCTTGCCAAGCGTGGCTCCAGCGACGCTGCCTACATCAGGCGGATGATCAAGATCCAACGTGGGTTGGAAATCTCAGGTCGTGCCGCACTGCTGGTAGGCAAGAACAAGGCTGCCTGGTTCACCGGCACCACACTTCTCAGCCTGGCAAAAATCCTGGAGAACATGGAACTTGGCCACAACATCCTCCACGGCCAGTGGGACTGGATGCGTGACCCGGACATCCACTCCACCACCTGGGAGTGGGACTTCGTTACCCCGTCGCGATCGTGGCAGCACACGCACAACGACCTCCACCACCGTTGGACCAACGTGGTTGGCAAGGACCGCGACGTCGGCTACAACCTTCTGCGCATGGACCCTGACCAGGAGTGGAAGCCCTTCAATCTGGGCAACCCCCTTTACAACGCTTTGCTTGCGCCCGTATTTGAATGGGGCATAGCCCTCTACGACTTGGAGATCCCTGAGTACAAGGAAGGCCTGAAATCCAAGGAGGCCATGAACAAGGACCTCAAAGCGCTGGGGCGGAAGGCGCTCAAGCAATTCGCCAAGGACTATGCGGCCACCCCAGCCTTGGCCATGCTGACGGGCTCCGGGAAACAAGCCCTCTATGGCACCCTCACTGCCAACGCCATCCGCAACGTGTGGGCACACGCCGTCATCTTCTGCGGCCACTTCCCGGAAGGAACGGATACGTTCACCGAGGAAATGGTGGAAGGCGAAACCCGCGGCGACTGGTATGTCCGTCAGATGATCGGATCCGCCAACATCTCCGGGTCACCGTTCATGCACCTCATGACGGGGAATCTGTCGCACCAGATTGAGCACCATCTCTTCCCTGACCTGCCGTCCAACCGGTACGCCGAGATTGCGCCCAAGGTCCGTGACATATGCCAGCGCTACGGCTTGAAGTACACCACAGGGCCGCTGCTTAAGCAGGTCGGCTCTGCCTGGGCCAAGGTCTTCAAGCTCGCTGTGCCCTAACCCTGCCGGATGAGCGCCCGTCCGCGCCGCGATCCCGGTCCCACGGTCTTGGTGAACCGGTTTCTACTCGGGCTTGAATGGTGACAGCCGGCTGATTCTCTGTCGTGCATCGGCTATCAGGGGACGTGCTGCCAGGGCTCCTGACTTCACAGAAGAGAACACCTTACTGATGGTGCCGCTGAAGCGTCCCTCGCTTCGCATGTTTTGGGTCAGTTCCCACGTGGTCCGGATGGAGTGCACGGCGAGGACAACGACGAAGAGGGAGATCACCAGGCCGGCAACTGAGGCGGCCACGATCATCACCCCAGTGATGTGCACCAGGAGCACGGCAGAAATCACAACGGTGTGGGCGTCAAAAAGTTCCATATTCATTTCTTGTGGAGTAGAAGGTGGGCTGGTTTCGCTGGGAATCCCTTAGCCGGAATTATCCTAGAACAGAGGCCAGGGCACCGCCGGCATGTCACCGCTCGGAGCCGGGAACCGTCCAAGCAGGCGCAGTCGCTCGCAGCGTGCGGCGAGCGATGCGATTTCTTCGGCGCTCAGCAAGTCCGCCAGGTTTTGACCCAGCCCACCGTTCAAACCCTCTGCGACACGATCGATGCCTTCGAGCTCCCCGGCGGCCAACGGGTCGCCCAGCCATCCCCACAGCACCGTGCGCAACTTATGGTCATGGTGGAAGGTCAGTCCATGGTCCACGCCGTGTCGGTGTCCGTCCGCCATGGCCAGAATGTGGTCGCCTTTACGGTCGGCGTTGTTGACGATCATGTCGAAGACTGCCATGCGTCTGAGCGCTGGCGAGTCTTCGTGAATGAGGGTGACCATCCGTCCCTTCTCATCCTGTCCTTCGAGAACGTGCTTCCATCCCGTTTCCTGCGCGTGGTCCGTTGCAACCAGATCGACGGCGCGCTGGGCAGGGTCTCGCTCTTGCCACAGTTGGACCATTCCTTCGCCCAACGGGCCATCGCGCAGCCAGGTGCATGGCACGATGTCCCCGCCGAATACCTGCGATACCAGGTACGCGGCCACCTCCCGGTGAGCAAGTTTGCCATCGGGGAAATCCCAGAGCGGACTTTCGCCTGCCATCGGCTTATAAACGACTTTTACGTCCCCGATGGCGCCCAGGAATGTCGCATTTGAAGCCGTCGTGATGCGGCCAGTGAGCGTCAGCTCGGCGGTCGCCAAGTCCGGCGCCGGCATCACGCCTCGGGAAGGGTGCAACTGTGCCCGTCGGCGTCTATGGGGTATCCACAGAGCGGGCACGTCGGGCGTCCGGCTCCGACGATTTCACGGGTGCGCTTGGCGAATGCGCGGGCGGTGCCTACCGGCATGCGCACCAGCAGCATTTCCGCTTCGACTGCGTCGTCCCCAACGAGCGGCTCGTCGTTGTCATCAGCATCGACGTCGGCGATGGGGTAGGCCTCAATCACCACTTGGGCTGTGGTGGGATCCCAACCCAAACTCATGGCTCCAGCGCGGAACTGCTCGTCAACCGCCTCAAGGGGATCGTTGTCGACAAGCTCGATGGGAGTACTGGTCGGTACGCTGAACGGATTCCCCTGAACAGTGATGAGCTGGTCAAGGATCTCGTCGATCTTTTCTGCGAGCTGGGCCGACTGCTGCTTCTCCAAGGCAATACTCACGATCTGCTTCCCTGCACGCACTTGCAGGTAGAACGTCCGCGACCCTGGAAGGCCAATGGTCCCAACTACAACCCGATCAGGCCAGGCAAACTCGTGAACACTTGTAGGCATGCTTGTATTTTAGGCACATAAGGTTCACGGCGCGTTCTGTCCTGCACCGCCGCCCACCGGCGCATCGCCGGAATGGATGCCGTTCGACAGCCATGACAGATCACCCGCATCGGTGTTGGTCGCGTAGACACTGGGCCTGTCAGCGCCGTAGCGCACGATCGATACGGAGGCGGGGCCCACGTTAATACGCTGGAACAGGTCAAGGTGCATGCCGAGCGCGTCCGCAAGGATCGACTTGATGATGTCACCGTGACTCACCGCCACCCAGGTTGCTCCCGGCCCATGCTCGGCTTCGAAGGCTGCATCGTGGCGTCTGATGGCTGCCACGGACCTGGCCTGCATCGCGGCCATGGATTCACCGCCGGGAAACACGACGGCGGATGGTTGTGTTTGCACCACCGGCCACAAATCCTCAGTTGCGAGATCACTGAGCATGCGGCCCTGCCACTGGCCGTAATCGCATTCGGTGATATCGATTTCGACTGGTGCATACGGCGTGCCGGCCTGGCGGTCGAGAATGAGCTGGGCGGTCTGCCGGCAGCGCTCGAGAGGACTCGACACTACCCCGACTACCGGCACTGCTGCGAGCCGGTCTGCCGTCAATGCCGCCTGTTCGCGCCCTACCTGGTCCAGGCTCACGCCCGCGGTCCGGCCGGCCAGCAGTCCAGTTGCATTGGCTGTGGTGCGGCCGTGCCGCACGAGAATAACTGTCGCCATCCACTCAGCCTAGTATCCCGCACGTCCCGGCGTGATCCGCGAATCGTTTATCCCGGTCTCAGGCCATCATCAGGGCCTCGACCTGCTCGGGCAGCAGCAGGCCTTCACTGACAGCGACGTCGACGACGCTCTGTCCGGACACGAGCGCCTTGTGGGCGATGTCGGCCGCAACGGCGTATCCCAGCACAGGGAGCAGTGCCGTGGCTTGTGCTGTGGAGGCCCGTGCCCTGGACCGCAGCAATGCTTCGTTCGCTTCGATGCCCTCGACGCATAGGTCCCGCAGAACATCCGTGCTGTTGGTCAGCCAGTTCATTGATTGCAGCAGGGAGTGGGCGATGACCGGTTCAAAGGCGTTCAGTTGTAGCTGTCCGTTGTCGGCAGCCATGGTGACAGTGAGATCGGCCCCGGCAACGAAGAACGCAACCTGGTTGACGACCTCCGGAATCACCGGGTTGACCTTGCCGGGCATGATCGAGGAGCCCGCTTGGCGCGGGGGCAACCGGATTTCGGCGAGCCCTGTTTGGGGTCCGCTGGAGAGCAGCCGAAGGTCGCTGCAGATCTTGGAGAGCTTGATGGCAGTGCGTTTGAGCGCTCCGGAGAACGTCATGAACGCGCCGGTGTCCCAGGTTGCTTCAACAAAGTCGTGGGCACGGTCCAGTTTGACCCCGCTCACCACCGAGAGCTTGTCAATGACGCGCTCCACATACCGCGGGTCCGCGGTGATGCCGGTACCGATCGCCGTTGCACCCAGACTGCATTCCCGCAACAGCGCGGCTGCCTCGCGCAGACGCCGTTGGTCTTCCTCCAGAGTTACCGCGAACGCGGTGAATTCCTGGCCGAGGGTCATGGGAACTGCATCCTGAAGCTGCGTGCGACCAATTTTCGGGATGGCCGCGAAGGCCCGGCCCCGTTCGGCGAATGATTCTGACAACAGGGCCAGGCGCTCCAGGAGGTCCTCCAACGCGAACACGAGGGCCAACCGCACCGCTGTCGGGTAGACGTCGTTGGTGGACTGGCACTTGTTGACGTGCCCGATCGGGTCCACCACATCGTAGGAGCCGCGGGGGTGGCCCAAGGCCTCCAGGGCGAGGTTGGCGATGACCTCGTTGGCGTTCATGTTGGTCGATGTCCCGGCGCCACCTTGGATGACGTCGACGGGAAAGGCATGGTCAACGTCACCGGCGGCCATTGTGTCGCAGGCTTCAGCGATGGCCTTGCCGACTTCCGACGGAATCAAGCCCAGCTCGGCGTTGGTCAGGGCTGCAGCCTTCTTCACGAATGCGAGTGACCGGACGAGGTGCCGGTGGGTTCCCAACTGGATGCCGCTGATCGGGAAATTGAGGATCGCCCGTTCAGTGTGGATGCCCCACAAAGCGGATTTTGGGACAGCCAAAGAACCCAGGCTGTCGTGCTCGATTCTGACCCCTGCGCTCATGAAGCGATCGCAATGACTTTGGGCTGGGTCATTTCCTCGTAGGCGAAGTGGACGCCTTCCCGGCCCATGCTGCCGTACTTGGAACCGCCGAACGGCATCGCATCATGTCGGTAGTCGGAGGAGTCATTGATCATCACGCCGCCTGCGTCGATCGCCTTGGCGGTGGCCAGGGCCCGACCCAGGTCCTTGGTGAAAACCCCTGCCTGGAGGGCGTATTCGCTGTCGTTGGCCAGTGCGATGGCTTCCTCGGCGGTGTCGAACGGTTCGACGAGGACGACCGGGGCGAAGAGTTCCTCGCTCCAGGCTTCGCAGCTGCGGGGGACTCCTGTGAGAACAGCGGGTGTGAGGACCGGCCCGTTCAGGGTCCCTCCCGTCAGCAGTCGCGCCCCGGCGGCTACGGCCTCCTCGATCTTCCGTTTCGCTTCGGCGGCGGAGGCGCTGCTGATCATGGGCCCGACGTCGGTGTGTTCGTTGCTCGGGTCGCCGGTCTTAAGTGCCGCGGTTTGGGCGACGAAGGCATCAAGGAACGTGTCGAAGACCGATCGTTGGACAAGGATCCGCTGGGCGCCGATGCAGTTCTGCCCGGCGGCCCAGAAGGAGCCGGACACGCTGGCTTCGACGGCGGCTGGGATGTCGGCGTCGTCGAAGACGATGACGGGTGCGTTGCCGCCAAGTTCCATGGACAGGCGCTTGATTCCGGCATTCGCGGCGATGGCCCGGCCGGTGGCGAATCCTCCGGTGAAGGAGACCATGCGGACCAGTTTGGAGGAGATGGTGGTTTGCGCGACCGTGCGGTCACCCAGAACAACGGTGACGAAGTCTGAGGGCAGTCCGGCCTCGCGAAGCAGGTCCACGAGGAGGATGGCCGTCAACGGTGTCAGCTGCGATGGCTTCAGGATGACGGTGTTCCCTCCGGCGATTGCCGGACCGAGCTTGTGGGCCACCAAGTTCAACGCGTCGTTGTAGGGCGTAATCGCTGCGATGAGCCCCAGTGGTTCACGGGTGAACCATCCCTGGCGGTTCTCAGAACCGGCGAACGAGTCGAACGGAACGACTTCACCAACATTCCGGCGCGTTTCCGCAGCGGAGAGCTTAAGGGTGTTCACCGCACGGGAAACCTCTTTGCGGGCCTGCTTGATGGTTTTCCCGGCTTCGGCAACAATCAGTTCGGCGACCTTCTGCGACCGCTGCTGCAACAGGTCCGCGGCGGTGTCCAGAATCCTGCCACGCTCGTGGCGCGGCAGGGCTGCAGCTGCCGGAGCGGACGCAGCGGCACGGATGAGCTCGACACGTACATCCGCCTCACTGCACTGGGGCAGGGTAGCCAGAACGGTACCGTCAAACTTGTTGCGAACCACCAGATCGTTGGTTGTGGCTTCGCTCTTGGCCTCGGCGATGGCTGTTTCAGGCACGGACGGCTCCTTTGGCGAATTCGTCAACGGCGATGATGTCGGAAATGAGGGCGTAGGCGGTCTCGACGCGTCCGGCTCCCGGACCGGAAACGGTGACGGCCCCGAGCAGGTCGGTGGTGAAGGAGACGGCGTTGGTGGCACCGGAAATCCCGGCCAGCGGGTGGTCCGCCGGAAGGGCGATCGGCTGGACGGAAGCAGTGATGCTGCCATCGCTCTCGCGGCGGGCTTCACCGATCAGCTTCCACCGGAAACCGCTTGCCAAGGCCTGGGCGACGTCATCACTCTTGATGTCCTGGATACCGGTGGTTTCCACGTCATTGGGGTGGATGGTGGCACCGAGCAGTTCGTTGGCCAGGATGGCGACCTTGAGCCGGACGTCGGAGCCTCCGATGTCGGCGGTCGGATCCGCTTCGGCGTATCCGAGATCCTGGGCCTCTGAGATGGCCTCGTCCAAGCGCAGGCCGGCTTCCATACGCCCCAGGACGTAGTTGCTGGTTCCATTCAAGATTCCCTGCACGGCGTTCAGCTCCAGACCTCCGAGCATCTTGTGCGCCAAACGGATCACGGGCGTGCCGCTCATGACAGCGCCTTCATACTCAAAGCGAACGCCGTTGTTGGCGGCGAGCTTGGACAATTGAGTGCCTTGCAAGGCCACCGGCCCCTTGTTGGTGGTCACCACGTGCTTGCCCGATTCGATGGCCCATTTCACGTGCGAAACGGCCGGTTCCCCGTCAAGGGGGCTGGTGAAGGTGGCTTCGACCACGATGTCGGCGGGGCTGTTCTTGATGACGTCTTCGTTGCGGGGGTCGGAGCTGCCGCCCGGGAGTCCGTCGAACGAAGATCCGCGAGGCATGGCCAAGACAGCGGCAAGATCGATGCCATCGCCTTGGACGAGCGAGCCAAAGGCGAGGTCGGTAATGGCCACAACGCGGAGCTCGAACCCGAGGGAAGCGAAGCGCTGCGGTTCGTCGCGGATCAGTTCGGCCAAGGCGCGGTTCACGCCTCCGAAACCAATCAGGGCCAGGTTGTAAGTAGTCACGTTGATCTCCTTGGGTAGGGCGGTGATGCTGTCCTCCAAGCTTCAGTCCGCGGAGTGTCAGTTACTTATGGGCGAATCGCCCGCCGAAGATGCCGAAACGCCCAAATGCGGGCAGTTTGATCCGTGGCCGCTTCATATCGCGAGGACTACAGTGGATGTATGGCTGCAAGCCGCAATCCGCTCGATGAGCTGAGGGAAACGATTGGCCATCTGGCCAATCAGCTCAAGCTGCCAGGGTCGGAACGCGTTGACGACCTGGTGGGCGATTTCATCGGTGCGCGGCCCGGTCCCGCCCGGCCGCTGTCCGAAGTGCAGGCCGAGCTCGATGCGCTGGTCGGGCTGGAGACCGTAAAGGAACAGGTCAGGGCCTTGGTGGCATTGCTCCAGGTCCAGGCCCGTCGCAAAGCCCACGGACTGCCGGAGGTGGCCACATCCCAGCATCTTGTATTTCTCGGAAACCCGGGCACGGGCAAGACCACCGTGGCGCGCCTCCTGGCCGAAATGTACCGTGCAGTGGGCTTGCTCCAGAAAGGACACCTGGTCGAGGTGGACCGTTCCGGCCTGGTGGGTCAGTACGTTGGGGCAACTGCCATCAAGACGGATCGGGTAATCCGGCGGGCGTTGGACGGCGTCCTGTTCATCGATGAGGCCTACGCGCTGGCCCCGGAGGACGGCCGGATGGATTTCGGCCCCGAGGCGATCGAGGTCCTGCTCAAGCGGATGGAGGACCACCGCCACCGCTTGGTGGTGATCGTGGCCGGTTACCCGCGGCTCATGGAGTCTTTCTTGCTCTCCAACCCCGGGCTGCGGTCAAGGTTCGCCCGCGAGATCACCTTCCCCGATTACTCAGTAGACGAACTGGAGACGATATTCCAGCAGATGCTGGCCCAACATGAGTACACGCTGGAGCCAGGCGCGGGTCAGATGTTGCGCCGCATCCTCGCCGGGCTTCACGCAGGAGAAGACTCAGGGAACGCCCGCTTCGCCCGCACCTTGTTTGAGCAGTCACTGAATCGCCAGGCGCTGCGGCTGACGCGCGACGAAGAACCGGGCCTCGACGCACTTGATCGTGAAGCGGTCATCACGCTCACCGAGGATGACATCGTCGGGGCCGCTCTGGCTCTGGGCCAGGAGCCGCAGCCGGAAGCCATCCCGGAACCGGAGCCCTCACGCTGGTGGCGCTGGCTTGCCTGACCTGAATCAGGCCTTATCCTTCTGGCTATGATCGCTTCCGGGCCGGTGGCCGGAGATCGCAGCACGGACATCGCCTTCTTTGTGTGCGTCCTTTTTCTTGCCGAACGGCAGCACTTTGAGAAGCGGGTGCAGGATGACCATGATCACCAGGCCCCAGATGGCGCCGAGAATGGCTGAGCACAGCGTGTTGACCAGCCATGCGAGGAAGCCACCCACAACGGGGATTCCGGCAAAGGGTGTCTCAAGGACATGAACAAGGTCGTACGGGCCGTGCCAGCCGAGGTCGTGTGCCCCCTGCAACATGATGTGGCCGCCAACCCAGAGCATGGCGATGGTCCCGATGAGGGTGATCGCGGCCAACACGGCGGGCATTCCCTTGACGAGAAGCCGGCCGAAGCGCTGTGAGCCCGCGGAGTCCTTGGTGGTCAGGTGCAGGCCGATGTCATCCATCTTGACGATCAGTCCTACCGCACCATAGACGATTACCGTAATGGCGATCGCTACGACGACGAGGATGAACGCCCGGGCCCAGAGGGACTCGGTGGCTACCTCGTTCATGGCGATCACCATGATTTCGCAGGACAGGATGAAGTCGGTGGTGATGGCTCCCTTGGTCACCTTGGCTTCGGCCTCAGGGCCGCGTTGGACAGCTGGTGCCTTCTCGGCATCATCAGCATGGCCGCGGAGCTTGTGCCAGACCTTTTCGGCGCCCTCGTAGCAGAGGTAGGAACCGCCCAGCATGAGGATGAACGGAATGATTCCCGGGATGAAGGCGCTGACGAGCAGCAGCGCCGGCAGGATGATCACCAGTTTGTTGCGCAGCGAGCCCCAGAAGATCTTTTTGATCATGGGCAGTTCGCGGGATGGGTCAGCCCCGGACACGTACTGCGGCGTTACGGCGGCGTCGTCGATCACTACGCCGGCAGCTTTGGCCCCAGCCTTGGCGGCTCCCGCTGCGATGTCGTCCACCGATGCGGCCGCGATGCGGGCCAGGGCAGCAATGTCATCCAACAGGGCGACGAGACCGCCGCTCACAGGGCTGCTCCGTCCTGGTCAAGGCCGGAAGGCTGGGCGTGGATAACTGGTACAAGGAGCATGAAGGGCATGCTCGGATTATACGTTGGCTGGTAAAACCGGGGATGGCCGTGACGCGCCTTAGCCCGGACATTGCCACCTGAAATATACCTATGCGCGGGTTTTGCCTGCCAGGCATCACCGGCGTGATCCACCTATGCTGGCTTCATGTCTACTGATGAAGAGAAGGATCCTCCCGTACCTGCTGACCTTGAGGGCAAAATGCCGAGAAAGGTCCACGACGCCTCCCGGCACGACGAAAAGGAAACAACCAAGGAAGAACCTGACGAAAGTTAGTTGGTCGGAGGCGCTCAAAGGAGTGTTGACAGACTCGAAGTAACGCGGGTAACCTGAGTCACATGCTCGCTTAGTAACGCGCGTTACCATCACGCATTACAAGGCAAGCGAACCAGACAAGGAAGGTCTGGCGCACGACTCAGAACACCGAACACCGGAGCATTCGATGGCGAAAAGCACCACCCCCGGCACTGCGGCCGTCCGGCAGCGCGGAGTCACCATGAAAGACGTCGCCAAACATGCCGGTGTTTCCCGGACGGCTGTTTCCTTTGTGCTGAGCAACCGCGAAAATGCCAGCATCTCAGAGGAAACCCGCACCCGGATCAATGACGCCGTGCAGGAATTGGGCTACCGCCCCAATGCCGGCGCCCGTGCGCTGGCATCACAGCGCAGTGACTGGTACGGAATCGTGACGGAGATCGTCACGGCACCCTTCGCCGTCGACATCATCAAAGGCGCGCAAGACCAAGCCTGGCTTGACCGCCGGTTTCTGCTCATCGCGCCATCCGACCAGGCCGATGCCGTAGGACCCAACCAGGGCCTGGAGGATGCTGCCATCGAAAAACTGTTGGAGCAACGAGTGGAAGGGCTTCTCTACGCAGCCACCTTCCACCGGGGCGTCCGGGTTCCAGAGAGCGCCAACGAAGTACCCACCGTCCTGATTAACTGCTACGACGCTGATGGAAAACTGCCCTCGATCGTCCCGGACGAACGTGGGGGAGGCAGAGTCGCCGTCGAACGTTTGCTCCAAGCCGGCCACTCGCGGATCGGAATCATTAACCTTGACCCGGTTATCCCTGCCGCAGTAGGCCGGTTGGAAGGTGCACGCGAAGCACTTTCCGCTGCCGGACTGGAGCTTGACCCGGACTTGGTGGTGTCCGGATACGCAACGGCGGACGGCGGTTACGACGCCGCATGCCGGATTCTGGACCGCTATCCACCGAAGGACAGGCCAACGGCCCTGTTTTGCCTCAATGACCGCATGGCGATGGGCGCTTATGACGCCATCAAGGAACGGGGACTGACCATCCCCGGGGACATCGCCGTGATCGGCTTCGACAACCAGGAACTCATTGCGGCCTACCTCAGGCCAAAACTGACCACGGTTGCGTTGCCATTCGAAAAAATGGGCGCCTTGGGTGTCCAAACGCTTGCCGCTCTTACAGCAGGACAGCCGATCCTTGCCGACCAGCAATTGGTCGACTGTCCGCTGCTAGAACGCTCTTCGGTCTGACCGCGAAATCAACCTCGAAGAGCAAACCCCTTACCCACCCCTTCACCTTGGACGATGAAGATAGGAAAGAGATAACCATCATGACACAACCCCGATTCAGGGCTGCCCGGATGACGGCGGCGAGCCTTGCAATAGGCGCTATGCTTCTCACCGGTTGCACCGCGAACGTTGCCAAGACCAACACGTCCGACGCCGGCGCGAACGCCGGCGCGTTCCTCACCATCCCGCGTGAAGACATGGGCACGTTCGTGCAGAACTTCAATCCGTTCGCCCCCACGGTGAACCCCATGGTTCAGCAATCCATCTACGAATCCCTCCTCATCTTCAACCCCGCCAAGGGTGACACGGTGCCGTGGCTCGCCACCGAGTGGAAGGCCGCCGAGGATGGCAAGTCCGTCACGTTCACCCTCCGTGATGGTGTGAAATGGTCCGACGGGCAGCCTTTCGTTGCAGACGACGTTGCCTATACGTTCGAACTTCAGAAGAAGATCAAGGGCGGCTTCGAGTACTTGGACACCGTCACCGCCGAGGGCAACAAGGTCACTTTCACCTTCAACAAGCCGTGGTCCCCGGCCCTTTACGACGTCGGCCACATCACCATCCTGCCCAAGCACATCTGGTCCGCTGTGCCGGACCCGGAAAAGGATGCCAACGCCAAGCCCGTGGGCACCGGACCATACACCGAGGTTGACAGTTTCCAGGCACAGTCCTTCGTGCTGAAAAAGAACCCCAACTACTGGCAGCCGGAAAAGCAGAAGATCGCCGGTATCAAGATGCTCGCCTTCGCAGGAAACGACGGCGCCAACCTCGCCGCAGCGAACGGCGACGTGGACTGGGCTCCCCAGTACATCCCCAACATCGAAAAGACCTTCGTCTCCAAGGACAAGGAACACCGTCAGTACTGGTTCCCGGCTACGGGTGCCATGATCAACTGGCAGCTCAACACCACCAAAGCGCCATTCAACGATGTTGATGTCCGCAAAGCACTGAGCATGGCAGTTGACCGCGGGCAAGTCACTAAAATCGGCATGAGCGGCTACGCCAAGCCGGCCGACTGCACCGGGCTGTCCGGCAACTACGAGACCTGGAAGAATACCCAGGTCAAGGACAACTGCACGTGGACCAACCACGATGTCCAGAAGGCCAACGAGCTGCTGGACAAAGCCGGCTACCCGAAGGGAGCTGACGGAAAGCGCACGCTGAAGGACGGCAAGCCTTTCGAATTCAAGATCTCCGTGGGTGCTACTTCGTCCGACTGGCTGTCCGTGGCCAACGTCATCTCGCAGAACCTTGCAGAAGTCGGCGTCACCACCAAGGTGGAGTCCCCGGACTGGGCCGCTGTGGTTGCCGGCTACGAGACCGGCGACTTCGACTCCGGCATTGTCTGGAGCGCCAACGACCCCAGCCCGTACAAGTACTTCAACACTTCCATGGGCACAAGCACCGTGAAGCCCGTGGGCACCAAGACGTTCGACAACTACCACCGGTTCGGCGACACCACGGCGGATGCCTTGCTCGCCGACTTCGCAGCGGAGGCCGATCTGTCCAAGCAGAAGGACATCGCCAACAAACTGCAGGAACAGTACAACGACGTCGCGCCGCTGGTGCCGCTGTTCTCCGGCCCTGAATGGGGTGCCTTCAACGACACGCGCTTCACCGGCTGGCCCACCGAGGCCAACCCATACGCCACTCTCTCGGTCCGGTCGCCTACCACAGTGCTGGTCCTGACCACGCTGGAACCGCGCAAGTAGTCCCCACCGCCGCCCTAACCTCGCTGCGCTTCGGCCAGGGAACCCGGGCGGCGTGGGCCCACCCACCGCCGCCCTCACCTCGCTGCGCTTCGGCCAGGGAACCCGGGCGGCGTGGGCCCACCCACCGCCGCCCTAACCTCGCTGCGCTTCGGCCAGGGAACCCGGGCGGCGTGGGCCCACCCACCGCTTGAGGCCCAGTCGGGCCTCACCGCGCACGCCCGGCGGTTCTACGCCGCTGACCCGGCCGACTCCGCCGGGCGTGCCTCCCATACTTTCCGCACTTCCCGAATGGAGGGAAACCGTGCGCTTCATCCTGCGCCGCCTGGGTTTCTACCTGATCGCCTTCTGGGCGTCCATCACCCTGAATTTCCTGCTTCCGCGGTTCATGCCCGGGGACCCCGTCTCCCGCATGTTCGCCCGTTCCCAAGACCGGATGCAGCCTGAACAGATCGAGGCCCTGCGCAAGCTGCTGGGTGTTGACGACCGGCCCCTCTGGGCTCAATACATCGATTACCTGCACAACATCTTCACCGGGCAGATGGGTGTTTCCATCTCCCGTTTCCCCACCCCGGTGACCGAGGTCATTTCGTCCCAGATCGGTTGGACACTCTTGCTGGGCGGTACCGCACTGGTCATTGCCGCCGTCGTAGGAAACCTGCTGGGCATCCTGGCCGCCTGGCGGCGCGGCGGAGCGATCGACTCCGCACTTCCGCCGGTGCTGGTGTTCATCGGCTCCTTCCCGTACTTCTGGCTCGCCATGGGCGCTCTCTACCTGTTTGGCGTGGTGCTGGGTTGGTTCCCGATCCGCCACGCGTTCACGGACGGTTTGGAGCCGGCGTTTACTTGGGAATTCATCGGCGACGTCGGTGCGCACCTTGTGCTGCCGGCGCTGACCATTGTGTTGGTGTCCATCGGCGGCTGGATGCTCGGCATGCGGAACACCATGATTGCCACCAATTCCGAGGACTACATCACCATGGCCGAAGCCAAGGGACTCCGTCCGGGCCGCATCATGCTCCGCTACGCAGCACGCAATGCCATGCTTCCCTCCGTCACGAGCTTCGGCATGGGACTGGGATTCGTGGTGGGCGGCGCCCTGCTCACAGAGGTGGTGTTCGCCTATCCCGGCGTCGGCTACCAGCTCCTCAACGCTGTCCAAGGCCTCGACTATCCGCTCATGCAGGGCCTGTTCCTGACCATCACTGCCGCTGTTCTGCTTGCCAACTTCCTGGTGGACATCCTCTACGTCCGCATCGACCCGCGCGTGCGCAGCAACTAGAGGGACCGATCATGACAACCGCACTTCTGAAGCAGCCAACTCCAACGCCGGTCCGCAAGCCGAACCGCAGCTTCGTCCACGGCCTGCTCACCAACAAGAAAGCCCTGACGGGCATGGCCGTGATGATCATCTTCATCGCCTTGGCCTTACTGGCACCGATCCTGTTTCCCGGCGATCCGTCGCGGATCACGGCCATGGCTTCACTGGAACCTTCAGCCGAGCACTGGCTGGGAACTACGGCCAAGGGACAGGATGTCCTCGCGCTGACCGTCCATGGTTCGCGGAGCTCACTGTTCGTGGGCCTGACAGTGGGCGTGGCATCCACTTTCATCGGTATCCTGGTGGGCCTTGCCTCGGCGTACTTCGGCAAATTCATTGACGAAGCACTGTCCCTGGTCACCAATGTTTTCCTGCTGCTGCCCGGCCTGCCGCTGTTGGTCATCCTGGCCGCGTTCCTTCCGCCGGGACTGGGGACCGTAATCCTGGTACTCGTGGTGACCGGATGGGCCGGTTCCGCCCGCGTGTTGAGATCGCAGGCGTTGTCCATCCGTTCCAAGGATTTTGTGGCTGCAGCCGTGGTGTCCGGCGAACGGGCCGGCCGGATCATGTTCCGCGAGATCCTGCCCAACATGGCCTCGATCGTCATGGGTACGCTCCTGGCTTGCGTCATCTACGGAATCGGCGCCCAAGCAGGCCTGGAGTTCCTGGGCCTGGGCGATGTCAGCACTGTCTCCTGGGGCAACAACCTCTTCTGGGCCGGCAACGAAGGTGCACTGCTCACCGGAAGCTGGTGGGTCTTTGTCCCCTCCGGCGTGTGCATCGCGCTGGTGGCTTTCGCCCTCGCCCTCATCAACTACGCCGTGGACGAGGTCACCAATCCGCGGCTTCGGAAGATCAAAACGCCTAAAACAACACCCACGAACACCGAAAGGAGCACCGCCAAATGACCATCTCCCAAGTTTCTTTCGGCTCCCGCCAACCGGTCCTTGACGTCAAGGACCTCACCGTCAAGTACATCGGTGACACCCGCTCCACCACCGCCGTCGACCGCGTTTCCTTCAGCATCGGCACCGGTGAGGTATTCGGCCTTGCGGGGGAGTCCGGCTGTGGGAAGTCCACCATTGCCAACTCCATCATGAGGCTCCTGAAGGATCCCGCAAAGATCGCAGGCGGAAGCATCTCCTTTGGCGGCAAGGACGTCCTGGCCATGAGCCCGGAAGAGCTGCGGCGTTTTCGGTGGCAGGACGTTGCAATGGTGTTCCAGTCAGCCATGAACTCGCTCAACCCGGTGCTGACCATCGGAGAACAGATCGTGGACATCTTCACCACCCACGCCGGTTACTCCCGTAAAGAGTCGATGAGGCGTGCCGGTGAGTTGCTGGAACTTGTAAGGATCGATCCCGCACGGCTGAAGTCCTATCCGCACCAGCTCTCCGGCGGTATGCGTCAGCGTGCCGTTATTGCCATGGCCGTTGCGCTCAAGCCATCACTGTTGATCCTCGACGAACCCACCACCGCGCTGGACGTGGTGGTGCAGCAGGAAATCATGGCCCAGATCAAGGAGCTTCAGCGCGAACTCGGCTTCTCCGTCCTTTTCATCACGCACGACATGTCCCTGATGGTGGAACTCTCGCACCGGATGGCCGTGATGTACGGAGGCCGGATCGTGGAAACCGCCAAAGCCCAGGACGTCTACGCCACCCCCCGCCATCCGTACACCCAGGCGCTGATGGGCGCATTCCCGCCGCTCACCGGTCCACGCGTTCCGCTGACGGGATTGCCCGACGGCGTGAAGTTCCGGAACATCCCGGACCTCGCCGAGGTGACACCCGGCCATTTTGTGGCTCCGTTCGGTGGCGACGCCCCGGTGGTTGATTCAGCAAACCTGGAAGGAGCCGCACGATGAGCCACTCCCTGATGAGCCCATCGGCCGTGTCCACTACCGGCACCCCCGCCCTTGAGATTCGAGGCTTGGGAAAGACCTTCCCGATGGGCGGCCTGTTCTCCCGCGGGTCCGTCCGCGCTCTGCATGGGGTTGATCTGACCATCCACCAAGGCGAAATCGTGGCCCTCGTGGGGGAGTCCGGTTCCGGGAAGAGCACCCTGGCCCGCTGTGTCGCCCGTCTGGAAAAGCCGAGCTCCGGGGAGATTCTCATTGACGGCGTCGATGTCCTGAAGCGGGATCGTTTCCAGGCGTCGCGGGCGTTTCGGTCCCAGCTGCAGATGGTGTTCCAGGATCCTTTTGGCTCCCTGAACCCGGCGCACAGGATCGAGCATTTCCTGCGGCGCTCCCTGGCGATCCACGGGAAGAATGGTGGTTCCCAGGAGGAGACCCAGCGGCGGCTTGAGGAGCTCATGACCACTGTTGGCCTGGAGGCCGACATGCTGAACTCGTATCCGCACGAGCTCTCCGGCGGTCAGCGCCAACGCGTTGCGATAGCCAGGGCGCTCGCCGTTGAACCGCAGGTCATCCTGGCCGATGAGCCTACCTCCATGCTGGACGTTTCCGTACGGATCGGCGTTCTGAACCTCATGCGCAAGCTCCGTGACCAGCAAGGCATCTCCATGCTCTACATCACCCACGACCTCGCCTCCGCCCGGTACCTGGCGGACCGGACCGCGGTCATGTTCGCCGGTGAACTGGTGGAGGAAGGGGAGTCCCTGGACCTGTTGGCCAACCCCGCGCATCCGTACACGCAACTCCTGGTGTCGGCTGTCCCGGATCCCGCCCGGGCAGGCTCGTACGATCCCGTCCGTAGAGCCGAATTGCGGCAGGCGGTCATGGCTTCCACACACTGCGCTTTCGGCGGCGACCCGGACCAGGCGTGCTCGGACAAAGCACCCGTCCGTCATCAGGTGGGGGACCCCGAAAACCGTCACTGGGTCCGCTGCCACCTGTACCGCCCATGGGCCGCTGCCGGCGGCCATGCCCTGGCGAGTGAACCACTCCACCCCGGCCACCCGGCGTCGATCGCTCAAGAAGAGGCTTCCGCATGACTGAACTGACCCATCCGCTCGCCACCGTTCCGCAGGATGAGCTGGTGGCCCGCGCCGAAGCCGATCCCCTGAGGCCGCGCTTCCACTTTGTCTCACCGGCCGGTTGGCTCAACGACCCCAACGGTGTCAGTCACTGGGACGGCACCTACCACCTCTTCTATCAGTACAACCCCGAGGGCGCTTTCCACCACCGCATCCAGTGGGGCCACGCCACCAGCACCGACCTGGTCACGTGGATTGACCAGCCTGTTGCTTTGGAACCCTCCGAGGGACCTGACGCCGAGGGCTGCTGGTCCGGGGTGTTGGTTAACGACGGCGGCACGCCCACCTTGGTGTATTCGGGCCGCGCAGAGGGCAAGGAGTTGCCGTGCGTCGCTGTAGGAACCCCTGACCTGCTGAGCTGGACCAAGGACCCCGGGAACCCTGTTATCGGTGCCCCACCTGCCGGCGTTGACATCACGGCCTACCGCGATCATTGCGTATGGCGCGAGGGAAGCACATGGCGCCAGCTGGTGGGTTCAGGAATTCGACACCTCGGCGGCACGGCGTTCCTTTATGAGTCTTCGGACCTGCGGTCTTGGGACTACCTGGGCCCGCTGATGATCGGGGATGCCTCGCAGGGCGACCCCGCCGACACTGACTGGACCGGGACGATGTGGGAATGCGTTGACCTCTTCCGGGCAGGGCAGGGATCGTTGGGGTCTGCGCCCGCTGACGGCTCGCCGGATGTGCTGGTCTTCTCCGCGTGGGACGACGGCGAAACCCGCCACCCGCTGTATTGGACCGGCCGCTACGGCGGCGATACGTTCGAGCCGGATACGCTGCACCGATTGGACTTCGGAGGGCGGTTCTTCTATGCACCGCAATCGTTCCAGGATGAGTCCGGCCGGCGTGTCATGTTCGGCTGGATGCAGGAAGGGCGAAGCGATGCCGCCATGGTGGAAGCGGGCTGGTCGGGCGTCATGAGCTTGCCGCGCGTCGCCACGTTGGCGCACGACGGAACCCTGGAGTTCGCACCGGTTCCCGAAGTAGAGAAGCTGCGCAGAAGCCTCTTCAGCGTCCCCGGCCACGTGATGGTGGGGGCGGGTACGTCCGTGGAGACCGGCGTGTCCGGTAACCAGCTGGACCTTGAACTGGATGTGCAACTTGCACCCGGGGCAGAGGTCCGGCTCGGAGTGCTGGCGTCGTCGGACGGGGCCGAGGAGACAGTGATCGTGCTGGACCGGGCCGCTGATGGGACCCCCGGCGGCACCCTTCGCCTGGACCGTACGCGCAGCAGCCTCGACCCCACCATCGATGCGGAAGACAAATCCGGGCCCCTGCCGATGACGGACGGCCGGGTGCGCCTGCGCGTGTTGGTGGACCGGTCCGCCGTCGAAATTTTCGCCAACGGCAAGCCGCTCACGGCCCGCGTCTACCCGACCCTGGGCGGCGAGCGCGTGACGCTGGCAGCCACTGAAGGGTCGGCGCGGCTCCTCTCCTTCGATGCCTGGACGATGGCCGGGATCTTTGACAGCGCCCGCAACCTCATCCCGAAAGGACTGTGAACCCATGGAAATCTCATCACCGATTACCCGCCGTGGATTACTGACGGGCGCCGGCGCGGTTGCGCTGGGCGGGTCCCTGGCGCTGTCCAGCCCTGCAGAGCCCGCCATGGCGGCGGGTGGCCCAGCCTCGAAAGGATCATCGCGGATGCGCCCGGTCTATCACTTCAGCGTGCCTGACAACTGGAAGAACGATCCCCAGCGACCCATCTACCTCGATGGGGAGTACCACTACTACTACTTGTATAACGCTGACTACATCAACGGCGGTGGCGGCACGTCATGGCGCCGTGCCACCACCACTGATCACGTCGCGTTCAGGGACCGCGGGGTCGCGGTGCCGAAGTTCAGCAATTCCAACGGCGACTGTTGGTCCGGATGCCTGGTGGTTGATGAGCGGAATACTGCGGGTTACGGGGCGGGTACGGTGGTGGCACTCGTCACCCAGGCGCCGGAGGGCCGGCAGGCACAGTACCTCTGGTACTCCACAGACAGGGGCCGGTCCTTCATATCAGGTGGCCAGGCTCCGGTTTTGCCCAACCCGGGGGTTCACGATTTCCGCGATCCCAAGGTGATCTGGGACGAGGACCGCAACCGGTGGTTCATGGCCAACGCGGAGGGGCAAAAGCTGGGTTTCTACACGTCCCCGGATCTGCGCTCCTGGACGCGGGTTGGCGAGTTTCTGCGCAGCGATTTGGGGCTGCTGGAGTGCCCCGACCTCTTTAGGATGACCGCCGACGACGGCACCCGGCACTGGGTGCTGGGCACCAGTGCAAACGGCAAGGGCCGCGGACTGCCGGCAACCTATGCCTACTGGACTGGAGCTTTTGACGGCAGCTCCTTTGCTCCAGACCATCCTGAGCCGGAATGGCTCGATTACGGCTTCGACTTTTATGGCGCAGTAACATATCCGCATCACGACGCGTCGGGGGTGGAGGACCCAACCCTCCGACGGGCGATTGGTTGGGCAAATTTCTGGGACTACCCCCACAACACGCCAACCCTTGCCACTGAGGGCTACAACGGCGATGACATGATCGTCCGGGATATCCGGCTCAAGCGTGGCAATGGCGCCTATTATCTCGCCTCCGCCCCCACCTCTGCGCTGGGTGACCACGTAACGCGAACACATCGCGTGGGTGACGTGGCGGTTGCGGGTACACATGACCTGGAGATTCGCTCGACCGCTTACGACCTCACGTGCGAACTGGTGTGGGATCCGGCTGCGCCGCCCGCCAATCTCGGGTTGGAGGTCTGCCGAGCACCCGGTGGCGGCAGGCACGTGGCCGCGGGGGTCTTCCTGGGTGGCCCGTTCACGTACGTCAATCGCCGCCCCACGATCAACCCGACAGCCGGCGAAACGCAAACGCCGGTGGACCCTGCCACAGGCCGCCTCACGCTGCGGATCCTGGTGGATCGAACCAGTGTGGAAATACTCGTTGGAGATGGGCGCGTGGTGCACTCGCACCGGGTGTTCCCCCTTGAAGGCGACGACGGCATCCGTCTTTACGCCCATGAAGGAACAGCGACGTTCCGGGATATGACCATCAGGGAACTCAAGGTCACGCCGTAGCACTGGAGGGCGTGGGGGAATAACTACTGAGAGCACTCAGTTATGAGTGAAGTCAATAAGTGGTTTTCCCATCAGGGATCAGTATTCCCCCACAGCCCAGCCCACCAGGAAGAAGTCCCCATCATGCCTTCACTGAACACGTCCGTCTTGACTGATGCAGTTGTCCTCGTCACTGGGGCCAACGGTGGCATTGGCACCCACTTTGTCCACGAGGCTTTGGCCCGCGGTGCGAGCAAGGTTTATGCCACGGCGCGGAATCCGCGCACGTGGGGCGATGATCGCATCGTCCCGCTCACCTTGGATGTCACGGATCCGGCATCCGTTCGGGCGGCCGTCGAGGCTGCGCAGGACACAACAGTCCTCATCAACAATGCCGGTGCCAGCACACCGACGCCTGGCATCCTCAGCCACACGGATGAGGAGATCCGGCACAACGTGGAGACCAATTTCCTTGGGCCGTTGTTCCTGGCCAGGGCCTTCGCTCCGGTCTTGTCCGCCAAGGAGGAGTCGGTGCTCATTGACATTCATTCCGCCCTGAGCTGGTATGCGGTGGCAGGGATCTACAGTGCCACGAAGGCGGCCCTGTGGTCAGCCACGAACTCCCTGCGCCTTGAACTCGCCGCCGGGAACGTGCATGTCGTGGGGGTCCATGTTGGCTACGTTGACACCCCCATGGCCGCGCACTCCGCCGAGCCGAAAACCGCCCCCGCGGACTTGGTGGCAACCATCTTCGACGCCGTCCAGGCCGGCGAGTATGAAGTCCTCGCGGATGAGACATCCGTGAACCTTAAGGCCGGACTTAGTGCCCCTGTGGAAGCCATCTACCCACAGCTGAAGCGCGTCAGTGCCTGAAACCAAAGGCAGGGACACCTCAGTGGTGGCCCTGCCTTTGGTGCGTATGGTGCCGGTCCCTGCGCCCGAGGTTCGGGCTTCCTGTTGCGACGGTATGCAGGTACGATCCCCTACGCTTGCCGAACCTGTACTTCGGCGGTCAGTGGGGTCCAGGACTTACATGATCCCGGTGGGAACCAGCAGTGCCCAGGCCAGTGCGGGTGCTACGAGGACCACACCGCCGGCGTACACCATCAGTTGCTTGTAGACACGCTGGCGATCGTCTTCGCGGGCATTGGCGACAACCAGTGCGCCGTCGGTGGAGAACGGGGATACATCGACGACGGTCGCGGCGATAGCCAGTGCTGCCACGGTGCCCGAGGCGCTCAGTGAACTGGTTGCAAGCAACGGTCCCGCCAAGGGGATGAAAGCCGTGAGCAGGGCGGTGGAGGATGCAAAGGCCGAGCCGACGCCGATGACGTAGCAAAGAACCAGTGCAATGAGGAGCGGGGCTCCGAGTGCCAGTGCCTGCTCGGCGAGCGTATCGATGACGCCTACGTGCTGCAGCAGGGATACGTAAGTGATCATGCCGGCGACCAGGAGCACGGTGGACCAGGAGACTCCGCCGATGAACGTCTGGTGTTCCTTGATGTTGACCAGCGCCAAGAGCAGTCCTGCGGAGAGTGCCACGAAGCCGATAGGCATGTGGAAGCCCAAGGCGCAGACAAGCATTGCGACGATCAGTGCCAGCGTGAGGATCTGCTGGCCGTGTGGCCGGGCGGTATGCGTGGTGTCCAGGTCAGCGAGCTGGCCTGTGGCGCCGTCGCGGATCTTGCCCAGGAGGGCAAACAGCACCACTGTCAAAACTGACAGGATGAGGTTCAGCGCAAAGCTTGCGGCGAAGAGTGAGCCCTGCGAGATGGGGAAGCCGTTCTTCACTGCGATGTCGTGGACCAGAACACCCGCCACTGACAGCGGTGAGAATCCACCCGCATGTGCTCCGTTGATGATGAAGGCACCCATGAGGACGGGGTGGATGCGTGATTCATAGGCCAGCCCTATGGCGGCAGGGGCAAGAAGGGCGACGGCGGCAGGGGAGAAGGTGCCAAGGGCTGTCAGCGATGCTGCCAGGAGAAAGAACACCCAAGGCAGGAGCATGGTCTTGCCGCGAACCAGCCGGACACACGTCTGGACGATGATGTCGATGGTCCCATTCCGTTGGGCCATGCTGAAGAAGTACGTGACACCGATGATGGTGATGACGATGTTGGCAGGGAAGTCCGCCAGGATTTCCTTGTCCGTCATGCCCAGCATGAAGTAGCCAACGCCGAAGGATGCTACCAGTCCCATAACCCCGATGTTCAGCGGCCATTTCGTGGCGACGACGAACATCACCACGAGGATGACCAGCGGGATGATCTGGATGGCAGTCATGGTCGGCTCCGATTCCGGGGTGGCCGCCGGGTTGAAGATGGCGCCCCCGAACAGGATGGCAACCAGGCCCAGGATCACGGAAGCGGCAACCGTTACCAGCAGGATACGGCGGTGGCGGTTGGGACTGCCGGAATTCTGATCCCGGGTTTCGCTCTCCGATTCGGGAGCTGGTTGGTAAGTAACTTTAGCCATGGTGGTGTCTCCTCATTGAGTGGCTGATGCCAGCGGGGCTTCGACGGCACTGCCGAGAGCCTCCGGGACGTGAATGATGCTGGTGGCGATGGTGCGGGCGGTCCGGTCGACGCCCACCAGGAGGGAACCGTCCCGGTGTTCGGTCCAGGTTTCAATCACGCCGGCCGGCGTGCGGAGTTTTAGCGTGGGGCGGGAAGGGATACCGGTAATGTGGTTCAGCACTGTTCCCGGGGTGCGGGCGGCCAGTGTCAAAGCGATGCTTCCCGTGATGGCCAACGCCGGATGCGGTTTGCCCATGGAGAGCATCATGACGTTGACGTCGCCTTCCAGGTCCTCCCCGGTGGGTGCGCCCACGATCGCAAGCTTGGGGACGGCCCGCGCGGCTTGCGAAGGACTGGCCGCCAGGCCCATCCGGACAGCTGCGAGGCGTCGGATCATGTCCAAAGTATCCAGCTGCAGTTCGACGCCGGCACTCCAGGTTTCATAACGGGCAGTGTCCAGTCCCAACTCCTCGGCACGCACCATGACCACCGGCGCACCGGCGTCGACCATTGATACCGTCCACCGGGTGCCGTTTGCGACAATGACGTCCGTCGGCGCGCCGGTAGGAAGGAGCTTGCCGGTGGTTTTTCCTGCCGGATCACGGAAGCCAAGACCCACCCTGTAGCCAGGAAAAACGACGCCGGGCATGTCTGCATCCGGAATGATCGGCAGTGCGCCCTCGGGGGTCGAAACCCGTTGGATGATGATCTGGCCCGTATTGGTGTTGCGGGTGACGATGCGGGTGGAATCGCCGTCGGGCGAAACCCAGCCTTTTTCAATGGCGTAAAGCCCCACAACCGCGGAGCAATTCCCGCAGTTGCTTCCCCAGTCCACGGCTGCCTCTTCGATGCCTACCTGGGCGAAGGTGAATTCGACATCGACTTCATCGTCGTCGGGCCGACTGAGGATCATCGCCTTGCTGGTGGTGGAGGTGGCCCCGCCGACCCCATCGATCTGGCGGGAGTCCGGGCTTCCGAAGAGCCTGGGAAGCAGCTCGTTGACGTCGGTGCCGGCTTCTTCCAGATGAGCAGTTTCAAAGACCCAGCACTTGCTGGTGCCCCCGCGCATCCATTCCGCTTCTATCTTCATGGTGTTCCCTGCATCTCGGTGATGTTCTTCTTGTACGAGGATGATCGGGATCACAAATGAAGACAATGTTGGATATATGATGGGGGCTGAAGGGATGCTTAATTCACAAGGGTGTCAGCTCACAGTGACTGGATTCGGATACGCCAATGTCTGGAAAAGCTGGCTCTGTGGCAAGTCGGTCTCCCGTAAATACAGTGAATGAACCACTTGGACAGGAGCATGAACGCATGCTTAAGGATGAAAACGCCGAACTATTCGATGTCCGGCGGCTTGCGCTGCTGGTGGAAGTGGTCGAGCAGGGATCGATCACCGCTGCGGCCGACACCATGCTGTATACGCCATCGGCCGTTTCGCAGCAGTTGCGCAAGCTCGAGCAGGAAGTCGGACAGCCTCTCCTCAACCGCCGTTCGCGCGGCGTAGTCCCCACCGAGGCCGGCCAGATACTGGCAGGGCACGCCCGGAAAATTGTTGGGCAGATGCGGGCGGCCCGCGCGGACCTGGACCAGATCGCGGGGCTGCGCCGCGGGTCACTGACGGTTGGTACTTTTCCCACGTTGGCGGGATCGTTTCTCCCGCTTGTCATCCGGGCATTCAAGAAGCGTTACCCCGCCATTGGACTTTCTGTGCGCAGTGCCCGCTTCGACGAATTGGTCTCGGACCTTGAATCCGGGGTAACGGGACTGTGTCTGCTGTGGGATTACCCTTGGAACCGTTTCAGTGATGAGTCCATCCGCATCACTGAGGTCTTCCAGGAGAGCACGGTGATTCTCGTGGCCAAGGGGCACCCCTTGGCTGACCGTGAGGAAGTAAGTATGCGTGAACTCCGGAAGGAGTCATGGATAGTGCGCGCTGAAGCTCATCCGGTAGTGGAAGTGTTGCAGCGATCTGCCCACGATGCTGGTTTTGAACCAAACATCGGGTTCCTGGCCAACGACTACCAGGAGGCGCAGGCCATGGTCAGCGTGGGCATGGGCGTGGCAATGGTGCCTAAGACGGCTGTTGCACTCCAACATCCCGATGTCCGCGTCCTCAGTTTGGGCCCGGACGCCCCCTTACGGCGGGTACTTCTGGCCCAGCGCCAGGACAAGGTCTACGCCCCCGCCGAAGTGGCATTCCACTCCACGCTGGTGGAAATCGCCCGCGAACGGGGGCGCGACTACTTGTAATCAGTGGTCGGCGTCGGCATCAGCCTTCCGGGCGCTTTTCTCTGCGTCCTTCTCCGCACGCACTGCTTCTGCCTCGTGTTGCTCTTCTGCCTTTTCCTGGTGGATGACTTCGGCGAAGAGCTTTTCCATTTCCTTGGCCACGCCAGCGGCCGAGGCGGGGTTCTGGCCCGTAACCAAGCGGCCGTCCACCGCTACCTTCTCCTCGAAGACCCCTGCGGAGACGTGGCGGGCCCCCTGTTCCTCGAGCCGGTCCGCCAGGAAGAACGGGATGACCTTGTCTTTCCCCGCAGCCACTTCTTCGTCATTGGTGAACGCGGCTACGTCGCGGCCTTCAACCAGCCTGAACCCGTTGTCCAGTTCTACGTTCAACAGGCCGGCCGGCCCATGGCAGACGGCACCGACCAGACCGCCCGCGTTGTAGACGCTGGCCACCAGATTCTGCAGGCCTTCGCTGTCCGGGAAGTCCCACATGGTCCCATGGCCGCCCACGAGGTAGATGGCATCGTACTGTGCGGGGTCTACGACGTCGACGCGTGCGGTGTTGTACAGGCCGGCGCGTGTTGTCTCATCCTGGGTAAAGGCAACCTGGATGGGATCGTCCGTGTCCACTTCGTCGCGCGGAGGTTGGCCTCCTTTGATGGAAGCAAAATCGACGAAGTGGCCTGAGTCTTTGAAGACCTTCCAGGGATGTGCGGCCTCTGCCACGTTGTAGCCGGTCTTCTCTCCCGTGTCGCCGAGCTCGGAAACGCTGGTTAGTACCATGAGGATTTTCTTCATGAAGTGCTCCTTTCGTCCTCCTCCACCCTACGCCCCCATCAATTCCGGTCCTTTAGTAGGCTGAACGAGCATCCATGCGTCTGCTGTCGCATGCTGTAGTTGTTCCCTGGATCAGGAGAGTGAGTGCCATGCCCAAGACCGGCAAGAATGATCATGCACGGAAAAACGAGTTGCCATCGACGCTCCAGCGCTCGGATCAGAAGGCCCAGGACACGTTCGCCAAGACCTACGACTCGGCGATGGATTCCTATGACGGCGATGAGGGCAGGGCCGCCCGCACGGCTTTCGCGTCGCTGAAGCACAGCTACGAGAAGGTGGGCGACCATTGGGAACCCAAAGAGGAAAATGGACCTTCCGATGACCACGCGGCTGGAGGGGCCAGCTCGGATAAGCCCACTGCCGGCGGAGTGGACGCCAACGCTTCCAAGGAGCACCTCTACCGGCGGGCCCGCGAGCTGGACATCAAGGGCCGTTCAACCATGAACAAGGATGAGCTGGTCCAGGCACTGCAGAAAGCCAATGACGCGGCTACCCGGAAAGCCCGGGAAAGCTGAATCTGGGCGCAGGATGCCGCAGCGGGCGAATGGTTGGGCTGGGTGATGTCAGGCACATTGTGACGCGTCTGCGAAGCGCCCGGTTTTTGCTGTTGCGCCGAGGTAAGGCTAACCTAAATAGTCTCCATTTCCCCATGCCCTCCCGTTCCGGGCATACATCGCAGGCGGTTCCCTTTGCGCAAACTCAGCCGTTCCACAGCAGCCCTTGGGGTCGCTGCACTTCTTTCCCTGACCGGTTGTGGTCTTAGCGGTGGACAGACAGGCGCCACCGGGAAAGTGGCCGATACCAACCAGCGCATCGTCGTGGATAACTTCCGGGCCCCCGTGGCCAACTGGGCCCTGGAGTCCGATGCCGCGTACATTCTGTCGTTGTCCGGCTGCCTGGAAACCCTGACCAAATATGATTCCGCCCAGGGCAAGGTGGTCCCGTTCCTGGCAACTGAGTGGAAGCAGGTCTCACCACTTGAGTGGGACTTCACCATCCGTGAAGGCGTGAAGTTCCAGGACGGTACCGATCTCACCGCAGAGACCGTCGCCGCTTCGCTGAACTCAGTCCTTAAGGCCAAGGTGCCTGCAAGGGCGTTCAGCCCGGGCATTGTCAGTGGAGTCCAGGCAACTGACGCCAAGACCGTTCGCGTCACCACGCCGGTGGAGAATCCGCTGGTGCCGTTCCGCTTGGCGAGCGTCAACACGGGCATCCTCGCGCCTGCTGCCTATACCGGTGCCACGGTGAGTCCCTTCGGCCACTGCACGGGACCGTTCACCCCAGTGTCTGAGAAGGCGAAGCAGTCCCTGACCCTGGACCGCAACGAGAATTACTGGGGCGGAAAGGTGCAGTTGGCTGGCGCAGAAGTCCGCTTCATCACCAATGGCGCTACCAGGGCCGCGCAAGTGCAAACCGGCGAGGCCGACATTTCCTTGTCCATTCCAGCCTCCGCACTGTCCACGCTTGAGAGTGCACCCGAGGTGTCCGTCCTGAAGGCAGATTCACCCCGCACGGCCACCCTGTACATGAACAACGGCAGGGCACCCTTCAACAACGTGGATTTCCGCAAGGCACTCCGGTCCGCTCTGGACCTGGAAGCCCTGGCCGCCAGCGTCTACGAAGGCGCGGCGTTGCCTGCAGCTGGTCCCATCGCGCCCTCCGAACCATGGGCATCCAGCGAAGCCAAGACTCCCAAGCAGAACCTGGACGAGGCGAAGAAGCTCCTGGCCGATGCCGGCTACACCGCGGACAGGCCGCTGGAGATCATCGCCATCGTGGAGCGGACGGAGTTCGCCGACGTAGCAACGGTGATTCAGGACAACCTCAAGGACATTGGTGTTCCAGTGACCATCCAGGCCAAGGAATACGCCTCGGCTGAACCGGACGTTCTGGCTGGCAACTATGACATGATCCTGAGCCAGCGCAACCGGCTGATTGACATTGCCGATCCCATTGGCTTCCTGACGGCCGACTACACCTGCAAGGGCACGTACAACCTGAGCCACTTCTGCAACGAAGAGTACGACGCAATCATCACAGAAGCTGCCCGGACCTCCACCACTGAGGAACGGTACAAGCTGTATGGCAAAGCCGGTCAACTCCTGAACGACCAAGCCGTGAACCTGTGGCTGGTCAATGAACAAGCCACGGACGCTGTCCGCAGCAACGTCCTGTCCTACGTCCAGGACCCGCTGTCCCGTTACGTCCTGACCGCGCAAACGGCCAAGGCCGGCTCCTGACAACGGGCTGGGACAACCGAAGCACGTATGATCACGTTCCTTGCGAAGCGGACGGCGACCCTGGTGGTCGCCGTCCTGCTGTCGTCTTTCGCCGTCTTCCTGATTCCTTACGTGACCCCAGGCGATCCGGTCCGGAAAATTATCCGGTCCCGTGTAGCCGGCGATGTGGTGGACGAAGCCACCGTTCAGGCACTGGCGGAAAGCCTGGGACTCAACGATCCGCTTCCCGTGCAATATCTCCGGTGGCTGGGTGACTTCTTCACAGGGGACATGGGGTTGTCGCACATTAGCCGTACACCGGTGATTGATCAGGTGTTGCCTGCCTTGGGCATCACCCTCAGCCTTGTGCTGGTGGCTTTGGGCACGGCCGTGCTGGTGTCCCTCCCATTGGGCATTGTTGCGGCCCTGAAGCAAGGCAGCAAAACCGACAAACTGATCACAACTGTCACACAGTCCTTTATTGCCATGCCGGAATACTGGTTGGCACCACTGCTGGTGCTGGTCTTTGCCCTCAAGCTTTCCTGGCTGCCCTCGGCCGGGTGGAATACGGCGTCGTCCATTGTCCTGCCGGCCGCCACGCTGTCCCTTCGGCCCATCAGCTTCTTCACCTCAGCGGTCCGCTCGGGAATGATCGATGCCCTTGAGGCGGAGCACATTCCCGCTGCCCGGGCCCGCGGCCTTAGCCACGTGCAGACTGTCCTGCGGCATGTTGTTCCCAACGGCCTGGTTCCGTTGTCCACGTTGTTCGCGGTGTGGTTCGCCGGTCTTCTGGGAGGTTCGGTCATTGTGGAGGTCATCTTCGCGATCCCCGGGATGGGCCGCCTTCTCTACGACGCCGTGGTCAACAGTGACATCCCCTTGGCGCAAGGAGGCGTGGTGGTTGTGGTGGCTTTGGCTGTTGCCATCACCACCCTCGCGGACTTCCTGCACCGGATTCTGAGCCCAAAGGTGAGTGGCGCCCTTGCGTAAACGGTCAGTGCTCGACGGCGCCGCCGTCGTTATTCTCGTCCTGATAGTTGCCGCCGTCGCGGCTGCACCGTGGCTGGCACCTTTTCCACCGGACGATCAGAACCTCGCTGCACGGCTCGCGCCACCCAGTGCCACACACTGGTTGGGGACGGACCACCTTGGGCGGGATACGCTCAGCCGCTTGCTCGACGGCGGCCGGTTCTCTTTGGTGGTGGCGGCACTGGCCACGGTCCTGACCGGAATCATTGGTTTGGTGGTCGGTGTGCTCAGCGCCCGGCGGAAGGGCTGGGTAGACGAACTGTTCACCCGTACCAATGATGTCTTGTTGGCGCTGCCGGAGATGGTGGTGGCATTGTTCATCGTCGCGGCCATGGGCACAGGTTTTACGTCCCTGCTGGTCGCCCTGACCGTAACCGGGTGGACGCCGTTTGCCCGCCTGGCCCGGACGTTGGCCTACGACGTTTCTGCCCGCGGGTTCGTCGAAGCAGCGCGCGTGGTGGGCTGTTCGCCGTCGTTCATTGTCTTCCGTCACATCATCCCGCACCTCGCAGCGCCGATGCTGGGGCAGGCGACACTGCGTTTCGGACAGCTCCTGATCAGCGTGGGAGCCCTGTCCTACCTCGGGCTGGGCGTTCAACCGCCACAATCCGACTGGGGTTCCATGGTGGCAGCGGCCCAGCCGTATGCGGAGCGGGCACCGTGGGGGATCATTGCTCCGGGCCTCACCATCTTCCTGGTTGCCCTGTGTGTAACGCTGATCGGCCAGCGGACGTCACGGCGGGCAGCCGACCCGGTGGATGTCCTGGTAGTGGAGGGCCAGCATGCCTGAACTGGTGATCGAGAACCTGACTGTGCTGGGCACAGACGCAGGACGCCCGATTCTCTCCGGTGTGAGCCTGGCCGTGCATCCCGGCGAGTTTGTAGCGCTCGTAGGAGGTTCCGGGTCGGGCAAAACCATGACTGCCCGGTCCGTCCTGCAGTTGCTGCCGCAGCCTTTGCGGATTGCCTCGGGGTCCATCCATGTGGACTCCGTAGACGTGACCCGTGCCTCCGGACTTGAGCTGAACCGCATCCGGGGTGGCCGGTTGGGGATGCTCTTCCAGCAGCCCAAGAAGATGTTCAACCCCAGCAAGACCCTCCGTGCCCACCTGAGGGAACCCCTCCGCCTCCATTCAGGCCTGCGCGGAAAAGCTGCGGAGGAGAAGGTGCTGGAGCTGCTGGCTGAAGTGGGATTCGAGGATCCGCAGTGGGGCGCCCGGGCCTACCCGCACCAACTTTCCGGTGGCATGGCCCAGCGTGCCATGACAGCCGTGGCCCTGGCGGGCCAGCCGGGGATCCTGCTTGCTGACGAACCAACGTCTGCTTTGGACAAGGTCCTGGAACGCCAGATCCTGCAGTTGCTGGACCGCGAACGGAGCCAGCGTGGTCTGGGGATTCTCTACATCACGCACAATCTTGCCTCTGTTGCGGCCTTCGCAAATCGCGTCCTGGTGATGGAGGCAGGCAAGATCGTGGAGTCGGGCACCACTGAGGAAGTGCTGGGGAGTCCGAAGATTCCTTACACGCAAAAGCTTCTGGAGGCATCAAACCTCCTGCCATCAGGGACTGTGAAGCAGGTGCACCCGGCGCGGAATGTCCTTACCCTCAACAGCGTCGTCAAGAATTTCGGCCGCGGCCACCGGGGTCGCAGTCCAGCACTTGACGCTGTTTCCCTCGAGCTGAAAAAGGGGGAGATCCTGGGAGTGCTCGGCCAATCCGGTTCCGGGAAAAGCACCTTGGCCAGGTCAATCGTTGGTCTGGAAGGAATGAGCAGCGGCAGCATCACCCGGGCCCTGTCAGCAGACCGGCTTGCCGATCCGACTGCCGTCCAACTGGTGTTCCAGGAACCACATGACGCCTTCGACCCCCGCATGACACTCCGTGCAAGCCTGGAAGCACCCTTGCCACGGCGGCTCCCGTCGAGCGAGAAAACCCAACGGCTGAGCGACGCCATGACGGAAGTGGAACTGGAACCCAGTCTGCTGGACAGGCGTCCGGGCCAATGCTCCGGCGGCCAGTTGCAGCGGGTCACCATCGCCCGGGCGCTCCTGATGGAGCCGGAAGTGCTCATTTGCGACGAAGCAACCTCCGCCCTGGATGCACTGACACAAAGAACCATCCTTGACTTGCTGCAACGCCTGCACCGCGAGCGGGGGCTGTCCCTGATGATGATCACCCACGACATGGACGTGGTGCGCCACATGTGCCAGCGGGTAGCCGTCCTCTATCAGGGGCGGTTGGTGGAACTCACCGACACCGATAAGTTCTTCGCTGACCCGCAGCACCAGCACAGCAAAGACCTGGTCTCGGCCGCGATTCCCTGCAGGGGACTGCATCTGAAAAAGATGAGGACTGCCCCTTAGCAACAGTTCACGTCAGATGATCGAAGTCTCCCCGCACCCAGGCGGCATGCCGTTCAGCGGAGTCGTGCAAAACGGCTTTGGCTCCGGACGATATGACGTTGTTGAAATTCCCATAGATGCGATCGAACCCAAGCGTGTCCAACTGCGCGGCGATCCGCAACACCACGGCTCCGGACAGCGGCAGGCGGTTCGGGTAGCTTCGCATAAACGAGATGGAACGGCGATCCGGATTGGGAAACACGCTGTCACCGGTCAACAGAACCCCCATGCCGGCTGCTCCGGCCGCCCAGTGCGCCACGGCGCTGCCGGGAAAGTGTCCGCCGGTTTGGTGCAGGGTCAGCCCGGGGGCGATCGACATGCTGCCGGACCAGTAGGCAATGGTCGGATCATGGCGTCCCAGCCATTGGTGGTCTGCCTCAGTCACCCATACCGGGGCGCCGCCCAGCCGCCGTGACCATTCGACCTGCACGCCGAACATGTGCGGATGGCTGGCGGCGATCGCCAGGACAGGTCCGTGCTCCAGCACCGCCTTCACAGCGTCGTCGTCGATGTAGCCCACCGGATCCCACAGCAACGAGCCCTGGGACGTCACCACCAGCTGGGCCGTCTGGCCGATTCCGACCTTCGGGTCAGTACTGACGCCGATAAGACCTGGTTCGCTTTCCGAGAGCGATATCCGCTGGCCGGCCGTCCTGAGTTGGTCAAGAGTGACCCACTGTTGCCCTTCCTCAGGGACGTACTGTCGTTCGTCGGCACAGATGGGGCAGACACCCGGAACTGGTTCATCACGTTCCACCGCACAGGCCGCGCAAATCAGCATGGATGGTCCTTTCGGAGCGGTCAGATTCGGGCCCACAGTCCACGGCCAGCGGACCGCCGTCCGCCGCACACTGGTGGGCCCAGAATATTGCACGGGTGCGGCACTCCGGAAGGGCAGGTTTCGGGGCCGACAGTGTTGCCAAAGCCAACGGACAGGCTCACAGTGGGTTACGTCAGGTCACTAACACGATCAGGGAACCGTGTATCCGCCGTGGAGGTCAACCATGAGCACCACATCCGACGACGTCTACCAAGCTTCACCCCCGGACGAAGAACCACAGCTCAAGCGGGTTCTGGGGCCCAAACTCCTGCTCCTCTTCATCGTGGGCGACATTCTCGGAGCGGGCGTTTACGCAGTCACCGGGACGATGGCGGGGACGGTGGGCGGCATTGTCTGGTTGCCGTTCCTTCTGGCCTTTATTGTGGCGACGCTGACAGCTTTTTCCTACTTGGAACTGGTGACGCAGTACCCTCAGGCGGCGGGCGCGGCGCTGTATACGCACAAGGCATTCGGGATCCACTTTGTCACGTTCCTTGTGGCGTTCGCCGTGGTGTGTTCCGGCATCACCAGCGCATCAACATCCGCGAATGTCCTCGCCCAGAATCTGTTCGGAGGTCTGGAAGTCAACGGGTGGATGGGCGCGCCTGACAAAGGAATGATCACACTGGTCGCAATGGCATTCATGCTGTTGCTGGCAGTAATTAACCTCCGCGGGGTTGGCGAAAGCGTGAAGTTCAACGTGGTGCTGACCTCGGTTGAGGTACTCGCCCTGTGCATTGTGATCGGCGTCGGGTTCTTCGTGATGGCGCAGGGAACAGGCAACATCCAGGAAATCACGGTGTTCACCGACTACCAGGACAAGGGGCTGTTCCTGGCTGTTACAGCCGCCACGTCCATTGCCTTTTTTGCCATGGTTGGATTCGAGGACTCCGTGAACATGGTGGAGGAGACCAAGAACCCGGAGCGCATCTTTCCCCGAACCATGTTGACGGGCCTCGGTATCGCAGTGTTGCTCTACATGCTGGTAGCGGTGTCTGTTGTCAGTGTGTTGTCACCCACCGAATTGGGGGAGATCAGGGAATCCGAAGGGGCGGCACTCCTCGAGGTCGTCCACAAGGGCTCCCCGGATTTCCCGATCGATAAGATCTTTCCGTTCCTGGCGGTCTTTGCGGTGGCCAACACTGCCTTGATCAACATGCTGATGGCGAGCCGGCTGATCTATGGGATGGCCCGCCAGCATGTCCTGCCGCGCGGCCTTGGCAAGGTGCTGCCCGGACGCCGTTCACCCTGGGCCGGCATCACTTTCTCCACCGTCCTGGCCCTGGGACTGATCTGGTACGTCAGCATCGATCCGGACAGCAACATCGTGGCCAACCTGTCGGGGACAACCGCTTTTCTGCTGTTGTGCGTCTTCACCGTGGTCAACGTGGCGTGCGTGGTGCTCCGCCGCAAGAGGCACCCGGACCGCAAGGTCTTTTTCACCTCGCCCGGTCAGTTGCCGTGGGTGGCCGCCATCCTCTGCGCCTTCCTCGCTGGTCCCTGGGTGGGCAGGAACCCCATACAGTACCAAGTGGCCGGCGGGCTCATGGCCATTGGTGTCGTGCTCTGGTTCATCACGTGGCTGATCACCAGAAAGTCCACTCCGTCAGCAGGGCCACGCGACCGGGAGCAGGGAACTCCTTCCGGATGAATCACCAGGAGCTGCTGTGAACGATCAAGCAGGCACCACCGAACCGGTCAACACGGAGCCTCCGCTGGACGGCGATGAAGCCGCCACCCTGATGGGCTTCCTTGAGCGACAGAGAGCGACGTTTGCCTGGAAGACGGAGGGACTTGACCGGGACGGCCTGAGGGCCCGGCACGCTCCGTCGTCGTTGACTTTGGGTGGGCTGCTCAAGCACTTGGCCCGCTTCGAGGACGATATGTCCACCGAGTGGCTCCATGGCCGCAGGCAACTTCCCCCGTGGAACGCAGTTGACTGGGACGCCGACCCCGACTGGGACTGGAATTCCGCTGCCGGAGACCCGCCGGAGGAGCTGTATGAAAGGTGGCGTGACGCTGTTGCCCGCTCCAGGGTCTTGTTCGAAGCAGCTATGGCAGAAGGCGGCCCGTCCCGGCAAGGCACCATCGCGTCCCGTCCGGACATCGAGTTGCCCAGCCTGCGCTACATCCTCCTGAACATGATTGAGGAATACGCCCGGCACAATGGCCACGCAGACCTTATCCGCGAATCTGTGGACGGTCTCGTGGGGCAAGACCCGCCCGGCTGAGGCTGCGTCCAGCAACGTCCTCTGGAGGGTTCCGCGAAAAAGATCATCATGCTTACTATTGTGGAGCGCTTGAAGTCAGAGCTGAACACCACACATTGGAGCGGATATGGCACTGGGCAAGGGAACGCGCGTGGAGTGGAACACCTCCCAAGGCAAAACGCACGGGAAGATTGTGGAGAAGAAGACCAGCGACTTCGAATTGGACGGCAATACCCACCGAGCTACTGAAGACGAGCCGCAGTACGTGGTGGAATCAGACAAGACCGGCGCGCGGGCGGCCCACAAAGGCTCCGCCCTGACCGAAAAGAACCAGTGATATGTCCCATCAGCACGATGTAGTCATCATCGGCGGGGGCAATGCGGGAGTCTCCCTTGCGGCCCGGCTGAGCAGATACGGGGTCAAGAACATTGGCCTCATTGAACCCAAGGACCATCACCTCTATCAGCCTCTGTTCTCCCACATCGCCGGCGGCAGGGCTGCGGTCAAGGAAGCCACCCGCAGCCAGGCATCCGTGATGCCCCGGGGGGTTGCCTGGATCAAAGACCATGCGGTGGACGTGGACACCACGGCCAACATGGTGATGCTGGCCTCAGGCAGCACCGTGGGCTATCAACATCTGGTGGTGTGTCCGGGACTCCAGTACCGGTGGGATTCAGTGCCGGGCTTGGCCGAGGCTGTCCATTCGCCGTACGGTGCGTCCCACTATGAATTCGAGCTCGCACCCAAGGCCTGGTCACTCCTGAGCAGTATCCGGTCCGGCACAGTGGTTTTTACCATGCCGTTAGGACCTATTAAGTGTGGGGGCGCCAGTCAGAAGCCGATGTACCTGGCGTGCGACTACTGGCGCGAGCAAGGTGTCCTGGACAAGATCCGCGTGGTGATGGTGCAGCCATATCCCACCGTATTCGGCATCCCCGAGGTGGACAGGGAGCTTGAGCGGAAAATTGCTGAATACGGCATTGAGCTCCGGACAAACAGCGAATTGGTGGCCGTGGACGCTGCCAGCAGGCAAGCGACCATCCGCAACAACGTCACCAACACCACTGAGGAGCTGGGGTACGACGTCCTGAACGCCGTCCCACCCCAGTCTGCGCCGGAGTGGCTCAGAGCTACGGATCTTCCAGCCCCTGGTGGGCAGGACGGGTTCGTCCACGTGGACACCGAAACATTGCGCCACGTCCGCCACTCCAACGTGTGGTCCCTGGGCGACGCTGCAGCCACCACCAACTCCAAGGCCGGCGGTGCCCTGCGCAAGCAGACCAAGGTGCTGGCGAAGAACCTCGTGGCGGCCCGCCAGGGAAAGCCGCCCGCGATGAAGTACGACGGCTATTCCGTGTGCCCCTTCACTGTTTCGCGCACCACGGTGGTCTTCGCTGAATTCGACGACCACTATCGCCCTATGCCTACCATCCCGAAAGTGCCCACGTGGAAGGAAAGCCGGGTGTCGTGGTGGGTGGACCGCATCATGTTCCCCCAGGTCTACTGGCACATGATCCTCAAGGGCAGGGCTTAAGGACGAGTCCATTCCCACCACGTCAGCCAGGCAGCTGCGGGTTCCGGGCTAGGGTGTGGGGCTGCCACCGTTGACGTTGAGGGTTTCGCCAACTACGTAGCTGGATTCGGGCGAAGCGAGGAACACGTACGCCGGGGCAAGCTCTGCCGGCTGGCCGGCGCGGCCCAGGGGAGTGGAGTGCCCGAACTCCGGCAAGGCCTCTTTGGGCTGGCCGCTGCTCACCTGCAGCGGGGTCCAGATGGGACCGGGTGCCACCGCGTTGACCCTGATGCCCTTGGGGGCCAGCTGTTGGGCCAGGCCCTTCGTGAAATTGTTGATGCTGGCCTTCGTGGTGGCATAGTCCACCAGTGTGGGCGAAGGGTTGTAAGCCTGGATCGATGTGGTGTTGATAATGGTTGAACCAGCGGGCAGGTGGGGCAGTGCAGCCTTGGTCAGCCAGAACATCGCGTACACATTGGTCTTTAGTGTGTGGTCGAATTGCTCGTCGGTGATGCCTGCGAGGTCTTCCTGTGCCACTTGCTTGCCTGCGTTGTTGACCAGGATGTCCACTCCGCCCAAGACCGCGATGGCGGTATCCACCAGCTCCCGGCATGTAGCGGAGTCTTTGAGATCGCCTGGCACCTTGACGGCCTTGCGGCCTGCGGCTTCAATAATGCCGGCGATCCGGGCGGCATCTTCTTCCTCTTCGGGAAGGTAGGAAAGCACGACGTCGGCACCCTCCCGCGCGAAGGCAATGGCGGTCGCCGCGCCGATGCCCGAGTCCGCGCCGGTGACGATCGCCTTGCGGCCATCCAGCCGACCGGTTCCGCGGTAGGTTTCCTCACCAAGATCCGCTGTGGGCGTCAACTCTGCGTCCAGTCCCGGCTCGGGTTGGTGCTGTTTCGGCGGGGAGATTTTTTCGTAGGCGGTGACAGGGTTTCGGAACGTGTACTGATCAGTCATGATGGTCCTCCTGTTGTCTACGGGAGAAGCGCTGCGGGTATCGCGCCCCTAAAGCTAAGGAAGCTTATGAATCCACACTAAGCACGCCTGAGGTCAGGTGCAAAACCTGGTGGTGTGTCCCTGCTGTTCGACGCTGGCTGCGCCTAGGTGCTGCTGCCGGAAGCGCCCGACGGCGGGAGGTCGCCGTCGTGCTTCTGTTGGTCTGGGCGTGGACTGCTGTCGGCCGGCAGTGCCGCCGCAGGGGCCGTTGTGGCCCCGCGCTGGAGTTGCAGCAGGGCCAGCAGGGGGAACAACAGGACGGAGAGCATACCGGCGCCGACAAGTGCGGAGGAGATTCCGCTGGTGATGAATCCCTGCTCCCGTCCGATGGTGGTTACGGCCACGATGATGGGCAGCCCCGTTGCCCCGAACAGCAGGATTGCCCGCTTATGGGCCCATGTCGAGCCCCGGGGCGCCGCCAGCAAGGACGGCAGGCCGCGGATGACCAGCAGGAGCACCAGGAACAGCGGGACCAAAGCGAGGGTAGCAGGGCTTGACGTCAACGCGCCGAGATCAAAATCAATACCGGTATCTATGAAGAAGATGGGCACCAGGAATCCGAAGGCGACCGCATCGATTTTTGTTTCAATTACTCTTCGGTCAGCTTCGGGAGCACGCGCGATGGTTACCTGCCAGAGGACGCCGGCCGCGAAGGCACCCAGCAGCATGTCCAGCCCCAGCACCATGCTCAGGACAACCAACGAGCTGAGGACCAGCATGATGGACCGCATGGCGAATTGGCTGCTGGTGTGGAGGGTCCTGGTGACCTGGGCGTGGAAGAGAGTGTGCCGTGCTTTTGAAGCGAAGTAGATGGATACGCCGGTCAGGAGGACAAATCCCAACAACACCACTGAAGCCGTTCCCACTTGCTTCCCGGAGAAGAAGAGTGAAATCGCAATCAGGGGACCAAACTCGCCTACGGCGCCCAGGGCTGCAACGGCAGTGCCGACGGGAGATGTGGATTCGCCCGCATCGCGGATGATGGGCAGCAAGGTTCCCAATGCTGTGGAGCACAAGGCCACTCCAATGATCACGGCGGCCTCGGGGGCGGGAGCCAGCACAAAGCCGGCGCCGACTCCGGCTGCCAGGGAGATCACCCATCCCGCGGAAGCACGTTTGATGGGGCGCCCGCGGATTGCCGTGAAGTCGATTTCGTTCCCTGCAACGAAAAACAGCATCGCCAGCCCAAAATCAGCCAAGGTGTCGGTGAACGGAGTGGATTCGATCCAGCCCAGCAGGCTGGGGCCAAACAGGATCCCCAGGACAATTTCGAAGACCACGATCGGCACCTTGATCACGGGATCAAGCAGCCGAACGGCTAGGGGAGCTGCAACTGCCAACGCTGCGATGAGGACCAGTGACGCGGACAGGCCTTGCATGTCAGGCCCCGGGCCGTCCGGGCCATGTCTTGCCCGCCCAAGGATCGTAGTCGGCAAGGAGTTCCTCCTGCGGCGGGCGCCCGCTGTCGGGAACGTGCTGCAGGTTGATCCGAACCCTGTACCAGAGCGAGCTGGATCCCCTCATCCCGTCAATAAGGACATCTGCCGGGTGCAAAGCGGAGACGACGTCCGGGTGCCGTTCTTTCCATTCCTCCAGCGCGGCGAGGGCTTCTGGTTTCGTTTTGGTGCGGGCCACCTCGATGAGTGGCATCGTGGGCATCCGGCGGCCTGAGCCGTCCCCGCTTCGCGGAGCCTTTTCTGCCGGGCCGAGCTCGGCAGCCAACGCCAGCAGCCCGTCGAGTGACCCCACGGCGTGGTCGATGCCGGCGTGGGGATCACCCACATCGGTATAGCGGCCAGGGACAGTGAGGACCGTGAACTGGTCCGGCCGGGCTGAGCGTACTTCTGCCCAGGTCAGTGGAGTTGAGACGCGGGCATCGGGGAGTGACCGGACCGAATAGGCGGAGGCAACGGTGCGGTCCTTGGCGTTCTGGTTGAAGTCGACGAACACGCTTTCACCCCGTTCCTCTTTCCACCACCTGGCGGTGGCGAGTCCCGGTGCGCGGTTCTCCACCTCCCGGGCCAGGGTTTCGGCGGCGAGCCGGACCTCGCGGTAGGACCAGTGCGGCGCGATCCGCACCAGGATGTGAAGCCCGCGCGAACCGCTCGTCTTCGGCCATCCCACCAAACCCACGTCGTCGAGGACGTCCTGTGCGACGTACGCGGTGTCCACGATCTGCGACCAATCCACACCCGGCATGGGGTCGAGGTCCACGCGAAGCTCGTCAGGGTGCTCAAGGTCCTCGGCGCGGACGGGGTGTGGATTGAGGTCCAGGCAGCCAAGGTTCACTACCCAGGCCAAGCCCGCGGCGTCCCGGATGACCGTTTCTTCAGCGGAGGTTCCGGAGGAGTAGTGGAGCGTAGCTGTGTCGATGAACGGCGGATGGTTTTCCGGCACGCGCTTTTGGAAGAACGGCTCTGCATCGATGCCTTTGGGGAAGCGCTTGAGGACCATCGGCCGGCCGCCGGCTCCCCTCAGCGCACCATCGGCCACTTCAAGGTAGTAGCGGACCAGATCGAGTTTAGTCAGCCCGGGTTCCGGGAAAACCACTTTGTCCGGATTCGAGACACGAACCTCGGCACCGTCAATGTCAAGAATCTCCGCGGGGGTCTTGGAGGGGCTCATGCGGTCACGCTAGCAACGAACGGTTGTCCCAGCCAGAGGAATCGGAGAAAAAGTGGTTCCATGCTGTTGCCGGGGCCACTACATTTACGGAACTGGCATTTATAGTAGCGAAAACGTCTTCTCCAAACCCCGAAAAAAACCAGAGATAGCCAGACGCCAACCCCGCGGGGTGTATCCGTAGCGGTGGAATGCACATTGACGTTTTGAAGGCACATTGATGAAACATATTCTTTCCCGGCATCTATTATGTCTGCCCGGATGGCTCACCAATGAAAGGGGAATGGATTGGGCTGGGTCTGGACCTTCGACAGAAATTTGCAAAGGTAAGTGTCGAGACGGTTAACGGGAGGGTTTTCACGTTTTCTTGAATGACGAGGCCGAATTCATCCCCTGCCCCGGAACGCCTGGTAAGCATGGCGGAACGCCTCTTCGAGACGCGTTTTGCGGCCTGGAGGCATCCAGCCGCCGCAAAGGGAATCCGGCTATATTTGGCCATGTCAGCCCACCACCATCCACTGAGGGAGTCTGCACACTATGGCCAAGGAACTCGCCACCCAGCTCATCGAACAACTCCAGGCTGCCGGAGTGCAGCGGATCTACGGCATCGTCGGCGACAGCCTCAACCCGATCGTGGACGCTGTTCGCCAGACCGGAGGCTCGGCGAAAGGTGGCATCGACTGGATCCATGTACGTCACGAGGAAGCCGCGGCGTTCGCCGCCGCCGCGGAGGCGCAATTGACCGGCAGGCTCGCCGTTTGCGCAGGATCGTGCGGCCCCGGCAATTTGCACTTGATCAACGGCCTGTACGACGCCAACCGCACTGGAGCTCCGGTGCTGGCCATCGCCTCGCATATCCCCAGCAAGCAGATCGGCAGCGGTTTCTTCCAGGAAACCCATCCGGACCGGCTGTTCACGGAATGCTCGGTATATTCGGAACTGATCAGTACTGCCGAGCAGGCACCACGGGTCATGCACAGCGCCATCCAGAACGCCATCGCCCTCAGGGGAGTATCAGTGGTTACGCTCCCGGGCGATATCGCCGGTCTCGAAGCCACGGCCCCCACGCCTTTGCCTGCCACGTTCCGGCCCGCAACGGTGGTGCCAGATCCTGCGGGCGTCCAGGATTTAGCCAACGCCATTAACGACGCCGATAAGGTGGCTGTTTTCGCCGGTGCCGGCGTTGCGGGCGCCCACAGGGAACTTATGGCGCTGGCAGAGCTCATCAAAGCGCCCATTGGACACTCCCTCAGGGGCAAGGATTTTGTCCAGTACGACAATCCGTTCGATATTGGCATGACCGGTTTGCTCGGCTACGGTGCTGCGGCGGAGGGTATCGAGGACGCTGACCTGCTGATCCTGCTGGGCACCGACTTTCCGTACGATCAGTTCCTGCCGGATACCCGGACGGCCCAAGTGGACCGGGCCGCGCAGCGGCTGGGCCGGCGGACCGACGTCGATGTTGCCGTCCACGGCGACGTCCTGCCAACACTTCAAGCATTGCTGCCACTGATCCATGCAAAGAAGAGCCGCCGGTTCCTGGATCAGATGCTTAAGAAGCACGACCGCCTGATGAACAAAGCCGTGGGCGCCTACACCCGCAAAGTGGAGAAGAAGCAGCCGATCCACCCCGAATATGCTGCCTCCTTGCTGGACCAGGTTGCAGCCGAAGATGCCATCTTCACGGCTGACACCGGCATGTGCAACGTCTGGACCGCCCGCTACATCAACCCGTTGGGCACACGGCGACTGATCGGTTCCTTCCTCCACGGCTCCATGGCCAACGCGCTTCCGCACGCGATTGGTGCGCAAGTGGCGTATCCTGGCCGGCAGGTCGTCTCAGTCTCCGGTGATGGCGGCTTGTCCATGTTGCTGGGTGAGCTCATCACCGTTGCCGCGCACAAGCTGCCCGTGAACGTGGTGGTGTTCAACAACTCCACCCTGGGCATGGTCAAGCTGGAGATGCTGGTGGATGGACTCCCTGACTTCGGCGTGGACGTCCCGGACGCAAACTACGCCGAGGTTGCCAAGGCGCTGGGCTTCCACGCAGTGCGCGTCACGGATCCAGCGGACATCGAGGCTGCGTACAGGGAGGCCTTTGCGCACCCCGGACCGTCACTGGTGGAGCTCATTACCGATCCGAACGCGTTGTCCATTCCGCCGAAGATCTCCGGGTCCCAGGTCATCGGATTCGCGACTGCCATGTCCAAAGTGGTCCTGAACCGGGGCGCAGGCGAGGCCGTGAGCATGGCCCGCAGCAACCTGCGCAACATCCCGCGGCGCTGACTCACTGCCGGAGTGCGGTGGCCAGGTAAGGGGCCGTCCGGCTTTCCGTTGAACGGGCGACGACGGCGGGCGGGCCGGTGGCGATCACCTCGCCACCGGCGTCGCCGCCGCCGGGTCCCAAATCGATCACCCAATCTGCGTCCGCCACTACGTCCATCTCGTGTTCGACCACGATCACGGTGTTGCCGGCGTCGACGAGCCTGTGAAGCTGCTTCATCAGCAACTGCACGTCAGCGGGGTGCAATCCGGTGGTGGGTTCGTCCAGCAGGTACAGGGTGTGCCCGCGCTGGACGCGCTGTAGTTCGGTGGCGAGCTTAATGCGTTGGGCTTCCCCGCCGGATAACTCCGTGGCGGGCTGCCCCAACCTGAGGTAACCCAGCCCGACTTCCTTCAAGGTTTGCAGGCTTCGCGAGACGGCCGGGAGATCTGAGAGGAACCCGGAAGCTGTTGAAACGGTCATTCCCAGGACCTCCGCGATGGTCCGGCCACGGTAGGTAACTTCCAGGGTCTCCGGGTTGAAACGGGAACCGTTGCACTCAGGGCAGGGGCCGTAGCTTCCCGGCAGGAACAACAATTCCACCGCCACGAACCCTTCTCCCTGGCACGTTTCGCAGCGGCCGCCGGCGACGTTGAAGGAGAACCTTCCTGCGCCGAAACCCCGGGCACGGGCGCCATCAGTGGCCGCGAATTCTTTCCGCACACCATCGAAAAGGCCCGTGTAGGTGGCCAGGTTCGAGCGCGGAGTGCGGCCGATGGGCCTCTGGTCCACCTTCACGAGGCGATCGAGACGGTGCAGCCCGGACACGGCCGCAGTCCCCGGTACCGCAGTGGGCGACTCGCTGTCCGTGGACTCCGGGTGCAATTCGGCGCTGACAACATCGGCCAGAACCTGGCTGACCAACGTGGACTTACCCGAGCCGGAAACGCCCGTCACAGCCGTGAGCACACCCAGGGGAAAGTCGACCGCAAGCCCGCGGAGGTTGTGCCGGGTGATTCCTCGAAGTTCCAACGACTCATCCCATGGGCGGGCAGCACCTGTACCCGCGCGGCTGCCTTCGGGGAAAAGGAAGGGTCTGGTCACGGAATCCTGCACAGCTTCCAGGCCGCCCACGGGGCCGCTGTAAAGGACCTGGCCACCACCATCTCCGGCATGCGGTCCGACGTCCACCAACCAGTCCGCGGCCCGGACGAAGTCCATGTTGTGCTCCACAACGAACACTGAGTTTCCGGACGCCTTGAGCTGGTTGAGGACCTCAAGCAAGGGTTCGGCATCAGCCGGATGAAGTCCGGCGGACGGTTCATCCAGCACATAAATGACGCCGAACAACCCGGAGCGCAGCTGTGTGGCAATCCTGAGCCTTTGCATCTCGCCGGGAGAGAGCGTCGGCGTTGCGCGGCCCAGTGCCAGGTAGCCCAGGCCGAGTTCCAGGAGCACGGTAACCCTGGCGAGCAGGTCACGGGTGATGGCGACGGCCACCTCGTTGCCTTCGCCGGAGGTCTGGGTGCGGGACGCCGTGCCCGCGGCCGTGAGCTCGGCGGTGGGCCTGATGATCTCTGCCAGTTGCGTCATGGGCAGGGCGTTCAGCTCTGCGATGGTCTTACCGGCGAAGGTGACTGCGAGCGCGTCGGGCCTGAGTCCGCTGCCGTCGCACCGTGGGCATCGGCCGGTCTCCATGAAGCGCAGCACCCGGTCCCGCATGGTGGTGCTCTTGGAGTCCGCGAGCGTGTGGAGAACATAGCTTTTGGCGCTCCAGAACCTACCCTTGTAGGGCTTGGCAACGCGGTCGCGTTGGGGTGTCACTTCCACCACTGGCTGTTCCTCTGTGAAGAGAATCCAGTCCCGGTCCTTCTTCGGCAGTTTTTTCCACGGCGTGTCCACGTCGTAGCCCAGGTGGGTGAGGATGTCCCGAAGGTTCTTGCCTTGCCAGGCGCCCGGCCACGCGGCTATGGCACCGTCCCTAATGGTGAGGGAGGGGTCGGGAACCAAAGACGATTCGCTGACCGTGTGGGCAACGCCCAGGCCATGGCACTCGGGGCATGCTCCGGCGGCGGTGTTGGGGGAGAACGCATCTGAGTCCAGTTGCTTGGCGCCTTGCGGATAACGCCCGGCCCGGGAGAACAGCATGCGCAGCGAGTTGGAGAGGGTTGTCACTGTACCCACGCTGGAGCGTGCGGTCGCGGTGCCGCGGCGTTGTTGGAGCGCGACGGCGGGTGGCAGCCCGGTGATGGACTCCACCTTGGGGTTGTGGCCCTGTTGGATGAGGCGGCGGGCGTAGGGTGCTACGGATTCGAAGTAGCGGCGCTGTGCTTCGGCAAAGATGGTGCCGAAGGCCAGGGAAGATTTGCCGGAGCCGGAGACGCCGGTGAAGGCGACGATCGCATCTCTGGGGACGTCCACGTCAACGGTGCGGAGGTTGTTTTCGCGTGCCCCCCGGACTCGGACAAAGCCATCCTCGGGGGCGGCAACCTGCGCTGCCGGCGCATGGGGAAATGGCCGCTGGGAATTTGTCAGTACTCTGTCCATTTCTATGACTCTAGCCGCGTTCGCGACTTGTCGCTTGGACGGGCCGGCTCCCGGCCTTGGCGCTAAGGGGCGGGGATGATGAATCGTGCCTGCCGGCAGGCGTCGCTTCGCTGTTTGGTTGAGGGATCCCCGGACCCGGCTCCGGGCCGGCACTGATCAAGAAGAACTGATCCGGTCCGCTCAAACGGTAGTGCAGCAGGGTCCCCAGGAGGAGAATGCGGATTATGGCTGACGAAACCCTGGATGAACAGCGCACCAACGAGAACGTGGTCAAGCGGCTGATCGACTGCATCAACAATCGTCATATCGAGGTCATGGATGAGCTGTTCCATGACGACGCCGTGATGCATTGGCCTCAATCCGGGGAAGTGGTTCGCGGGGCGGAGAACCGCAGGGCCATCTACAGCGCCTTCCCACAACTCCCCACCATTACGCCGCGGCGCCTCCTGGGTGGCGGCAACCTGGTCACCGCTGAGGCCCTGCTGGACTATGGCGGACCTACCTATGAGACGGTCTTCATCTTTGAATTCCGCGACGGCAGGATTGCCAAGGAAACAGCCTACTGGAGCGAAGCCTTCCAAGCTCCCGAGTGGCGCTCCCAGTGGGTTGAGGTCACCAAGGCCTAGGCGATCCCAGGACCGCCCCGCAAATCGGCTTCACTCTGCTGGAGGCCGGCGCCGTTGCTGCTTGGTTGCGGACCTGATTTCCTTGGCTGCGCGGTGCCGGCGGGCCGAGCCGCGGGTGGGCTTGGAGGGGCGGCGAATAACTTCCGGGACAAGGCCGGCCCTGACGATGTCAGCGAGTTTGGCCAGGGCGATCTCCCGGTTCCGCAGCTGTGACCGCTCCTCGGCGGCCGTCACTGTGATCACTCCGTCGACAAGTCGTGGCCCAAGGCGCCTGAGCAGCATCTGGAGCTGCCCATCCGTCAGCGCCGCAGTTTTGGCAACGTTCCACATCAGCTCTGCGCGGCTGTCTGTGGTGTTGACATGCTGGCCGCCGGGTCCCGACGAACGCGAAAAGCGCCAGGACAGCTCCGAGGCGGGAACCATCACTGTGGGGGAGATGCGCAGGTCCATGGGTCTAGCCTCGCACGTCCCGAGCCGTGCTGGGTCGGCAAAGGCAGGGACATCCTCCGACACAGTTTTAGAAATTAGGTAAGGCTAAGCTAATCTTTCGTTTTGTGATTGAACTGAGTGAACTCTCCGGGCTTGAAGCCACAGAGCTGGTCCTCCGCTATGGGGACAAGGACGTGGTGCACGGTGCCGGGCTCCACCTGGAGCCAGGCCGCATTGTGGCCTTGGTAGGTCCGAACGGCAGCGGCAAGTCCACGCTGCTCCGTGCGCTCGCCCGTCTGCATGAGGCTTCCTCCGGAACAGTGACGGTCCGGCCCGCCGGCGGAGAAGCATCCGATGCGCTGTTGATGAAGCGCAGTGACTTCGCACGCCACGTAACGTTGCTGTCGCAGAGCCGGCCTGTGCCGCACGGACTGAGCGTTCGTGACGTCGTGGAGTTCGGTCGCCATCCGTACCGCGGACGGTGGCGTGCTGCCGATCCCGAGGGCCCCGCTGCTGTCCACCGTGCCATGGAACTGACAGGCGTTGCTGAACTTGCCGATCGTGGTGTCCAGGAACTCTCCGGCGGACAACTGCAACGGGTATGGCTGGCAAGCTGCCTGGCCCAGGACACGTCGGTGTTGCTCCTCGACGAACCCACCAACCACCTGGACCTCCGGTACAAAGTGGAAATTTTTGACCTGGTCTACGACCTCGCCCGCGTCCACGGTGTGGCGATTGGCGTGGTTTTGCACGACCTCGATGAAGCAGCCGCGCTGGCCGACCACGTGGTGGTTCTCTCGGAGGGTCGGATTGCAGCGGCGGGTCCAGCCCACGAAGCCCTCGATGCAGCGCTGTTGAGCGACGTCTATTCAATCCCCATCGTCACCCATACTGACCCGCTGACCGGCAGGCTGCGCACCCGCGCGGTGGGCCGGCACAACGACAGCTGAAGACTTCCAAGACAACGTCAGCACCCCAACACGAAAGGGACCCCGTGTCCATGAAGATTCACAAGGCCTTGGCCGCCACTGCTGCCTTGGCAGTCCTGCTCACCGGCTGCGGCACTACCGAAGGACCTGCCAGCCAGGCGTCCAACACTGCGGCGGCCGGCGAAGCCATCACCGTAACCGACGCCCGCGGCACCGAAGTCAAGCTCGACGGCCCAGCCAAGCGAGTGGTGGGCACCGAATGGAACGTGGTGGAGAACCTGACCACCCTCGGCGTCATGCCGGTTGGCGTTGCAGACGTCAAGGGATACAGCGCCTGGGTTACCGCTGGCACGCTGGACAGCACTCCCACGGACATTGGAACCCGTAACGAGCCCAGCTTCGACACCGTTGCGTCGCTGGATCCTGACCTGATCGTTGCGACCACTGATCTTGCCGAACCAGTCATCAAGCAGCTCGAAGAGTTGGCTCCCGTTGTGGTGGTGAAGTCTGCCGATGCCAGCCGCCAGATTGCTCAGGCTGAAGACAACTTGAAGCTGGTCGCCAAGGCGACCGGCACGGAGAAGAAGGCCGACGAGGTCATCCGTGCGTTTGATGCCGCCGTCATCAAGGGCAAAGCCGATCTCGAGAAGGCCGGCCTCGGCGGTTCCCGCGTGGCGTTCGCCGACGGCTGGGTTGCTGACGGCAAGGTTTCCATCCGCCCCTACACCAAGGGATCCCTGCTGGCTGACATTAATACGGAACTGGGGCTCGTCGACCCCTGGACAGTTGAAGGGGACCCTGCGTATGGCTTGGGCTCCACGGACGTCGAAGGCCTGACTGCCGTCGATGCCGACCACTTTGTCTACATCACCAACAGTGCCGACGGTGACTTCACCGAGCAGTTGACGGACAACGCCGTGTGGAAATCCCTTCCGTTCGTGACCTCCGGCAACGTGCACCGCCTTGCTGATGGCATCTGGATGTTCGGTGGCCCTGCCTCGATGACCCAGTATGTCGACGCGATCGTCGCGTCCCTCACCAAGTAGTCCCACCTCATGACCGACACTGTGAAGAGGCCCGCCATGACCGTACCCACGGCCGTGGCGGGTACTACCGTCCCCGCGCCGCCCACCGGACACGGCGCCCGGCAAGGAGCCCGGCGTCTTGCCGGACCGGTCCTTGTGGCTGCGGCCGGGATGGTTGTCCTGGTGTTGTTGTCGGCGCTCCACCTCACGCAAGGAACGGCCGACGTCGGCCCGTTGCAGTTGCTGGGGCTGGTCACCGGTGGCGGAACTGACCAGGACACCGCAGTGTTGGTCGCCTCGCGCTTACCGCGGCTTTTCGCCGGCCTGTTGGTCGGCGTCGCGTTGGGGGTGGCCGGTGCAGCCCTGCAGTCGGCCACCCGCAACGTTCTTGCTTCCCCGGACACGCTGGCGGTCAACGCCGGAGCCCACTTTGCCATCGTGGCAGTTGCCGCCTTCGGGCTGACGCTGCCGGCGCTGCTGTCGGGCGGTATTGCCCTTATCGGCGGTCTGGCTGCGGCGATGCTGGTTCTGGCATTGTCCGGCGGGGGAGCCAACGGCAACGGCGGTCCCATCCGTTTGGTGTTGGCCGGCACGGCGCTGGCCCTCGGCCTGCATTCGTCCACCAGCGCGCTGTTGCTGTTGTTCAGCCAGGAAACCACCGGTCTCTACGCCTGGGGGCAGGGCAGCCTTGCCCAGTCACGCACCGATGAACTGATCCAGTTCACACCGGTCATTCTTCTGGCCATTGCAGGCTTGTTCCTCCTCGCCCGCAGGATGGATTTGCTCGGTCTGGGCGACGACGCCTCCCGGCTGGCAGGTGCGGATCCGCGCCTGGCCCGGGTCGGCGCCGTCGTACTTGCCGTCGTCCTGTCCGCAGCGGCAGTAACGATCGCCGGTCCGATTGGCTTCGTGGGTCTCTGTGCCCCGGCCATTGTTCGGCTGCTGGCCTCCCGGCTCCGCGGCCTTGGCCGACACCGGGCGTTGCTGCCAATCTCCGGTGTGGCCGGTGCAGTGGTGGTCATCGGGGCCGACGTTCTTGTCCGTGGCCTCTTCGGTGCCCAAGCCGGCGTCGAAGTTCCCACCGGTGCAGTCACTACGGTCTTCGGCGCCGTTTTCCTGGTGGCACTGGCCATGCGGATGTCCGACGCCGGCTTGAGTGTTGCAGGCGACGCTTTGGCGCGGCTGCGTTCACGCCGGTTCTTCCTCACGGTATTGATCGGGCTGCTGGTGCTGCTCACGGGCTTGCTGGTGGCGGGCGCGTTGCTGGGCGATGCGAAACTCTTGCTCGGTGATCTGGTCAATTGGCTCACGGGCCAGTCCGGAAACCGTGTCAGTGCCGTGCTGGGTACCCGCGTGCCGCGGGTCCTGGCAGCAGTTCTTGCCGGAGCTGCCCTGGCTCTTGTCGGTGCGCTCATCCAGGCAGTCTCCCGGAACTCCTTGGCCGAGCCTGGGATTCTGGGAGTCTCCGGTGGCGGCGGACTGGCGGCAATCATCGTCATCACCACGGTCCCCACCGCGGGCTCGTGGGTCATCACCGGCTCTGCGCTGGGCGGCGCGGCATTGTCCGCGCTGCTGGTCTTCGGCCTCGCCTTCCGCGGAGGGCTGCAGCAGAACCGCCTGGTATTGATAGGCATTGGTGTCTCCGCGGGATTGGCCGCGATGATTACAGTCCTCCTGGTGAGTACGGACCCGTTCAACCAGACCAAGGCGCTGACGTGGTTGTCCGGCTCCACGTATGGCCGTAATTTCGCGTCGGTCCTGCCTCCCCTCCTTGCTTTGCTGGTCTCGCTGCCTGTGCTGGCGGGAATGCGGCGGGATCTGGACCTTATTGCGGTAGATGATGATTCTCCCCGTGTGCTGGGCATCGGGCTGTCCGGATCACGCCTGCTCCTGTTGTCGGTCGCAGTGCTCTTGACAGCGGGTGCTGTCTCATCGGTGGGCGTGATCGCATTTGTTGGTTTGGTGGCCCCCCACGCAGCCCGGACCCTGGTGGGGGCGCGGCACTCCCGCGTGCTTCCGGTGGCCGCCCTCATTGGGGCCGGCACGGTGGTGTTCGCAGACGTGATTGGCAGGACTGCCATAGCACCCGCACAGATCCCCGCGGGAATCATGACGGCCTTGGTGGGAGCGCCGTACTTCGTCTATCTGCTGTGGCGGTCCCGGGTGGACCGAAACGTCTGACCTCCCGCTCCAAGACCTCCCGGACACTGGCCTCCACCACATAGGATCGACTGTATGGCCGGTACCGTGGACGTTCTTGGCCCCATTCTGGAAATGATGACCTGGGTGGGGTTCGTCCCGGGCGTGCCCTTGCTGATCAGTGCCTGGATCATCGCCAAGCGCCGATGCGTTTGGGTGACCGCGGACGGTGAACGCTTTGCCGCGGGCGGATTCATGGGCCTCCACTGGGTAGACCAGTCAGACGAGGAACGCAAAGTCCTGCTGGATGTCCCGGCTGGTTCCGGAGGCTATGAGCCGCGGGCAGTAGTGGTGCATTATGACGTCTGCCATCCTTCGAGATGCTCGCTTGAACCACCGCGGCACGACCATACAGTGCTGATTGTCGGTTGGATCCTCACTGGCGTTGGCATCCTGAGCACGCTGGGCGGATTTGCCCTCCTGGTGCTTTAGAACTGAACCCCTCGAATGACTCTCCGGACCGGATAAGGGAATCGTTGGGGAGACAGGATTTTCACCGTGGTTGCTCAACCTGATCGTCAAAGAAGGGCACCAGGCAGTCCGCGTAGTGGTTCAATGCCTCGGTAAAGGAGAGCAGCCGGATGGTATCCGAAGTGGCAGTTTCCGTTGCGTCGGCGCGAGCTTCATCAACAAGGCACAGCAGCGGCTCTGAACTGAATCCGTTCGCGGTCAAGGTGGCAATTCCCCAAGGATGGTGGGGATCCGCCACCGAGATGCCAGCAGAGTCGAAAGTGTCCCGGAGGACATTGCCCGTCACTGTCCGCCACGACTGGAGGTACGGCGGCCTTAGTTGTTCGATAAGGTCCTCGTCGTTGGCCTCATAGGCTGAACGCAGCGCCGTAGTGAGACCGTCCCACTCCTGGGCGTCGCGGACCATGAGGTGCGCGGCCCGCAGGTGGGCAAGTGTTTCGTCCAACGTCATGGCAGTCCCCAAACTTCCCGTCGTTTGCGTGCCCCGGACAGGCATGCCTGACCGCCGTCGGCCGTCATCATCAAGGAGAACGGACAACAGCCCGCCATGATTCCCGTTAGGCCGGGTGCTGTGCATTTCCGGCCTTTACCGACATTCCTTGGCCGCCTAGTAAATCAGTAGTCTTACTATTAGGCTGGCCGTTTGGGGAAAGTCCCCGGCACGGAAAAGAGCGAGGCGAGGCATGACTGAAGAGCAGGACATCAAGAAGGTCACGGACATCATCAACGACTCCAGGATCGGAATGCTGACCACCATCAACGAAGACGGCGCGCTGGTCAGCCGTCCGCTCGCCGTACAGGACGTCAAGGACGACGGCGACATGTGGTTCTTTACGGGACTGGACACCTCGCAGGTGGCGCATGTCCGGCAGGATGCCCGGGTGAACGTGTCCTTCGGCAAGAACACGGAGTGGGTTTCAGTAGCGGGTACGGCTGAAGTTGTTACGGATCGCCGGAAAATCCGCGAACTGTGGAACCAAGTGGTGGAAGCCTGGTACCCGGATGGACCGGATACTCCGGAAGTGTGCCTGCTGCACGTCGATTCGGACTCGGCTGAATACTGGACCAGTCCGGGTGGAACAGCCGCTACGGTACTTCAGTGGGTCAAGTCCAAGGTCACCAACTCCCGGTTCAGCGTCGGCGAGAGCGGAACAGTGGAACTCTGAACCACCGTGGATGACGCAGAGCGGTTCAAGGTCCTCCTTACGGAGGAACGGGACCGAAAAATGAAGCTGGTGGAAGCACTGCGCAGCGACATCACCTCGGTGAGCCTCGCACGGCAGGACTCCAATGTGGATGACGAACATGATCCCGAGGGCAGCACCATCGCGTTTGAGCTTTCGCAGGCTGAAGCCCTCTTGGAGCAAAGCCGCGCAGGCCTGGAGGAGATCAATGCTGCCCTGGAGCGGATTGTCGAGGGCAGCTACGGGAGGTGCCAGGTGTGCGGCGCGGACATTCCGGAGGCCAGGCTCGAGGCCCGGCCGTGGACGCCCTTCTGCGTGGAGCACGCCTCCGGCCGGCGCCGGTGAGCTACCCGGACATGCCCGGCGAGACGGGGATGAACTCGATGGTTTGCTGGACCTTCTTCCGGGGTCCTCGGTTGAACCCTTTCGCGTCCAGGTTGTTGCCGGCGCGATAAGCAGCCAGCGCCTCGTCGTAGATGTCGTTGAGCCGTTGCCCGGTGAAAACTTCCTGGGTTCCGTCAGTGAAGAGTATGGACACTGAAGCACCGCCAGGGAAGTGTCTCTTCATCCGGACGAAGCCCTCAGGGTCTTGCTGCAGGGAGATCAAAGGTGGACCGCGCTTTCTTTAGTGGTTAGTGACAGTTTCCCGCACTTTCCGGCCACCGCCGTCTTTGGTACTTGGCCGGTTGCGGGCAGGAACCCGGGTGACGGCTTCACGCCGTTCACCAACAGTGTTGAGAATCGAGCCGATGCCATCCACCCTCATTCCCACGGAATCCCCTGTCTTCAAAGGCGGGGGAGTCCTGGCGCCGTTCCGGCCCCAGAGTTCGGCCAGGCAGCCGCTGCCGCAGGTTCCTGAACCCAGGACGTCGCCTGGCCGGACCACCGAGTCCTGGGAGGCATAGGCCACGAGCTCAGCGAAGGGCCAGCCCATGTTGGACAGGAGGTCCCCGCCAATGGCCTCACCGTTGACTTCCACCGCCATGGCCAGGGGGAGAAAACCCTGCTCGTCGTGCAGGTGCTCGAACTCATCAGCGGTCACGATCCAGGGCCCCAGGGTATTGGCGAAGTCCTTTCCTTTACAGGGGCCAAGGCTGACCTTCATCTCCCGCCTTTGAAGGTCCCGCGCCGACCAATCGTTGAGAATGGTGTAACCGAAGATGTGGCGGTGCGCGTCCGGGGCGGACAGGTTCCTGCCCTCACTGCCTGGTACGTGTCCGACGACGGCCGCGACTTCGGTCTCGAAGTCCAGCTCGCTGCAACCCGCAGGAATGCCGATCACCTCGCCGGTGCCGGTCACCGTATGAGGATTCGTGAAATAGAACGTCGGCGCTTCGTACCATTCGGCCACTACGCCTGCCACACCGTCGATGCTCTTGCGAACCCCCTCAACATGCTCCTCGAAGGCAACAAAATCCCTGATGGTGCCCGGTAGCAGCGGGGCCAGCAACTGCACGTCCCGCAAGGCAACAGGACGTACGGTCCGGCGCGTTTCCGCGGCGATGGACAGAGTCTCTTCCAGACCGGCCTGCAGGAGGTGCTGGACGGTGCGTCCCTCGGACAGCGCAAAGCAGTTGTCGTCGTCGACGAACCCTTCCCGAGTACCGCCGTCGTAGTTCCAGCGGGCAATCTTGACCATGGTTTCTTCCTTAGACGGTGGGGCGGGCGGCGGGGGCTGCCGCGGAGGTGATACCGAGACGGCCGGCGTTGCCGGCAAGTACCCGGGTGATATCGGCGTCGGAGAGGCCGGCGGCATGAACCTCCGCAACAGGGTGGTCCGAGCCCATGTCAAAGGGGTAGTCAGAGCCGAGCATCACTTGGGTGGGCCCGGCAGCTTCGATGAGCGCCCTGAGTTCGCGGGGATGGTGGACCAGCGAATCGAAGAAGATCCGCCGAAGATAGGACGACGGCAGTTCGGCGCACTGCCGCGCCTCGGGCCGGACCTTCCAGGCATGGTCCGAACGGCCGATCGTGGTGGGAAGGTAACCCCCGCCATGGGCGGCGAGGATCCGCAGGTCCGGGTACCGGTCCAGGACCCCGCTGAAGATGAGGTGGGACAGGGCCACAGCGTTCTCGGCCGGCTGGGACACGGTGTTGGCCAGGTAAAACCGGTCTAGACGCTCGTCCAGGGAACAGCCGAACGGATGCAGGAAGACCAGGGCACCCAATTCCTCCGCCCGGCTCCAAAAGGATTCCAACCGGGGATCCGACAGCTCCACGGTGGTGCGCTCCGCAGCCCCGGGCGTGCCGGCGAACGATCCGATCTCCACACCAGGCAAACCGCATTCCGTCACGGCGTGCTCCAGCGCTTCGACCATGAGATGGGGATGCTGCAAAGGAACCAGCCCGAGTCCGTTCAGCCGGTCCGGAGCCCTGTCGATGAGCTCACGGACTGCCGCATTCGCCTGCTTGGCCAACGCCAGTGCGAGCTCCGCACGGGCAAAGTAATAGAAGTGCGAGGGTGACGGGGAGACGAGTTGGACATCCACGCCTTGGGCGTCCATGTCTTTCAGGCGTCGGGTGAGGTCAGTGAGCTGTTGCCACCGCTCCTTGATCATGGCGCCTGAGGTGGCCATGGATTCAGGACCGTTCCTCAGGGCTTCCAGGGCCTGGAGGGCCGCGAATCCCTCCGGGTCACCTTCCGCCACTGCTTGTTGGAGTGCCGGAATGAGGACGTGCGCGTGGACATCGATGACGAATTGGTGGTCTGTGGCAAGGGTGTTCATGCAGGTTCCTTCAGCATGGTTGACAGGGAATTCATCAGTCCGGGCACATCGGCGTCCCGGACGCCGTCCAGCATCCACTGCCCCAACTGGACCGATGCCTGTACCACGGCTGTCGCCCGCTCCAAGCGTCGATCCGTGAACTCTTTCCATAAGGTCTCGGTGAGGTGGTCGGCGGAGATCAGGAGTTCCGCAAGTACTGCCGCATCCTCCAAGGCCATGGCGGCCCCTTGGGCGACCGTCGGGGGGCAGCTGTGGGCGGCGTCCCCGATGATGACGGTGCGGCCGCGATTCCACGGGCCTTCCACCAAGTGCGAGGTGAACCACGTGTAATTGATGCGGGCGCTGTGGTCCAGGTTGTCCCTGATTTCGTTCCACGGGCCACCGTAGGCTGCAGCAAGTTCTGCCATGACCTGTGGGCCGTCTTCGTGCCTGCGTTCCTGCGCCTCTTCCACGAGGTAGGCGTAAATGGTGTCCGGTCCGGTGGGGCAATAGCCGGCAATGAAGCATGGGCCACCGTAGGTGAGATCGGTTCGGACTACGTCTTCGGGCCGTTCGACGAAGGCGCGCCAAATGCCCATGCCGGTGGGTTTGGGCTCGACGTCGATGCCGATCGCTGTGCGGACTGCGGAATGGAGCCCGTCAGCGCCTATGAGGAGATCATAGGAGGCACTGGAACCATCGGCCGTGCGGACCGTGACGGTGCCGCCGTCGTCAGCTATGTCGGTGACGGTTTTGCCATAGCTGATGCGGGCGCCTGCTTGTTGGGCCCGGTCCCGGAGGATGGCGGTCAAGTCCGGCCGGTACATTCCGAGCGTTGCCGGAAGATCGTCACCACCGGTCCGGATGTCCTCCAGGACTGCGATGACTGTGCCGGCGGGGTCGGGGGCGCGCAGGCCAAGGGTGCTGAAAGCGTACCCTTGTGCTTGCACCTGATCCCAGACTCCCAGGTTGCGGAGGATTCGCAGGGCGTTGCCTTGGAGCGTTATCCCTGAGCCCAGGCTTTGCGGTTCCGCGGCCTTCTCCAGGACCTCCACCTCGATACCTGCATCGGCCAGGAGGATGGCGGCAGTAAGCCCCGCGGCTCCCGCTCCGACGATTCCGACCCTCTTTACTGCTGCCATCTGAAGACTCCTTTGTGTCGACGGCGTTGCTGCCTGGTGTGCTGCGTGCGGTGGTGGACGGGGTGTCAGCGGACCGCGATGGGATTGACCGGCGAGCCCACAGCCCCGGTGATGGGGAGTGGGGCCGCAGTGAGCATGAAGTCATACCTGCCGTCGGCGGCGCACGCGTGAGCCAGTGCGTCAGGATCCCACATTTCCCCGAGGAACAAACCAAGGTTGGGGATGGCGATCTGGTGCAGGGGCTGGAACGCGCCTTCAAACTCATTGGGCCGGACCTCGAAGCCCCAGGTATCTGTGGCGATACCGGCAATTTCCGAGGTATGCAGCCATTCCGCGGTGCTGAAGGACAGGCCCGGTGCGGACCCGCCGGCGTAGTCGCCCCACCCGTTGCGCCGGACCCGTGTGTACTGACCCGTTCGGATCACAACGATGTCGCCCCGGCGAACAGGGGAGCTGGGACCCTGACGTTCAATGGTGCGTTCCAGGTGTTCGGGGGTGATCGCGAAACCGTCGGGCAGTTCACCATCGGTGCGCCCCAGGTCCGCGCCGAGTGCGCGGCCGACGTCCAGCAGCACGCCGCGGGTGACGATCTTCGCCGCGGCGGTTTCGATCCCGGTGACGAGGTCGCCTTCGGAGGTGACCACATCTCCGGCTGCACGCCCGTTCCAGGCCTTGCCGCGATCAAAAATATGACCCAGCCCATCCCATTGCGTGGAGCACTGCAAAGGCATGGCAATGACGTCATCGGCGCCCCCGAAGCCGTGGGGGAACCCTTGGTTGCCCCGCTCGGCATCCACACCGGTGTCCGTCATTGTGTGCACGGGATTGGTCCGGCGACGCCACCCCTTCTGGGGGCCGTTGGTGTCGAAGGGCTGGGACAGGGAAAAGGCCTCGCCGGTGGTGACCAACGCAGCGGCCTCCACGCGCTTGGCCGCATCAATGAAGTTCAGGGTGCCGAGCACGTCGCCTTCGCCCCAGCGGCCCCAGTTGTTGAACTGCCTGGCCGCGGCGGCGATACTGGCCAGCGGATCTTTCCGCTGGATCAGGGAAACGTTCACGGCATCGGTGGTCACTGTTCGTCCTTACACTGGATGAGCTGGGTGCCCAGCCCGGTGATGGTGCCTTCCATGACGTCCCCGTTCTGCAGGAGCCGTCCCCAGTGCTGGCCATTACCGGCAGGGCTGCCTGTCAGCACCAGATCGCCTGGCTTCAGCGGCATCGTTTGGGAGGCTTCGCTCACCAGTTTGGCAACGCCGAAGATCATGTCCTGGGTGGACTCGTCCTGCATGGCTTTGCCGTTGAGCTTCAGTGTGACCTGGACGTCCTGCGGGTCACCGAAAAACTTGGCCGGTACCAGCAGGGGACCGGTGGGCAGGAACCCCGGTGCGTTCTTGGCGCGGTACCAGTCCGAACCGATGGCGGGCATGTCCTTGCGGAAGACGTACTCGCGGGTGGTGATGTCATTGACCATGGTGTAGCCGTACACGTAGTCCAGGGCTTCCTCGGGAGTGACGCGGAACGCGGTCCTGCCGATGACTGCTGCCAGTTCCAGCTCCCAGTCGTGGGACTTGCTGTAGGACGGCAGGGTGAGATCATCTGTGGCCGACGCGATCGCCGTCGGAAGCCCGATGAAGAAGTACGGTGTGCCCTGACCGGCGCGCTGATCCATCATGGCGGCGGTCTTGGTGCGAACCTCCTCGGCATCCTGGCCGGCTTCGCGGTGGGCTACCGCGAGGTCGATCACGTGCTTGCGGTAGTTGGCCCCTGTTTGCAGCACTTGCATGGGTTCCACGGGAGCAAGGACATCAACGCCGGACAACGCCAGGCCTGTTTCGTCGCCCGCTGAGGCAGCCAAGGCGTCCAGTTCGCTTTCGGTAGTGTCCCAGTGCTGGATGAGCGAGTTGATGTCGCCGTCCAGGGGGAGGACACGTTCTCCCACCACAAGACCAACTTTGGGTTTGCTCTCTCCGGGCTCCTGAAAGCGGATCAGTGCGTAGTTTGGCTGCGTCATTAGCCGCGGCCCTGCTTTGCGTAGGGGTTCAGGAGTGCTTCCTTCATTTCAGCGGAAGCACCTTCTTCCGTTGCGGTGAAGCCTTCGGCCGGCGGGAAGGATTCGGTCATGGAGTGCGGCATGGCGCCGTTCTTGTAGAAGTTGTTGGAACCTTCAGACGGCTTCCACGTGTTGGCGTCCCAGTCCGGGACGTAATTGCGGTAGCCGCCGGAGTTGAGCTCGACGCGGAGACCGGAGGGATCGCGGAAGTACAGGAAGTTCTGCTCGCCCACGCCGTGGATGGAGGGGCCGTATTCCATGGGGGTCCCGTGTTCCATCATCACGTCCGCAGTGCGGAGCAGGTCTTCGGTGGCGTCCACCCAGAAGGCGATGTGGTTGACGCGCCCGGCGCGCTGGGATGTGTCCAGGACCACTCCGAGGTCGTGGGACTTCTCGTTGGTGGTCAGGACTGAGAAGACCGTGATGGGTGCTTCATCCAGGTCCACGAAGGCCATGACGCGGAACCCCAGCGCTTCGTTGTACCACTGGGCGAACCCCCGGACATCGGAGGCAGCCACCGTGACGTGGTCCAGGAAGCGTGGAGCGGCTGCGTGGCTGCTGCGGCGCTCGGGACGGTCCGGGTAGGTGGATTCGAAGCCGGGCTCTGCAACGAACTTCTCTACGTCGTAAAACAGGCGCATGTGGTGGCCGTAGGGACCGGTGAACTCATAGGCCTTGCCAAAGCCGTGACCGCCCGCAGTCCACGTGCCCTGCACGCCGGTTGCTTCAACACGGGCTGCGGCGGCTTCGAGTGCGGCCTGGGAGTTGGTGCGCCACGCCATCCGGCCCAGGGATGCCTCGGGGCCTTCAGTGATGATCAGGCTGTAGCGGTAGTAATCGCCCCAGCAGCGAAGGTAGACATTGCCATCCACGCGGTCGATGATGCGCATGCCGAACTTCTCCTCGTAGAACCGGGCCGAGGCGTCGACGTCCGGAGCGGTGATCTCGAGGTGGGCAAGATGGGAGAGGGGAGTTTCCACGATGAATTCCTTCTATGTACTGATGGCTCGGACAGTTCTCTGCAGGGTCCTGTAACCACCATGAGCCACATCACGTATCCGGAGAAGAGCAAGTATCTGATAGGAGCTATCCGTCAAACAAATAGTTGGAGTCGGTGCGGCTATCAGCCGTATGAATACCAGCTATACCCAAACAGCTATTCTCCGATGGAGTGAGGCTTGTCACAGTGATGGAAATCCCCTCGGCGACCCTGCCGGTACCAGGGACTCTTCAATGGCGAAGGAACACCCATGAGCATCATTGATCCCACTGCGCTCGAGTCGCGCCGTCCGGTCTCCACCCGGGAAGCGGGCAAGGCGCAAGCTGCACTTCTTGTGGCCGGAAGCTGTATGCCGGTCCTGGGCGCCGTTTTGCTGGCACCTGTCCTGCCCACCCTGAACCAGGTTTTCGCGGACACGGCGGGTGTCGCAATTCTTGTGCCGCTGGTCCTGACGCTTCCAGCGTTGTTCGTGGCATTGTTTTCGCCCTTGGCGGGTTACGTCGCTGACAGGATGGGCCGTCAGCAGTTGTTGATCTACGCCATGCTGGCCTACGCACTTTTTGGCACGGCACCGCTATGGCTGGACACCCTTGAGTCCATTGCCGCATCAAGGATCGGCGTAGGTATTGCAGAGGCAGCCATCATGACGTGCTGCACAACCCTGATCACCGACTACTATGCGGGGCAGCAACGGAACAAATACCTGGGCCTCCAAACCATGGTGAGCGCACTTGCTGCGACGGCATTCTTTGCGCTGGGTGGCGCCTTGGGCAGTATCAGCTGGCGGACGCCCTTCTGGCTGTACGCAGTCAGCGCCGTCCTGGCGGTCCCCATGATCTTCAAGCTCTGGGAACCAGCCAAGAGCCAAGCCACGGGCCTGGCAGCGAAACAGCCGGTGCCCTGGCGTCAGATCGGTGTACCTGCTGCTGTGACACTGTTTGGCGGCATGGTGTTCTACGCGTTGATAGTCCACCTGCCCTACGTCATCACAAGTTTGGGCGTCCAGGATGCCGCCCTCATTGGTGGTGCGGCTGCGATCGCTTCGCTTGCAACGGCAGCAGGGGCAATCTCCTTCCGTTTCCTGGCCAAACTGGGCACCCGAAAACTGTTGGCAGGCGCTTTCGGCCTCGCCGCCGTCGGGCTCTGCGTTGTTTCCGTGGCGGGCAGCGTTCCGGTGGCTGTCCTTGGGGCAGTGATCGCCAGTGCGGGCACGGGTGTTTTGTTGCCGACGCTGCTGACGTGGGCGGTCAACGGGCTGGACTTCTCCCAGCGCGGCCGGGGCACCGGTATCTGGACCGGAACCTTGTTCATCGGCCAGTTCCTGACGCCTATAGTCCTGGGCGCGACAGCCGCTGCTCTGGGCAACCTGGGCCTTGCGCTCGGGGCGCTGGGCCTGGCCTGCGCGCTGGCGTTGCTGGCTGTGCTGATTCGTGGGCCGCGGCTGGTACCTGTCAGCCACCGATGAAGACCGTGGCTGGATAACCTAGGAGGATGAAGAACCTGGACCTCAACCTGTTGCCCCAATTGCAGGTGCTGTTGGAACTGCGGAACGTTTCCCGGGCGGCCGAGCGGCTCCAACTCAGCCAGCCTGCAACCAGTGCAGCCATGGCCAGGCTCAGGCGGCATTTCGACGACGAACTCCTGGTGCGTCACGGCCGCACGTACGATCTCACACCCTTTGCGCAGTCGTTGGTCCCGCTGGTGGATGAAGCCATGCTTCATGTCCAGCGGGCCACGCGTGTCCGGTCCGGATTCGATGCCACCACAAGCGAACGCGAGTTCGTCATTGCGGCTTCCGATTATGCAGCTGCTCTCATTGTGGGGCCGCTGCGGGGCATCCTGCAGCAGGAAGCACCACGCGTGGTGGTGGACTTCGTTCCGACCTCCGGACTTGAGGGCACCATGGCCGAATACTCCAAGATGGACCTGTTGGTGGGGCCCACTGGTTACAAGATGCAAGGCGACTCCAAGCAGCTGTTCCGTGACAGTTTTGTAGCAGTGGTCGATGCCGCGAATCCTTTGCTCCGGATGCCGGCCATGACGTTGACGGATCTTATTGGCGTCCCGCACGCGGTGGGGTACTTCGGCGAGGGGATCAGCACCCCGGCTGACAAACTTTTTGAGTCCCGGGGCGTTCGACGGCGGGTGGCAGCGACAGTGGCAGGCTTCCTGTCCCTGCCCCTCCTGGTGGAGGGTACGGACTTGGTGGCCTTGGTGCCGAGGATGCTGGCGTCCAGGGCCCAACGCGGGGCAAGGATCGAGGTTCTGGAGTTCACCGGAGACTTGGAGGCCTCATTGGTCGAGGCAATGTATTGGCATCCATCACAGACCGAAGATCCAGCCAACGCCTGGCTGAGGTCAGTGGTTCAGCGGGCCTGTTCCCAACTGCACGCTCTTTTCCCGGTGACGGCACATCCCATACCCGTCGCAGCAACGTATCCCGTTGGGGCGGACGGATGATGCTGTGGACGAACAGCATGCTTGCTATGACAGACGCCATGGTGGTGATTACAGGCGCCAACGGTGGCCAAGGCCTGGCCGAAACCCTGCTGCTGGCCACTACCGGGGCGACCGTGCTCGCGGCAGATCTGACCGCGGAGCCATCCGCAGCCCTGAAGGCCGTAGCCGCTTCACACCCGGACCGCATTGTCTACCGCCAACTCGATGTCACCGAGCCAAGTGGGTGGGCGCACTTGGCGAAGCTCCTCCACGACGAATACGGCCGGGTGGACGGCTTGGTCAACAACGCCGGCATCACCCGACGCAGCCGCCTGCTCGAGGCAACACCGGCCGATCTCGCCGCCGTATCGGAGGTGAACGTTACTGGGCCTCTGCTGGGAATGCAGGCCTGCGTTCCGTTGATGAAGCCCGGGGCTTCCATCGTCAATGTTGGATCAGTGGCGGCCCTCAGCGGGCATTACCCTGTTGCCTACACCGCCAGTAAATGGGCGCTGCGGGGGCTTACCATCGCCGCCGCCACGGAACTCGGGCCGCAGGGCATCCGGGTGAACTCGGTTCATCCTGGATTTATCGAGACGCCCATGACGTCCGGAGCCAACCCGGCTTTCAGGGAAGCCAGCATCGCCGAGACGCCGCTGGGGAGAACCGGGACTCCCGAGGAAGTTGCGGCCGTCGTGCTTTTCCTCCTGAGCCCAATGGCCGCTTTTGTCACGGGAGTGGACCTGCCGGTTGACGGTGGACAGAGCAGCCACGGCGGAGCGAAATCAATCTCAGATGCGGTGCGTTGACCGATAACACGCGGCTGGCGCCGTTGAACTCCTAGGTCCCCGGGCCCACCAACCGGTAGTTCAACAGGACGATTCCGGACGGGTAATGACGGCACTCCATGAGTTCCAACTTCGTCCACTGACCCACCCGGCCGAAGAACGGAATGCCACCGCCCAGGATGACGGGGATCACGGAAATACCCAGCTCATCGATCAAACCCTGCTCGATGAATTCCGTCACCAACTCACCGCCGCCAAACAGGCAGATGTCTTTGTCCCCGGCAATGGTTTCCTTGATATGCGCAACGAGTTCCCGCAGATCGCCGGAGAACAGTTCGGTAGTGCCCTTGGTAGCGAGTGTTTGATGGTGGGTGACCACGTACGTTGGGACCTTGGACACCCCGCCGCCCATCGCTGACACCTCACGGTAGGTGTTGGCCCCCATGATGTAAGCCCCGGTCCTGCGCTCGGTGGCTTCAAATCCGTAGTCTTCGTCCCTGGCCATGGCATCGTTCAGCCATGAAAGATCGCCGCCCTCTGAGGCGATGTATCCGTCCAAGCTGGAGGCCATGCCCCCGAACACCTTACTCACGGCAAGGATTCGGTGTCCGGGGCGGTTTCAGTTGTGACGGCCGTGTCCGCCACTGCGCCTTGCTTCCGGCTTGCCAGCAGGAACGGCACCGCGATCAGCTCGATGACGCCGGCCACAGCCAAGGATGCCGGGTAGCCGTAAAGATCAGCCCCCCGGCCAAGGAGTGGCTGGATGACCACGCCACCGCTGGAACCCATGAGCGAATCGAAACTGAGTACGGTGGCCCGTTGCTTCGAAGGGATCATGTCATTGATATACGCCTGTCTGACCGGAGTTGCGGCGGCGCCCACTACGCCCCACAGGGCCAGGAGCACCAACGCAAGCCAGAAGTTGCGGGTGAACCCGAGGATCAGCAGGATGACGGCACCCACCAGGCCACCAAGAATCAGGACGGACGTGCGTTTGTGGAACAGTGTTCGTGCGTGGGGAGCGAGCCAGCCGCCCAGGATCTGCGAACCAGCCACAATGGCGGCAGCCAGTCCGGCGATGGAGTAGGCGCGCGGGTCGCCGAACAGATCAAGCAGGAACGGCTGAAGGGCGTAGAAAACATAGATTCCGACGCCGGCGCTGAACGGTGCGGCGAGCATCACGTAGCGTACTGGCGGTTTTTTCAATCCGTTCTCAATGGACGCGGAAAGCACTGCCCGGGTAGCACGAAGGGGGTGCGTCGAGCGTTCAGGCGAGAACCCGACGTCGTGCATTAGGGCGAACGCTACTGCGAACATCGCTGCCAACACAGCTACCCGGAGGATGAACGGCACCCCGAGATTGCTTGCCTGGGCTATGACGCCGCCGGCCACGGAGCCGAGCAACATGGCCACGCCTTGCACCATTTGCCCCCTGCCCAGCACGGACTCGAGCCCGCCTTCGTAACCCGAGAAGCGCAATGCGTCCACTAGCCAGGCCTCCACAGCCCCGGAGAAGAACGTAAAGCCCAAGCCCAGCAGGACGGAGACCACCGCCCACATCCAGAACGGCGCCGAGATCTGCCACAGCACAAAGTACAAATAGGTGGAGACGGCCAGCGTCACCGTGCCCAGCAAGAAGGAAACCCTACGGCCCCAACCGTCGGCGATGACCCCGGTAGGAACCTCGAAAAGAACCATCCCTGCTGTGAAGAACGCATTGGCGGCGAATGCCTCAAGGTTGCTCAGCCCGGCATCAAGCAGGAAGAGAGTGTTGATACCCCAGATGAACGAGGCAGCAATGGTGTTTCCCAGCGTCAGCGTGAGGTAGACACGTTGAATCTTGCGGGCTTCCTCGTTCACCTTGCCCACCTGCACCATCGACCGAGGGCCTTTTGGGCGGCCACGTCCGCCTGCAACCCATACTGATCGCCCATAGAGCCGTTCTACGCCGAAGCCACCGCGAATGCCAGACCACGGAGAAACTGCCGGTGGCTGTCGAGTCCACCGGCAGTTTTCCAGCGTTGAAGCTTCTACGCCTGGACGAGTCCAGCGCCCGGGTGTGAAGCCAACAGCGGCGCGAAAAACCGGCCAAGTTCGGCCGTCGCGGTCAGGGGCAGCACATTGGCGACGTACTGGTCCGGGCGGACCACCACAACGACGCCGTCCCGGCTGAGTCCGCGCAGGTCGAAGATGTCGTTGTTGGGGTCGGTACCGAACACTTTTTCGAGGTAGGTGAGCTTGAAGGGTCCTACCGTGGGTTTGAAGGCCTCGGGTACGGCGTTGATGTCCACGTTGGTGTGGTCTTGTTGGTAGATCACCTTCACATCGAACCAGGCGTCGCGGTCAGCGTCCGACGGCGTCGCGGCCAGCGGCGATTCCGGTGAGCTCGCGATCCACTCGGCGAAGTCGGCTACCGGACCTGGGCTGCCCGCTTGGGCAGTATCGGCAAAGACGTAGATGCGCCATCGGCCATCTGCTTTGGCGTGATGGCCAAGGTGCATGGGGTTGGTGTCGCAGACACGGAGGACGGGTGCCGATTTGAAGCGTTTACCGACGGGGAAGCCGGTGGCGAGCTCCTGGTGCTGTGCCTCGGCAACCAGCATGGACGGGGCATATTGGGTCATGAAGCCGGCCGGGAATTCTGCGGTGCTGGTGTAGAAGGTCTCCAGTTCGGCGGGGTCTTCGAATTCTTCTGGTTTCTTGGCCATCAGTGTGGACCATTGCTTGTCGAAATCGATCAGGTTCCTGGCCACCACCTGGCGTTCGGCCGAGTAGCTGTCCAGTAGGCTTTCGGGGCTGCGGCCTTCCAGGACGTGGCCGAGTTTCCAGCCAATGTTAAAGCCATCCTGCATGGAGACGTTCATGCCTTGGCCGGCTTTCGCGCTGTGGGTGTGGCAGGCGTCGCCGGTGATGAACACCCGTGGCGTGCGGGTACCGCGGTCCTCCGGCGGAACGTCGTCGAACCTGTCTGTGAGCCGGTGTCCTACCTCGTAGACGCTGTGCCAGGCGACATTGCGGACATCCAGGGTGTAGGGGTGGAGGATGTCGTTGGCCTTGCCGATGATTTGCTCGATGGTGGTTTTCCGCACGGCGCCTTTGTCGTTGGGATTAACTTCACCCAAGTCCACGTACATGCGGAACAGGTGGCCACCTTCGCGGGGGATCAACAGGATGCTGCCACCGGCGCCGGACTGGATGGCGCACTTGGTGCGGATGTCCGGGAAATCGGTGACGGCGAGGACGTCCATGACACCCCAGGCGTGGTTGGCCTGATCGCCGGCGAGGTGGCAGCCGATGGACTCGCGAACCTTGCTGCGGGCACCGTCAGCCCCCACCACATATTTTGCCCGGACAGTGCGCTCCCGGCCTTCCTTGGGACCGGACGTATGGGCCAGTGTGACGGTGACAGGGTAGTCGCCGTCTTCGGTGACTTCGAGGCCTTGGAATTCGTAGCCGTAGTCCGGCGTCATCCGCGTGGGGGAGTTGGCCATGAACTCGGCAAAGTAGTCCAGCACGCGGGCCTGGTTCACAATCAGGTGCGGGAACTCACTGATCCCCGCGGGATCGTCCACAGCCCGGGCGGCCCGGACAATGCGGGAGTGGTCGGCCGGGTCCGGCTTCCAGAAGGCCATCTCAGTGATGCGGTAGGCCTCCGCGATGATTCGTTCGGCAAACCCGAATGCCTGGAAAGTTTCGACGCTGCGGGCCTGAATGCCGTCGGCCTGGCCGATGGCGAGCCGTCCGGGGCGACGCTCCACAATGCGGGTTGTGATGTCAGGAAACTGGGACAGTTGCGCCGCGGTCAACATTCCGGCCGGGCCGGTGCCCACAATGAGAACGTCAACTTCGTCGGGCAGCTCGGCGGGGCGGTTGATGCCGACGCCGGCGGCCGGTTCAACTCGCGGGTCACCGGATACGTATCCGTGGTGGTGGAACTGCACGGGCTTTCCTCACTTCTTTGTGGGTCATCAATCAAGGTGTTCGATAATAGAACAGCTTGTTCTATTATCGCTCACACAATAGTAATGCCGCTCACAGTAGGCTTCAAGTGTTCGCAGTGACCCACCACCGAATCTGCCGGAGCTTCCTGCCCAAAGGGCTGTGGACGTGTCAGGATCAGGTATGCCGCGACTGATGCTTTTGGACACTGCCTCTTTGTACTTCCGCGCCTTCTACGGCGTGCCCGATTCCATCCGCCGATCCGATGGCACACCTGTGAACGCGGTGCGGGGGCTGATGGATATGATCGCCCGACTCACCACCGACTACGAAGCCACGCACTTGGTCGCCTGCTGGGACAACGATTGGCGCCCGCAATGGCGCGTGGACCTGATTCCCAGCTACAAGTCGCACCGGGTCGCGGAGATCGTTCCAACTGGTCCGGATGTGGAGGTTGTCCCCGACCCTCTTGAGGCGCAGATTCCCATGATCCGGCGAGTACTGGACCTCGCGGGGATCGCTGTGGTGGGCGTTGACGCCCATGAAGCGGATGACGTCATAGGGACCTACGCGAGCCAGTCCCGGATGCCGACGGATGTGGTCACGGGCGACCGCGACCTGTTCCAGCTCGTCGATGATGACCGTGGAGTCCGCGTCATTTACACAGCACGCGGAATGAAGAACCTGGAAGTCCTCACCGACGTCGTTGTAGTGGGCAAGTACCGTGTGCTGCCCCAGCAATATGCCGACTTCGCAACACTCCGGGGCGATGCCTCCGACGGACTACCCGGCGTTGCCGGCATCGGAGAAAAGACAGCGGCGTCATTGCTTGGCGAACACGGGTCATTGAAGGGGCTGCTTGAGGCGGCGGAAGCTCCCGACGGCGGGTTGTCGGCTTCTGTGCGCGCCAAGCTGTCCGCGGCGGCTGACTACCTCAACGTGGCGCCTACGGTCGTAAATGTGGTGCGGGACTTGGAAGTGCCGACGCTTGATGAAGCAGGTGCCGAGCTGCGTCCCGTCACTGGAGACGCGCGCACGGAACTGGAACAGCTGGCGACGGAGTGGAATTTGGGTGGATCGGTCAAGAGGCTGTTGGAGGCGCTGGACCGAGTCCGCTGACATCCACCCACAGGCTCCGGTTCACTTTCACAGCCGAATGACAGGTTCGGAACAGCCGGGGCTGTGGTGGGTCTCTCATCGTGTTAAGGAGGACGGAACCTTTGACCGTCCCTCAGACACCAGCCGTACCGACGGCTCATTGAGGAGAGGCACATGTCTAAAGTCAAGAGAATCACTCTGGGCGTAGCAGCCGGAGCACTGGCATTGGGCGCAGGCTTGGGCGCGACGAGTATCGCGACGGCGGCCACCACGCCGACGCCGAGCGCCACGGCGTCCCCAAACGGCACGTCGTCAGCGGAAGCAACCACCCCTTCAGACCGGGGCGGAAAGCCAGGCGGACACGGACACGATCGGGGACAGATAGCCGCTGAGCTGGCAACCAAGCTCGGTGTAGATGAGGCTAAGGTCACCGAAGCTTTGAAGGCATTCCGTGAGGCCAACAAACCCACCACGCCGCCTGCTGAAAGAACAGACGGAGTCGAAGGAACCAAGCCGGACCGGACGGAGCAGGACGCGGCACTAGCGAAATCTCTTGCTGCCGCCTTGGGCGTCGACGAAGCCAAGGTCACCACGGCACTGAAAGAAATCCGGGCCGCGGGCCAAGCGGAACGCTCCGCTGCACTGAAATCCAAGTTGGACAAGGCGGTCACGGACGGCAAACTGACCCAGGCAGAGGCAGACGCCGTGACCAAAGCCGTGGAGGCTGGAGTCATTGGGGGAGGCGGCCGCTGACACTGCCAAGCTGACCAGCTGATCAGCTGACCGGCTGAAGCAAGGGATCCCCCGGGCGATATCCGGGGGATCCCTTGCTGTCTGGTCCGTACCTTGCTGGACGCACTTGAGCTGTGCTCGAACGCCGCCGAACGTACTGCGTTGGAGCGAAAGATCGCCGAACTGGCCGAGCAGTGAGGCCTCACGCCAATACGGCAGGGCCGCTTGAAGCAAGCCTGAAACGCCGGTGCCCGAGGACTGTCGCGCTTAATGTGGCTCTAGCCAGCGCCTTTACCACCCAGGAATCGGGCCGGGCCAGACGTGGGGTCAGGACATCACATACGGGGGCGCCGCCAGCATCAGGCCCGACCCGCCGCCCATCGATTTACAGGACAGTCCCCCCGTTATTCGGACAGTCCAGGGCGCCATATATGGGCGTGTTGTTGAACCCGGGCTTCCTATGTTCTGTGGGGTGTGTGGTGGTGGTTGCGTCGGGGTGTTTGGTGTGGGTCGATGTGGGGTGGGGGGATGAA
>NZ_JBBEGB010000009.1:0-17796 GCF_037402035.1 Paenarthrobacter sp. CCNWLY172
AACGGCTGCGCCCCGCCCATGCCACCACAACCACCAGTCAACGTCAGGGTCCCTGCCAGCGGCCCCTCCGTGGAACCGGCTGCCGCCGGTGCCGGGTGGCGGCCCTCCGCGGCGAGCTTATTTCCGACAGCAGCGAACGTTTCATACGTGCCCTGCAGGATGCCCTGGGTGCCGATGTAAATCCATGACCCAGCAGTCATCTGGCCATACATCATCAAACCCTCAGCCTCGAGCCGGCGGAACTCAGGCCACGTCGCCCAATCCCCCACCAGGTTCGAGTTCGCCAACAAAACCCGCGGCGCCCACTCATTCGTGCGGAAAACACCCACCGGCTTCCCCGACTGCACCAGGAGGGTTTCGTCCTTCTCCATGGTCTCCAGCGTCCGGGTAATCGCATCGAACGCAGCCCAGGAACGCGCTGCACGGCCCGTGCCACCGTAAACCACCAAATCATCAGGACGCTCAGCGACCTCAGGATCCAGATTGTTCATCAACATGCGCAGCGGCGCCTCGGTCTGCCAGGACTTGGCAGTCAGCTCCGTACCCCGGGCAGCCTTGACCGGGCGGGCTCCTGTAGTGAAATCTGCGGGTGCCATGGTGGCTCCTTCGTCTTGGAAAGTGTGTGCTGGAAAGATCTTCTGCTTCTACTAAAGCCCCTTTATCAAGCGGCGGGAACGGCTTTTGAAGGGGTGCTGTCCGGGATTACAGACCGTTAACCCCCTCGCATTCCGGCGGCAATGAGCGCATGCTGGACCCATGGCAACGTTCCGCGTTTCGACCCTTGTCGCAGCACCACCCGAACGCGTTTTCGCGACGTGGACGGATCTTGACCGGTACCCTGAGTGGATTGGCGGAGTCACCCGGGCGGGCGATCTGGTTGGTTCGATCGATGTGCCCGGCAGCCGCTACACCCTGTGGTTCGGGCGGATGGCCAGCCCCACCGAAATCCTTGAGGTTGAGCGGCCTTGGCACATCCGCACCCGCTTCGGCAATGCCATCCTGAAGGGCGAGTCAGATGTAACGTTCACTGCCGAGGGCCACGGTACGCGCATCAACCAGGTGTTCGTCACCCGGGGATTTATCGCCGGAATCTTCGGGCGGCTGTTCGCTTTGGGCTCCTACCGCGGCAGCTTCCAGGGTGAACTGGATACTTTCCGAAAACTCGTCGAGCGCGATGCCATGGGGCCGGGCTAGCCCGCAGGGCGGCCGTGGATCCGGACCGACAGTTCGTCTGCCGCCTTCCGGATACGTGAAGCCAACACCGGCCATTGCTCAGCCGGCACTTTGTCCTCCAAGAAGGTAACGGCGACTGCCGCCGTCGGCCAGCCCACGTGGTCCGTCACTGCGGCGGCGATGGAGCCGAATCCCGGCGTAATCTCGCCGTTTTCCGTGGCGTAGCCACGCTGCCGCACTTGATCGAGGTGAGACGACAACGCGGAGTATTTCATGATGGGGAACTCCACCTCGTGCCGCGAAGTGAAGGCCGCGGCGTTTGGATACAGCGCGCGGACCTGCGACTTTGGCAGTGCGGCCAGGATGGCGCGGCCTGACGCGGTGAGGTGGCTGGGCAGGCGGACCCCGACGTCGGTCACCAGGCTGGGGCGGTTCTTGGCGCGTTCCTCCACGATGTAGAGGACGTCGCGGCCATGAAGCACCGCGAGGTGCGCGCTTTCGCCGATCACATCAACCAGTGACGCGAGCATGGGCCGGCCAAGCCGGGACAAAGGCTCCTGGCGTGAGTATGCCGAGCTGAGTTCGAAGGCGCTGATGCCGAGCCCGTATCGCTGCTCTTCGTGGAGGTGCAGGACGAAGCCGTTGGCCTCCATCACACCCAACAGGTGGTAGACGCTGGATCGTGGCAAGCCCAGTGCCGTGGCGATGTTTGACGCCGCCATTGGGCCTCGTCGCGAGGCCAGCAGCTTCAGGATCCGCAGGGTATTCTCGGCGGCAGGGACTTTGGAAGTGGCCTTGCCTGGTGCCACTGGCGACGTTGTCATGGTTCCTCACTGCTCAGGGTTCGGGACCAGCGGAACATGCGACTGTCCGGTATCCCGTACTCAAGCGTGCACCCTGGGGGGCTCCGCAGCCAACCCGTCAGGCTTGCCCGGTGTCTGGAGTACCAGACTGTTCCTGCTAGCCCCAGCCATTGGCCGGGGCTGGGGCAGGACCCGGGCTACGGCTTCGGGGCCGGGGCAGTTGCCGTCGCCGGCACTGGACCTTTCCTGCGGAGCAGGAAGGTGATGGCACCGGCAGCAGCGAGGACCAGCGCCGCAATCAGGCCGATCGTCCAACCGCCCAGCCCGGCAGATGAAGCTGCCAAGGGAGCCGCCGCCTCTTGCGACAACGACTCCTCCGACGCCGACTCGCTGGGCCACGTCGCAGCCGGCGGAACATCGACATCTGTGATGTCCGGACGTTCAGCATCAACAGGCTCGCCGTCCGGCGCCTCGCCTGTGACGGGAAGCGCGACGGCGGGAACTGGCGCCTGCGGCCATGGCACCACGGTGGGAGCTGCTCCGAACAGTTCGGAAGAATCAGCCCTTGGTACGTTCAACGGAAGCTTCCCGCGCGCCTGCTCTGCCGCCGCAGCGGTCCTTGCTGCTTCTGCCGCACGGGCTGCTTCGGCGGCTTTCGCTGCCTCTGCTTGGCGAGCCGCTTCGGCGGCCTTCTCAGCGGCGGCCGCTGTACCGGCGTCGAGCGCTGCCCTATCCGCCAACCCGGCGAGTTCGGCAATCATGGCGTCGATCGAGGCAACGTGGGCGGCGGTGGCTTCGTCGCGCTTGGCAGCAGCAAACTGCCCGGCGGCGGCGAACGCCCGAAGGTCAGCCCGGTTGCCCTCCAGCGCCACAGTGGCAGCCGCCCGCCGTTCCGCCCCCTTGTCCAGGGTGGCGTAGGCAAGGATGCGGTTGTCCAGGTCTTGCGCAGCAGCGAAACCATACTCAAGGAAATAGCGGACATCTGCGTGGTTGGCAGAGCCCAAGGCAATATCCGCGGCTTTGTTGACGTGACTGCCGCCCTGGGCCAGTAGTTGATAGACCCGCTGACGGTCCGCGCCGAACGCAGATACACCGCTTGAGTCCAACCTGACAGCCTCACCGTAGCCCGTGGTGACGAAGTCCTTGATGGCCGAATCCCCGCCCAACAAGGCAGTCGCGGCGGACTTCTTCACCTCAGGCGTGCCGACCAGTGCGAGATCCAGGGTGACCTGCCGGGCCTCCTTGATCAGTGCGTCAAGGTTGGCACCGGGAGCGGTGAGGGTCACCAGAAGTCCGGGCAATTCCTTGGCGGCTTTTGCAAAGGATTCCTTGAACGGCTTCTCGGAAGCCACGCTTGCGCTGTCCAGGACATTTCGCGGAACAGCCTGGGCACTGAGGAGATCACGATCAACACTCAGACGTGTTGTGTCTGCTTTCCGTGCAGCCGCAGCGGCGCTCCTGGCCTGTTCGACGGCGGTCTTCGCTCGGTCAGCTACTCCTGCGGCCCCGACGGGGTTGGCCTTGATGTCGTCCTTGACCTGCTGGAGCAGCGCAGTCACGGCGGCCGCCTCAGCGTGATGGTCGCCTGCAACGAACTGCCCATAGCGCAGGAAATCAGCCACGATCTCAGAGTCGTCGGTTTCCAGCGCTGCCTTGGCAGCAACAGAAACGGCAGGATTCCCGGAAGCAATGAGGCCATATGCCGATTGGCGGTCTGCCATCTTTGCCTTGTCCCTCCACCCGGTCAGGACGAACTGCTCCACGGCTTTTTCGCCTTCGTCGAGGCTTTTGGTCGCCTCCCGTTGAACGTGGACGTTGCCGTAGTGAAGGAAGTAGGTGGCCACGGTCCGGAGTTCACCCCGCCATGTTCCGGCCCAGCCTTCTGCGAGGAAGGCATCGATCTTGCCCGGATCACCGGTAGCAAGGATCTTCTGAGCGACGGAGCGAACATGCCCGCTCCCCCGCTCCGTCAGCTCGGTGACCAACTGCTTGCGGTCCGCTGCCAGCAGGGCGTCCTGTCCGCCGTCGACGAATGCCTGGACCGCACCTGCGCCGCCCACCAGGGCCGACGCCGCTGCTGCCCGGGCGGCCGGGCCACCCGTCCTCCACAGCTCAAGGACGCCCGCCGTGTCAGTGGCCCGCTGGACATACGGCAAAGGAGCCTGCGATGCGCTGGGAACCTCAAAATCGGGAATGTCGTACGCCTGCGCTGGGGATGCAAAGAGCAAAGACGCGCCAGCCACAACGGCAACAACGGCAGCGGCCCAACGGCTTCGAGTGTGACGAAGTACAGAAATCAAAAGTCCCCCATAAGGATGCGGTGGCAGCGCTGAATTCAAGGGGGCGAGGCTGAAAACGAGGGATGCCTGACCGTATTGATGAGCTGTCCGCGGTCATCATATCCGAACGAAGACTATGACTTTGACCACCCTCCCAAAACCGCCCCGTCAGTTAAAGCAGCCCCGTCAGTTAAAGCAGCCCTGTCCGTTACAGCGGCCCTGTCCGTCAAAGCAGCAGTGTCTGCGATCAAAGACACCAAACCCCCGTGAGTCCGATCACAAGAGGCCCAAAAGTGATCTGCTGGATAGCGATCCCCTCCCAAAGACGAGAAGGTTTTACTATGCAACAAACCAAGCTGGCCCCGGAGAACTCTGTCCTCCAGGCCGCGGGTACGGCGCTCAGCCGAGGCCTGAACGTCCGCCATATCCGCTTCATGGCCCTCGGATCCGCAATCGGCACGGGCCTCTTCTACGGCTCTGCTTCTGCGATTCAGAAAGCCGGCCCGGCCGTCCTGCTGGCCTACATCATTGGCGGCGCGGCCGTGTTCATGGTGATGCGCGCCCTCGGCGAAATGGCCGTCCGACACCCCGTGTCCGGGTCCTTCGGCCAGTACGCGTCGAAGTATCTGGGACCGTTCGCGGGATTCGTGACCGGGTGGACGTACGTGTTCGAGATGGCCATTGTGGCCATCGCCGACGTCACTGCCTTCAGTATCTATATGGGGTTCTGGTTCCCCCAGGTGGACAGATGGATCTGGGTGCTCGCGATCATTCTGTTCCTTGGCGCCATGAACCTGCTCAGCGTGAAGGTGTTCGGCGAACTTGAGTTCTGGTTCTCGCTCATCAAGGTGGTGGCGATCATCGCCATGATCGTGGGCGGTGCAGCGATTGTGGTGTTCGGCTTCCAAACGGGCGACGGCGGCGGCGTGGCACCGGGACTGGGGAACCTTGTGAACCACGGTGGTTTCTTCCCGAACGGCTTCGAGGGGCTTCTGGCCGCGTTCGCCGTGGTGATGTTTGCCTTTGGCGGGATCGAAACCATCGGCATTACCGCGGGCGAAGCCACCAACCCCAAGAAAGTCATCCCGCAGGCCGTTAATACCGTGCCGGTCCGCGTGCTGCTCTTCTACGTGCTGACGTTGGGTGTGCTGATGAGTATCTTCCCGTGGAACGAGATCGGCAGCAGCGGCAGCCCGTTCGTGCAGATCTTCGACGGCCTGGGCATCCCGGCCGCACCGCACATCCTCAACGCCGTAGTCATTACCGCCGCGCTCTCCGCTATCAACAGCGACATCTTCGGAGCCGGCCGCATCCTGTTCGGCCTCGCTCAACAGGGTCACGCACCGAAGAGCTTCAGTAAGATCTCGCGGCACGGCGTTCCGTGGATGACAGTGGTGATGATGGGCTGCATCCTGCTGGTTGGCGTGGTGCTGAACGCCGTGATTCCCGAGGACGTCTTTGTGCTCATCGCATCGATCGCCACCTTTGCCACTGTGTGGGTCTGGGTGATGATCCTGGCGTCACACGTGGCCATGAAGCGGGAAATCAAGCGCAAGGGGCTGCCGGCGTCGGAATTCGGTTCTCCGCTGTGGCCTGCTGCGTCCATCCTGACCATGGCCTTCATGGCGATGGTCATCATCATCCTCGGCGTTTTCGAGGACACCCGGGTAGCCCTGTATGTCGGCGGTACCTGGTTGGTCCTGCTGTTCGTGGCCTACAAACTCTGGGTCCGCGGTGGCGGCCTGCGCCGGGCAGAACTGGTGGACGAAACCGCCTGATTCACTGCGCCGAAACGACAGTTAATGCCAATGTTCACGCGGAACATTGGCATTAACTGTCGCCCCGCGAGGGGGTCAAGCTCAGATGGCAGCAGCTGCGGAGCGCACGGCCTCGGACAAGGCAGTTGCCGGGCGCCCGATCAGTTTCCGGAGATCACCGGTGGTCACCAAAAGATCGCCACGGCCAATGCCCAGATCGGTATCCGCCAGGATCTGCGCGAAGCCTTCGGGTACCCCTGCGCCCGTCAGGAGATCGGCGTACTGGTCTGCCGGGAGGTCCCGGTATTCGATTGATTTGCCTGATGCAGCGCTGATTTCGGCGGCCAACTCGTCCAAGGTAAAGGCCTCATCCCCGCCCAATTCGTAGATCTTCCCGGCTTGGTGCTCCGCGACCAGGACCGCGGCTGCGGCCTGCGCATAGTCTGCGCGGGAAGCACCGCTGACCTTGCCGTTTCCGGCGCTGCCGGCAAGCGCTCCCTGGGCAAGCGTTCCCGGCAACTGGTCGGTGTAGTTCTCGATGTACCAGCTGTTGCGAAGGAGGGCAAAGGGGACGCCTGATTCCTTCAGGATGGATTCCGTGGCCTGGTGCTCTGCGGCCAGCTTCATGCGGGTGGTGTCTGCGTTGGCAATGCTGGTGTAGGCCAGAAGTTCCACGCCCTCGGCCTTTGCTGCCTCGATGACCGTGCGGTGCTGCTCTACCCGCTGACCGACGGCGCTTCCCGAAATAAGAAGGACCTTGGTGGCTCCCTTAAGCGCTTGGGCCACCGAAGCGGGGTCGTCGTAGTCCATTGCAGCCGCGCGAACGCCGCGGGCAACAAAGCCGGACAGCTTTTCGATGGAGCGCCCTGTGGCAACAATGCTGTCAGCGGGGACATTGCGCTCAAGGAGGGCCTCTATGACGTGGCGGCCCAGCTGGCCTGTTGCTCCGGTAATGACGATGCTCATGACTGGTTCCTTTCAAGGAAGTTAATGGGTCGGTCATCGATCACAACCACCCCTTCCGCAGATAACTTCCCGAAAGAGAGTACGCACTTTAAGGTAAGGTACTGACATGAAAGTAAGTACCCTCTTGACTCCCCTCCCGGCCGGCGTCGCGGACGGTGTCTTCCCTGCCGGCTGCCCCAGCCGAACGGTGCTGGACCACATCACCAGCAAATGGGGAGTGCTGGTCCTGCTTTCGCTGTCCGAGGGAGATCAGCGATGGAGCGAACTGCGCCGACGCGCTGAAGGCATCAGCGAAAAAATGCTGGCCCAAACCCTGAAAACGCTCGAACGGGACGGACTTGTACGCCGCGATGCACAACCCGTCATCCCGCCGCGCGTGGATTACAGCCTGACTGAACGCGGCCGCGAGCTCACGGCACTGCTTATCCCCCTGGTGACCTGGGCATACGACAACGCCGAGGAAATCATCGGCGGCCAAAGTTAGCCCGGCTGACCAGCGGACGCGGCCTACCGGGCCGACCAGCCGCCGTCCATGGTGTAGCTCGCCCCGGTGACCATGCCGGCGTCGTCGGAGGCCATCCACGCGGCCAGCGACGCAACTTCTTCCACCTCCACCAGGCGCTTCACCGCGGACTCCGTCAGCATCACCTTTGCCAGGACTTCGGCCTCGGGGATGCCGTGGAGACGGGCCTGATCGGCGATCTGCTTCTCCACCAGCGGCGTTCGGACGTACCCGGGGTTGATGCAGTTGGACGTGACACCGCGCTCGCCACCCTCCAAAGCCGTGACCTTGCTGAGTCCCTCCAGCCCGTGTTTGGCGGAGACGTACGCACTCTTGTAGGCCGAGGCCCGGAGCCCATGGACCGACGAAATGTTGATGATCCGTCCGAACCCGTTGGCGTACATGTGCGGGAGTGCGGCCCTGATGAGGAGGAACGGAGCCTCCAGCATCAGGGCCAGGATCCGCCGGAATTCCGCGGGTTCGAACTCCTCGATCGGCGCAACTTTCTGGATTCCGGCGTTGTTGACCAGGATGTCGCAGTCCAGGCTCAAAGCGGCCAGCGCGTCGACGTCCAAGAGATCCACAGTCCAGGCTGTGCCGCCCAGCTCGTCGGCGAGCGCCGCAGCTCCGGAGGCATCGACGTCGGCCACTACTACTTTCGCACCGCGGGCGGCGAGCGCCCGGGCGCAAGCTGCCCCGATTCCGCTCGCGCCACCGGTCACCAGGGCTTTGCGTCCGTTCAAGGAGTTGTCCATCGAATCAGCCTTTCGAGGCGGTAGTGAGTCCGTGGCGGATGGCGTCGGCCTCGTCCACTTCCTGGAGCGCGATGCCCTTGGTCTCCTTCAGTGAAACAACGGCGACGACCGTTACGGCGCAGGCGACCACGAGGTAGATGGCTGTGGGAACCCAGGATCCGGTGTCCTTGAGCCACTGGGTTGCCAGCAGCGGCGCGAGTGAGCCGGCAAAAATCGAGGTGACCTGCGAGCCCAGGGATACACCCGAGTAGCGCATGCGGGTGGGGAAAAGCTCGGACATGATGGCAGGCTGCCCCGCGTACATGAAGGCGTGCAGGCAAAGGCCGATGGTCACGGCGAGGACAATGATCACGGCGTTTTTGGTATCGAACATGGGGAAGGCGAAGAACGGCCAGGTCGCGCCGGCGATCGCGCCCACCAGATACACGGGCTTGCGCCCCCACGAGTCCACCAGGCGTCCCACCTGCGGGATGACCAGGAAGTGGATGACGTGGGCGATCAGGAGTGCCAGCAGGAGCGAGGAAGTGTCGTATTTGTGGACGCTCTTGAGGTAGACGATCGCGAAGCTCACCACCAGGTAGTACATGATGTTCTCTGCGAAGCGGAGGCCCATGGCCTGAAGGATGCCCTTGGGGTACTTGCGGATGACTTCGCCAACACCGTAGCTGATGGCCTTGGACTCCTCCACCTGCGCCTTGGCCTCGAGGAAAATGGGGGCTTCGGTGACGTGGGTGCGGATGTAGTAGCCAACGAACACGATCACGGCGGAGAGCCAGAACGCTACGCGCCAGCCCCATCCGAGGAAGGCTTCGCTGCTGAGGACCGTGGACATGGTGAACAGGACGGCCGTAGCCAGGAGGTTACCTACCGGGACTGCCGCCTGTGGCCACGATGACCAGAAACCGCGCGACTTGTTGGGGCTGTGCTCAGCCACCAGGAGAACAGCACCGCCCCATTCGCCGCCGAGCGCGAAGCCCTGGATGAAGCGGAGTGCCACCAGCATGGCCGGTGCCCAGTAGCCGATTTCCATGAAGCCCGGGAGGCAGCCCATCAGGAACGTGGAGACGCCCACGATCACGATGGTCAGCTGCAGCGTGGGCTTGCGGCCGAGCTTGTCGCCGATCTGGCCGAACACGATGCCACCGAGAGGGCGGGCAACGAATCCGACGGCGTAGGTGATGAACGCCTGGATGATGCCGTCCAGTTCATTGCCGGTGCTCGGGAAGAAGTACTTGCCGAAGACCAGCGTGGCGGCCGTGGCGTACAGGAAGAACTCGTACCACTCCACCACCGTGCCCACCATTGAGGCCGCGACGATCTTCTTGAGTCCGGAGCCTTCGCCGGCGCCCTTCCCTGCTTTTGATGCGGAGCGCTGCTCTACGCTCATATCCATCTCCTCAGTGTCCTCTTTGACCCTTTTGAACGTGATGTGATCCACAACACGAAATGCTCCACTGAGTATTGCCGCAGATTTGTTGTGTCTCAATGACCAAAGCAGCACCATGTGTGTGCAAAATTGCAGATATGAAGCCGAACCCCGATGACCTCCTCATTTTCCTGACCGTCTCACGTTCAGGAAAATTTACGACGGCGGCCCAAGCCTTGGGGCTCAACCACACCACCGTTTCGCGCAGGATAGCGGCGTTGGAGAAAGCGCTGGGAGGCAGGATCCTGGCGCGTGCCGCGGGCGGTTGGGAAGTAACGGAGCTGGGCGCGGAAGCCGTGCTGGTCGCAGAACGGATTGAAGCTGCGGTGGGCGCGCTGGGACCCAGCGACCACGCACCCGACCCCATTACCGGCGTCGTACGCATGACCGCGACCGATGGCTTCAGCGCCTATATCGCAGCCCCTGCGGTCTCGCGCTTGCGGCGGGAGCACCCTGGGCTGAGCGTGGAGATCGTGACGGTGACGCGAAGGGCGTTGCAGCAGCGCTCCGGCCTGGATATCGAAGTGGTGGTGGGGACGCCGCAAGTGCACCGGGCCGAAGCCATCAGGCTGGGCGAATACCGGCTGGGGATGTACGCGTCGCGCGCCTACTTGGAGGACAACGGCACCCCTTCAAGTATTGAGGAGCTCACGCAGCACCAACTGGTCTACTTTGTGGATTCCATGCTCCAAGTCGATGATCTGGATGCTCCGCGCAGGTTGGTTCCGACCATGCGGGACGGCCTCAGTTCCACCAACGTGTTCGTCCATGTGGAGGCCACCCGGGCCGGAGCAGGCGTTGGTTTCCTGCCGTGTTTCATGGCCGACCGGCACACGGATTTGGTGCGTCTCCTGCCGGCGGACTTCGCCGAGCTGCTCCCCTACTGGATGGTCCTCCGCCCGGACTCCATGCGACGCCCCGCCGTAGCCGCCGTCGTGCAGGCCCTGCGAGAGGAGACCGAGCAGCGGCGGGAGGCGTTGCTGGGGGCTGAATAGCCCGCCGAGGTGGCATCAGGACCCCAGCGGGATCACCAGCCGGGTTTGCTGGGCCAGGACCATGGCAACCCAGACGCGTTGCCGCTGCCCACCGGAGAGCTGCACCGCCACCCCTGCCGTCGCCTCTGGCACGGCCTGTCCGGATTGCTGGCCTTCTTGAAATTAGGAGAGCCTTACTATGGTAATCATGCCCTCCAGTTCCGCCATTCCGCCCATCCCACCCGGGCGTAACACGCCAACACCGTGGACGGCTTCCCGTCTTTTCAAGTTCACCCTGCTGGCCAATGGCCGCTGGAAGTTGCTGCTGGTGGGTTGCGCCGGCTTTATTCTGCATCAAGTCAGCGAGGCCCTGGTTCCGGCCACCATCGGCGCCGCCGTTGACAAGGCAATTGCACCGCACGACGCCGGCGCCCTCCTCTGGTGGCTTGGCGCCCTGGCCGTCGTCTTCGTGGTGCTCGCCCTTTCCTGGCGCATCGGCACCCTGGCCACCAACCGCTCCTTCCTCTACGGTTCGCATGACCTCCGGCAGTTGGCTGTGGAACGCACCCTTCACCCACGCGGCATGGCAGCCCGGCGTGCACCTGGCGAAATCGTGGCGATCGCTTCCTCGGACGCCGACAGGGTTGCCGGCCTGTCCTGGCTCATCGGTGGAGGCCTCGCTGCCGCGGCCGGTGTCGCGACCTCCGCAGTAACACTGCTGCTCATTTCGGTCCCCTTGGGTATCGCAGTCCTGGTGGCTACGCCCGTCATGCTGGTGGTGATGCAGCGCCTCACCAAGCCGTTGGAGGACCGCAGTGATGTGGAACAGTCCTCAGCGGCCCGCGCCGGCGCGCTGGCCACGGACTTCGTGACCGGATCACGCCCCCTCAAGGGTCTCGGCGCAGAGGAAGCAGCCGTCACCCGATACCAGGATGCCAGCCGGACATCGCTGCTGGCCGGGCTACGGGCTGTCCGGGCCAGGTCCGCCTATAGCGGCGCCAGCACCGCCCTTTCCGCTGCCTTCCTGGCCGGGATCGCCTTCTTTGCAGCGTGGTTCGCCGTCCAAGGCAGCATCTCGGTAGGCCAGCTGGTGGCGGTTGTCGGCGTGGCCCAGTATGTCCAGGGACCCATGGCCGCACTGGGCTTCCTCAGTGTGGAACTCGCCCGGAAACGGGCCTCAGCGGCACGCATCGCGGTACTGCTCGAGGAACCGGATGCAGTGCCCGCACCTGGTGGCGGGGACCGCCTTGCCGCTGCAGAACGCACGACGGCGGCAGCCGGGTCAGCAGCACGGCCCACCCCTGCGCGGGAACCGGCACCGCTCCTCGAGCTACGCGACAGCCCGGACAACAGCGCCTTCCCGCCCTTCACGGCGTCCGCCGGGGAGATCGTGGGTGTGGTGCTGCCGGACGGCTCGCAAGCCAGGCGATTGGTGGACACGCTTGGTTTCCGCACCCCCGCTCCCCGCGGCGCAGTCTCCATCGACGGCCACGACGCCGCCGACCTGGACCCCTTGGATGTCCGGTCCAAAGTCTTCGCCGACAGTCATGAAGGTGTCCTTTTCCGCGGCACTGTCCGCGACAATGTGGCAGCAGCCGATGCCCCGCTGCAAGAACGGGCCCTGGCGGCTGCCGCCGTCGAGGACTTCATTTCCCAACTGCCGGAAGGCACCGAAACCGTTCTTACCGGGCATGGCCAGAGCCTGTCCGGTGGGCAGCGGCAGCGGTTGGTTCTTGGCCGCTCGCTGCACCAGCACCAGCCGGTGCTGGTCCTGCACGACCCCACCACCGCCGTCGACACCGCTACCGAAGCTGTGATCGCAGAGGGACTCCGCAACTTCCCGGACAAGGCGTTGGTATTGGTCACCACCAGCCCCACGCTGTTGGCCGTCTGTCACCGGGTGGTGGTGGGAGGTGCCGATGGCGCATCGGAAACCGGGACCCACCGGGAACTCCTCGCGACGTCGGCCGGCTACCGCGAGGTGGTGGGTTCATGAGCACCGACATCCTGCCCATCGCCACACCCCGCGAGACCCGGCGGGCCATGTGGCGCCTGTTGGCACAGCGTCCCGGCCGGCTCGCCCTGACCGTGTTCGTTCTGCTGGCGGCGGCCGGCTGTGGACTGGCAGCGCCGGCGATCCTGGGCATCATGATCAACATCGCGGCCGGCGGCGGAGACGTCATGAACCTGCTGTGGCTGGCCATCGGCTTGCTGGTTGCGGGCGGATGCGGCGCCCTGCTGGGCATCCTCGGCCAGAACCTGCTGGCCCGGATCTGCGAGGAAGCCCTCGCCGGACTCCGTGAGGAGGTCTTTGCGGCGGCTGTCCGGAAGCCCTTGGCACAGCTCGAAAAGGCGGGCATCGGCGATGTGGTGGCCCGCGTGTCCGGCGATGTCGAGGCTGTCAGCGAGGCCATTTCCGGAGTGCTGCCCGCGTTCACCAGCGCAGCCTTCACTATCGCCGTCACGTTGCTTGGCCTGGGGGTCATCGACTGGCGCTTTGCAGTGGCGGTCCTCATCGCCGCGCCCCTGCAGGTCCTCACGCTGCGGTGGTTCCTCAAACGGACCGCACCCATCTACCGGACCGTCCGCATCACTGAGGCCAATCGGACCGAGCAGATCATCGAGACCGTCCATGGCTCGCCGTCGGTCCTGGCGTTGGGCCTCGGGTCGCGCCATGCGGAGCTGGTGGCAGCTGCTTCCCAGGAGAACATCGGCCATGCGCTCAAGGGAGTCAGCTACCTGACCCGGTTCTACAACCGCCTCAACCTTGCGGAATTGGTAGGCCTGTCCGCGGTACTGGTGGTGGGCTTCTGGCTTCACGCCGAGGGCAGCGTGACTATCGGCGCGGCGACCGCGGCGGCACTCTACTTCTACCGGCTGTTCGATCCGATCGGGCTGGTCCTGGGGCAGTTTGATGAACTCCAGAAAGCGGCTGCCGGCCTGGGGCGCATGTTCGGGCTGACCATGTCCACGGCCAAGACCTCCCCAACCGCCCTTTCCCGCGGCACTGATTCCAGCATCGTCCTGGACAACGTCACCTTCGCCTACCCGGGCCAGCGGCCCGCACTCCGCGGCGTCTCGCTTACAGTACGACCAGGCGAGCGGGTTGCGGTCGTTGGCACCTCAGGAGCCGGAAAAACCACCCTGGCCAAGGTCATCATGGGCCTGGAACACCCGGACAGCGGGACCGCCTGGGTGGGTGGGCTCAACTCAGCCGCCGCAGCCCCCGCGGACCTGCACTCGAGGATCGCGATGGTCAGCCAGGAAGTTCACGTCTTCTCTGGAACGCTGGCCGGAGACCTCAGGCTTGCCAAACCGGATGCTTCCCCCGCGGATCTCTCCCGCGTCCTCGCCGCCGTGGGGGCTACGTGGATGAAAACGCTCGACGACGGACTGGAAACATCCGTAGGCGCCGGCGGCCACCAGCTCACCCCGGAGCAAGCACAGCAACTGGCGCTTGCCCGGCTCATGCTCAAGGATCCGCCCATCGCGGTCCTCGATGAAGCAACTGCTGAGGCGGGAACCGGCTCGGCCACCATGCTGGACCAGGCTGCCGAAGCCGCGTTGGCGGGCCGGACGTCCGTGGTGATCGCACACCGTTTATCACAAGCAGCGTCGGCGGACACCGTTGTGGTGATGGAGCAGGGACGGATTATCGAGTCTGGCCCGCATCAGGAACTGCTGGCCGGCGGGGGCCGTTACGCCACATTGTGGGAGGCGTGGAACAGCTCACTCAGCCGCAACTGAGGGTTCGTTCGCAGGCACCTCTGCAGGGTCATGCCGCACAGGGGTTCCCGCCGCGAAGGACCGCACTTTCGCATCATCCCAGATGTGCGCCGGGACGCCTCCGCCCAGGAGTTTGCGGGCCAGCGTGGGGTCATCACCGAAGGGTGCGTGGCTGCCGGCCATGATCATGTTGCCGTATCGGCGCCCTTTGAGCATGGCCGGGTCCGCGATGATCATGGTGTGCTCGAACGTATTCGCGATGGTCGCAGCATCAGCCCGGGCATTCTTGAGGTCAGGAGCGTCCCCGGAGTTGACCACGTACAGGCCGTCGGGGGCCAGGACCGCATCGGCATGCGCCGTGAATTCGCGGGTGGTCAACGCCCGGGGCGTGAAGGCACCGGCGAAGACGTCCCGGATGATGAGGTCCCGGGTGTCCGGGGTGAGTGATTCAGTAACCGCCCGGGCTTCGCCAACCCGGAGCCTCAACAAGGGCGCCTTGGGAAGGTCGAACCAGCCGCGCACATAGTCGGCCAGCTTGCCGTCCAGTTCCACCACCACCTGCCGGGCTTCCGGGTAGGCGGCGTGGAAATAACGAGCCATGGAGCAGGCTCCCCCACCGAGGTGCAGGGCCCGCAGCTTCGGTTTCTGCTCCGGCGGCCAACGCGATTCCACCAAGGCAGCGATCCAGCGCATGTACTCAAAATCCAGGAACAGAGGATCCGCGAGGTCAATATGCGAGCTCATCACACCGTTGATCTTCAGTAGCCACCCATTGGAGTTGTCCTGGTCCGGGATGAGCTCGCAGTCGCCGGTATCGATGTAATAAACGCCCGCGACCGGACCATCAGGTCGGGTGCCGGAAGGCACCTCGACGACTCCCGTCGTCGACCTCTGGGACCTGTTTGGTTTACCGCGTTTCGTCACTACTTCAGCCCTGCTTGAGTCATGCTCCAAGCCTAGTGGAGCGCCACATTACTCCGAACGGTCACATCGAAGGTAAGGCTACTTACCTTTATGGCCTCCGGGGCCATATGATCTCTACATGGAACTCGGAGCATCGGTGTGGGCGGAGGTGTTGACCGTGGCCGTCGCGTGGTTGACGGTGGTCTGCCTGCTGCTGGCCCGCGTGCCCAAACCGCCGGGCCTCCTCGACTCACCGCTGGACATGGATCCGCCCGACGATTCGGAACCGCGCTAGCCCTGGCAGTTGATGGCTGCGGTCCGCACGGTCAGTTTATGCGGATGGAAAGGGTTTCATAGACGATGACCGAGCCCCCCGCCGGCGCCCGGCAGGTCAGCTGCCTCTGCGGTGCGCGGCTGGCCCGCAATTCCACCTCGATTTTCGCCGGATGGGGCGGCCGGCCAGTAATCCGGATGCGCCAGTGCTCGCCCTCCCGCAAGGTCTCAGTGACCACAAAATCCTGCCGGCCGGCAGGACCGAACTGCCCCAGCACTGCCACCACCGCGGCTTGCTGGGGCGGCAAGAGATCCGTATAGCCGCGCAGATGCTCTGCGTGGATACGGGCGGCCAGGTGCTCCTCAACGGTGGCCACGGCGGACCCGGCGTCGAGTTCTCCGTAATAAACGCCGTCCGGGGCGATGACCACGTTGGCCGCAAACCTGTCACCGCCAACATGGGAGCACTCCCACACCAACTCTGGCCAGCGCTCGCTGAGTGCACGTCCCACGGGGCGGCCCCATACTGCGCAGCAGGGGTCGTGCTGACCGTGGGCGCAAACCATGATGACCGGCGGGAAACCGTGCTCTCCGGGAGATGCCAGCGCTGAGGCTATCCCCGCGAGGTCCTCATCCCGCTCCCACGTTCCCCAGTGCTGCCGATAGGCGCCGGAGCTTTCATGGCGAAGAACGGCCCATCTGCCCGGACCCGGGCGGCGGCGAGGGCCGGGCCGCCGCACCAGGAGAATCCGCGCATTCGCCGTCCGCGCCGCAGAGACGACGAGCGCCTTGGTCCCCGCCTCGAGATCCAGGGCGTCAAAGCCGTCGGGCGGCCACGCGCCCCGGTACTCCACGAGGACCCAGACGAGGCCGGGTGACGCAGTGCCTGCCATCGAGTCCCCGCGCGCCTGGGCAGTTTCCGCGCAGAAGAAGCGTCCCGTTGCGGCTGCCGGGGACGTCATTGTGCGACGGGGACAAGAACTCCTGCGCGCAACAACCTCTCGGCGAGTGCCAGGCCGATGTCCGCCGCGAGGTAATCCCCGCCCTCCAGCAGGCGCCGCACGGACGGCAGATCTTCCTCGGGGAAGTCGAGCCAACCGACGCGGGTGGTGAGGCGTGAGCCATCAAACCGTGCTTCCAGGGCCCCCGAAGACGAACCAGCGACTCTGGCCTGAGGCCGTCAATGGCCGCGAGTTGGGCCACCGGACCAAGGGGAGCCGGGCGCCCTTGCCCCCTTCGGGCACGGTGGAAGAGGGACGTGGTATCGGCTTCAAGGACAGCGGCCGCGAGACGTTCACGGACTGCAGCCATCTCCTCTTCAGGTCCGTCGACGCCCAATGGCAAGGACCGGCGCATCCCTGGATCGTCACAGAGCGCGGCAAGTGCGGCCTGTGCCAGATGTTCGGCCAACGCATGGCGGGTCCAGGTGTGGATTCCCAAGGTCAGATGGATGGAGACTTTCCCCTGTGCCTGGGCGGCGTGCAGCCAGCCTCGTGGCAGGTACAGGACATCGCCCGGCTCGAGGACCGTGTCGATGTACGCTGCGCCTTGAGCGGCCTCTTCGACCGCGGAGCGGCGATCAGTCCAAGGCTGGCTTCGCAGCGGGTCCACGTGGACCGGCTTATGGATGATCCAGCGTTTGGTTCCCTCGATCTGCAGCACGAAGACGTCGTGGACGTCGTAGTGATCATCGAAGCCACGGTTCTGCGGCGGGGTGATGTAGGCGTTGGCCTGCACAGGATGTCCGAGTTCACTGCTCAACTGCGAGCTGAAACCCGACACAGGCTCCCACGTGCGGTGCAGCGCCTGCAGCACGAGGGTGGCACCATCAGCGAACTTACGCCACAGCGCGGTGTCATCAAGCTGGTCGGAGATGGTGGCGCCGACCCCTGCCGGAGAAGTGTAGGAGGACTCGGGAAGCGTGGAGCCGCCCTTGGCGACGCGCAGGAAAGGCGTCCGCAGCCCGCGGCGTGAAACCAGTTCGTCCACTGCGCCGGCTGAGAACACATCGGAGAAGTCGCTGACACCACGGGTCAGCAGGGCGGTTCGCCCCCAGACGTCACTGGCAAATTCCTCCTGGCCGATGTCGATCAGGCGTGTTTCCAGGACCCCGCCGCCTTTCACTGCGCCGGGGTCCTGGAAATCAGTGCTGGTAGAGCTCAAACCTAGCTGCCCTGTTGTCCGGCGCCGCCGTCGGCACCACCGTCAGCACCGCCGTCGTGCGTGCCGGGGACGCCGTCCGCACCACCGTCAGCGGGG
>NZ_JBBEGB010000009.1:17896-229665 GCF_037402035.1 Paenarthrobacter sp. CCNWLY172
CCTTCCGCACCACCGTCCGCGCCGCCGTCGGCACCACCGTCAGCACCGCCGTCGTGCGTGCCGGGGACGCCGTCCGCACCACCGTCGGCGGGGCCTTCCGCACCACCGTCCGCGCCGCCGTCGGCACCACCGTCAGCACCGCCGTCGTGCGTGCCGGGGACGCCGTCCGCGCCACCGTCAGCGGGGCCTTCCTGCTGGCTTGGATCCTGCTCTGGAATAGACATGCTTCCTCCCGGGAATCGGACCGGGCGGTCTTCATCGATACCGCCCGTGATCACCATATCCACAGGAGTCTGCCGTGGGAACAGCTCGCGCGGTGGGAACTTAGTAGAGCCCCGGACGAACCATGCGATGTTCCGGCAGCGAATACCAGGAGGGATCGCACAGTTGCCGTTTGCCGTCCGGAACAAAGCCGTTCCGCCGATAGAAGGCCTGGGCGCGCGGGTTGTGGTCCAGGACCCAGAGGTACGCCGGGCCATCGCCAATCAAGGCATCCACCAATGCCTGACCAACCCCCCGGCCATGAACGCGTTCCAAGGTGTAGAGCATAAAAAGCTCCCGCCCGCTGGGACTGTCCTCATCCCTGCCCGGCCCTGCGGCGCCGATGCCTACCAGGAGACCGTCGGGATCGTGGGCCAGCATCCTGGAATGACCCGCAGCGATGTAGTCCCGGTAGCGCTGGATGCGGTCGGGCAGCGCCGCTTCCTGTTTCTCGAAAAACACCGGGGGCAACAGGTGCCCGTAGCTTTCGCGCCACGACTGGACATGCATGAGGGCCATCGCTTCGGCGTCGTCCACCAGAGCGGGGCGAAGCGTGAAATCCACTAGCGCACCCGCGCTATCGCGAAACCGTCCCAGCCCTTGCTGCCCACCGTCTGGATGGCAGTGGCGTCCAGGCGCGGATCCTGGCCCATCATCTCCAGCATCCTGACGATGCCAGGCGCGTTGACCTCGTCCCTTTCCGGCTCAAGGATGGCACCGTCCCAGATGGCGTTGTCCACCACGATGACCGTGCCCGGGCGCCCCAGCCGGATAGCCCAATCGAGGTAATGGGAGTCGTTTTCCTTGTCCGCATCGATGAAAACAAAATCGAACGATTCCTGCCCCGCCAGGGTGGGAAGGGTATCCAGGGCAGCACCCACCCGGATGTCCACTTTGTGCCCCACCCCGGCAGCATCAAGGTTGGCGCGCGCCACGTCCGCGTGCTTTTGGAGGAATTCGCACGTCACCAGCCGCCCGTCGTCGGGCAGTCCCTGTGCCATCCACATACTGCTGAAACCTGCCAAGGTTCCGATCTCAAGGACCCGCCTGGCCCCCGACATCTGAACCAGCATCCGGAGCAACTTGCCGGCGTTGGGGGCTACTTCAATCGCCGGCATGCCGGCTTCGACGGCGGACGCCAGGGCCCGCTGGTGGGCAGGATCAGGTCGCACGACGACGTCAGTCAGGTAACGTTCGACGTCGACCCAACCGGGTTCGGCCACATGTTCAATCATGGGCCCCAGTCTGGCACCGGTGGCCGCGCTGGGGAAGGATCTAGTCCGTGGCGGAGATCGCCTCTTCGAGTCGCTCCACCTTGCCGGTCAGTTCGCCGCTGTAACCGGGCCGGATGTCGGCCTTGATCACCAGGGAGACGCGGCTGCCGTAGCGGCCCACAGCTTCGGTGGCGCGCTTGACGACGTCGAAGACCTCGTCCCATTCGCCTTCGATGGTGGTGAACATGGAGTCCGTCTGGTTGGGCAGTCCGGATTCGCGGACGATCTTGACGGCGGCAGCGACAGCGTCGTGCACGGAAGCGTCGGGGGTGGGTCCGCCGTTGGCGGCGGATGCGGGCTGGCCCGAAGGGGCGACTGAGAAAGCAAGCAACATAAAATCCAGTGTTTCACGTACTGGTTTGTCATATAACGGGCTACTCCCGCGTAACAACGGGCCACGGGCGCTCCGTTGCTACCCTGACAAGCATGGAACAGCCCTCTGAACGCAAGCCCCTCAGGGCAGACGCCGCACGCAATGTCGACAAAATTATCACCGCCGCCCGGCAATGCTTCCGGGAACACGGGCCCGAAGTACCACTGCAGACCATTGCCGCCACCGCCGGAGTTGGCCCCGCAACACTGTTCCGCAACTTCTCGGACAAAGAGCAACTGGTCCTCGCCGCGTTATCACGCCAGCTGCGCCAGCACGTAGACCCCGTCGCCGCGGCGGCGCTGGACGGCATGGACGCCGCTGAGGGCCTCATCAACGTCATCGATGCCGTGATGCAGGTAGCCAGCGAAGACGCGAACCTCCTTGACGCTGTCGCAGGCCGGCGCGGACTCCTGATAGGCATTACCCGCGGCATCATCGGCTCCATGGCCACACTCCTTGAGCGGGGCCAAGGCCAGGGTTCCCTGCGGCGCGACATCACCATCGAGGACATGGTCCGGTTGGTGGCCATGCTGATTGGCGCCGTGGACACCATGGAACCGGGCTCTGCGGCGTGGAAGCGCCCGGTGGCCTTGATCGAAGACGCCATCCGGACCGAGCGCCCGTCCCGGCCGCTTCCGGAACAGTCCGGCATCCCAGGCGTGACCCTGACCGAGGCCCCCTAGCCGGGCTGTCCAACGGCAACATACCGGCTTGATGGTGAGTCCTGCCCATCGCGGGACAGCCCGCGTGGCACTAGGCTCGGACGTATGAATATTCCCCTGAGCTCATACTCATCCAGCGGTTCAGAATCCGCCGCGGCAGCCGGCCTGGTCATGCTGCTTATGGTCATTTACTTCGCAGTGGTCTTTGCGATCGTTGGTGTGCTCTACATGGGAATGTTCACCAAGGCAGGCCGCCCTGCGTGGGCAGCTTTCGTCCCGATCTACAACAGCATCAAGCTCATGGAAATCGCCGGGCGCCCCTGGTACTGGTTCTTGCTGACCTTGATCCCGTTCGCAGGAATCTACTTCAGCATCGTGGCCCTCCACGACCTCTCCAAGTCATTCGGCAAGGACGCCGGCTACACCGTTGGATTGGTCCTGTTGCCTGTGGTCTTCGTGCCGATGCTCTCCTACGGCTCCGCTCCCTACCTGGGTCCGGCGGCCGGGCGGCAATTCGTGGCCTACCCGCAGGGCTATGCCCCGCCGTTCCAGCAGGGTTATCCGCAGCCGCCGGTCCAGCAGGGTTATCCGCAGCCGCCGGTCCAGCAGCCCAATGGCCAGCAGTACCGCTAGCCCCAGCCGAGCAGCCTGAGGAGTGCCGCGGCCGCGGCGCCCGAAATCACCACCACCAGGAACGGTGCGCGAAGCCACAGCGCGACGGCGGCGGCTGCCAGGGCGCCGATGCGGGCATCAAGGACCAGTCCCTGTCCGGAGGCAACGGCGTTGACCACCGTCAAGGAGGCCAGCAGGCCAATGGTCATGGTGCCGGCCACGTGCATGATGCGGGGGCTCTCCAGCAGCTTGGCCGGGACGAAGTAGCCCACCAGCTTGGTGAGGTAGGCCAGCGCACAGGCGATCAGGATCCATAGCCACAGGTTCACTGCGTGTCCCCGTTCGCAGGCTTCCCGTGCCGGTGTTTCTCCGCATAGGGATCCACGTCCGGCTCCAGTCCCTCGTCCAGTCGTGCGTGGCTGAACCAGCCGATGACACCTGCCACTACGGCCGCCACCAGGATGGGAACACCCGAGGGAACGAAGGGCACGGCCAGGATGGTCGCCAGTGCGCAGGCAGCAGCGATGGCCCAGGGCTCACGGCCTTTCAACCGCGGCCACAGGAGGGCCAGGAAAGCAGCGACCGCGGCCCCGTCCAAACCCCACTGTTTGGGGTCGCCCATTGCGTCCCCTGCCAAGGCGCCGATGGCCGTGAAGATATTCCAGAGTATGAATATACCGATTCCGGCAGTCCAGAACCCCCGGCGCTGCTCGTCGGGATCGGACTGGCCAGACGCCGTCGCCGTCGATTCGTCGATGGTGATGTGCGCCGAAGCATAACGTTTCCATCCGCCAGGACGGAGCATCGCGTTGATCTGCATGCCGTAGATGCCGTTGCGTAACCCCAACAGGGCGCTGGCCGTCATGGCCGCCACCCCGGAGCCTCCGCCTGCCACAACACCAATGAAGGCGAACTGCGATCCGCCGCTGAACAGTAAAAGGCTCAACACCATGGTCTGCCAGAAATCGAAACCCGACGCTACGGAGAGGGCTCCAAAGGACACTCCATAGAGGCCCGTGGCGATACTCAGGGACACAGCGACCTTGAAAGCCGGCGATTCCCTCAGCTTCACGGGAGCAGCACTGCCGCTCATTTCCGCAAGCTCCATGACCACAGGATCAGCGGAATCTGCAGGGGCAGGCGGACAGTATGGATGCGGCGCTCGGCTGCCGTGCCGTTGGGACCATAGGCTCGGCGAAGTGCATCTATATGCCCAGCAAGGAATGCAGCGAACATCGCCGTGGTGGCGTCCGCGGCAACCTTTCGCGTGGCTGGGATCAGAAGCCCGACGGCGGCAGCCGCCTCGATCAGTCCGGACGAGGCAACCCATTCCTCCCGGGACATGACTGCCAGCGGTCCATTCGGGCGGCCGGCCGGCTCGTCGTTGCGGCATAGGTAGTCCGGCACCACCGGGTAGTAGAACTTAGGCGTGCGGAAGTGCTTTGCGGCGCTGGTCAGGAGCAGTGCGCTCAAGGCTACTGCGGACGTGGTTCGGGTTGCTTGTGCTGACCAGCGAAATGACATGAGACCACTCAATCACAAGCGGGGTGGCCGCCAAAGTCAGCTTGTTACCATCAACTGCTTGAGGACCTGTGCCGGCTTGTTGGTGGTGATCTCGTGGATTCCAAGTCCCTGGCACAGTGCCACGTCCTTTTCCGAATCCACAGTCCACACGCGGAATATTCGCCCGGCTTCCAACCAGCGCTGCACGTTGCGCGCATGCTCCCTGATGTAGTCAATACCCGGGCCGGCAATTGATGCTTCGCCTGCGTCCAGGACACGTTCCGCTTCCAACTGCGTGGCACGCATGACGTTGGCTACCGCACCGCCGGTCAGGAAGCCCAGCCCGAGTTCCTGCCGAAGCTCCTTCACCGTGAAGTCGTCCACCAGTTGGCACACGTGCTCTTTTGGCACGCTCTGCAGCAAACGCTGGACGGAGTCGGTATCGAAGCTCATGAAGGAGATCCGGATGTTCTCCAGCCGGGATTCCTCCGGCGTCCAGCCTTCCTCTTCCAGCAAGGCCAACACCCTGTCCTCCAGCTTGAGGCGGTATGGACTGGGATGCTTGAGCTCAATCGCCAAACCGATCTCGCGACCGGCTCCGCGCAGGATGTCCAGCAATTCCGGCAAGGTCAGGAACTGGTCTGCCACTCCCCCGTAAGCCTCGGGAATGCGTGCGCCCTTCCACGACGAGAAGTCCAGGGAGCGGAGCTCCTCCAAGGTGTGCTCCGCAACCGGACCCGTGCCGGTGGACGTCCGGTCCAGGTTGGCGTCGTGCAGCAACACCACGTGCTGGTCCCGCGTCAGGTGGACATCGCACTCCACACCGTCGGCGCCGTCGGCGATTGCCTGCAGATAGGCCGCCCTGGTGTGCTCGGCGTAGGCTGCACTCGCGCCGCGATGGGCGTAGACCTTGGGCCGGCCTGGGGCGAAGTCGTCGCTAGTCATGCAGACACGGTAGCCCACCTCCGTGCATCTGCGGGGGCTACGCTGGGCTCATGCAGGTGAACTCTGAACAAATCCCAACTGAAGACGTCACCAACCCCAACCCGCTGCCCCATCAGCCGGGTTCCGCAGGTTCCGCAAGGGCAGGCTCCGCTCGCGCCGGTTCCGCTCGCGCACGGCGGGGCGCCGCCGTCGACCTTTCAGCAGGTGACATGGAAAAAGCCGCCGCGCTGCTCCGCATGAAACGGTTGGCGCTGGCGCTGCTGATCGCCATGGCGGTGATCTTCACCGTGGCCTTCGCATTCCAGAAGCAGTATCCGTGGCTGGAATACGTCCGCGCGGCTGCCGAAGGCGGCATGGTGGGCGCGTTGGCCGACTGGTTCGCGGTGACCGCGCTCTTCAAGTACCCCATGGGCCTGAAAATTCCCCACACGGCCATCATTCCGCGGCGCAAGGACCAGATCGGCGAATCACTCAGTGACTTCGTGGAGAGCAACTTCCTCTCCCAAGAGGTAGTGCAGGACAAGTTGGCCAGCATCGACATTGCCCGCAAGGCCGGCACCTGGTTGTCGGCGCCGGGAGGAGCCGAACGCGTGGCCAAGGAAGGCGGCGCGATCATCCGTGGCGCCTTCACAGTCCTGAACGACGACGACGTACAGGCAGTCATCGAGGGAATGGTCCGTAAGCACCTGCTCACCCCGCCGTGGGGGCCGCCCGTGGGCCGAATGGCTGAACGGATCTTTGCCGACGGCCATCACCACACCCTGGTTGACCTGTTGGTCGACCGCGCCGCCGACTGGGTGGATGCCAACCACGCCACGGTCAACCGGCTGGTATCGGATCGCTCACCCCTCTGGGTGCCCACCTTCGTGGACGGCCTGGTGGGCGACAGGGTGTACGTGGAGCTCTCCAAATTTGTCCGCGCTGTTCAGTCGGACCAGAACCACCAGGTGCGCCAGTCGATCGATGCCTACCTGAAGGACCTGGCCCAGGACCTTCAGCATGATCCCGCCATGATCGAGCGCGCAGAGTCCATCAAAGCCCAGATCCTCGGCGACCCCGAGGTCCGCGAACTGGCGTCCCGCACATGGGGAACCGTAAAGACTGCCTTGCTCAACGCCGTCGACGATCCGAACAGTGAACTGAGCCAGCGCTTCAAGGGCGCCGTCCGTGATTTCGGTACCCGGCTGGTCAACGACGCCGAACTGGCCGGCAAGGTCAACACCTGGATCGGAGACGCGGCGGGCTACTTGGTGAACACGTACCGCTCGGACATCGCAGGCGTCATCTCTGACACCGTGGCGCGTTGGGATGCCGAGGAAACGTCCCAGAAGATCGAACTGCAGGTGGGCAAGGACCTCCAGTACATCCGCATCAACGGCACCGTGGTGGGCGCCCTGGCCGGGCTCGCGATCTTTACGGTGGCGCACCTGCTGTTCGGCTAGTTGGCGACAGCCCTCTGGAGCTATCCCGTGGGCCTTGGTACCTTCAACGCATGCCGATCAAACTTGAAAACGTTGGTATCGCGGTCCGGGATCTTGAAGAAACCATCGCCTTTTTCACGGATCTCGGCCTCACCGTGTTGGGCCGTGACACGGTCAGCGGCGAGTGGGCCGATACGGCCGTAGGGCTGGACGGCAACCACGCCAAAATAGCGGTGCTCCAAACTCCGGATGGCAACGGCCAACTGGAGCTTTTTGAGTACCTCCACCCTGACGCGATCGAAACAAACCCCACCCTTCCCAACGAGATCGGCATGCACCGGGTTGCTTTCTCGGTGGACGACATCGATCATGCCCTGGAGATCGCTGCCAAGCACGGATGCCATCCTCTGCGCGGCGTTGCCACGTACGGTGACGCCTACAAGCTCACCTACCTCCGCGGGCCGAGCGGAATCCTGGTCATGCTGGCACAGAAGCTCTAGAGGAAGGCGCTTCCATGCTGAAGCACGTCGCCGAGGGCGTTTTGGTTCACGAGAGCGAATTCATCCAGAGCAACTGCACGGTGGTGCAGGGCCGGGACGGTGTCCTGCTGATCGATCCCGGCATTACGGTCAACGAAATGGCCGCCATCGCGGACGACCTCCGCGGGTTGGGCCAGCCTGTCCTGGCCGGCTTCTCCACACACCCCGACTGGGACCATGTGCTCTGGCATCCTGACTTCGGCAACCCGCCCCGCTACGGCACGGCACGCTGCGCGGCCTCCATCCAGTCGGTCCTGGCCGCTGCTGACTGGAAAGAACAGGTAGCCGAGGGGCTGCCTCCGGAGCATGCCGATGAGATCCCCATGGAACTGCTCGGCCTCATTTCCGGACTGCCTGCCGACACTGTCAAGGTCCCATGGGACGGACCCACCGTCCGCATTCTGGAGCATCAAGCCCACGCCCCTGGCCACGCAGCGCTCCTGATCGAGGGGGCCGGCGTCCTGGTAGGCGGCGACATGCTGTCCGACATCCTGATGCCGTTCCTCGACCTCGAGGCAGCGGATCCGCTCACTGACTACCTTGAAGCGCTGCGGCTCTTCGATTCCGTGGCCGGCGATGTTGTTGCCGTCGTCCCTGGCCACGGTTCGGTGGGCCTGGCCGGGCAGTTGCGGGAACGCATTGCCCTGGATCGCGCCTACGTGCAGGCGCTGCAAGATGACCGTGAGCCCGAGGATCCGAGGGTTGGCCCGTCCGCGCCTTTGGAGTGGCTGGCCGACGTGCATGGGTGGCAGGTGCAACGGCTCGCCGAAAAACGGCGGGGCAGAGATTTCTCATGAAATGCCGTTCTTGAGAAAATCGACACCGCGTTTTCTCAGCCGAGCAAGTGCACCATCTGCCCTGGCCTTGCTTGGCCCACCAGGTCCAGGTCTTCGTCGCGCACCACAGCAATCACCGGCGATTTGGCCGCTGCCGGACGGCCGGCCAACGCAATGACGGGAAGGCCCGACGGCGGCAGCACCACTGCGCCCAAGGCCAACGGTTGAGGATGGGCTGCTTGGGTTTCGGCAGCTGGAGCCGTTTGCACAACCTCAAGGGGCCGACCCATCAATCGCGCACCCACGCGGTCCGATTTCGGCGAGAGAGTCCACGGTTCCGTGGTCAATCGAAGCCACGTGCCGGCGTCGATATTCGGAGCCTGCGGGTAATCCGGCCCCTCTGGCACACGCGAAACCCTGGCAACTACCGGTCGCTCGGGGTCCAGTGCCCGCCGGGCGGGGTGGTTGGCCTCAGGGAAACCCTGGCCGTGTGGCTTTCCGAACGTCACGTACTCACCGGCCGACAGCGCCTGGCTGGGCGCCGACACACCACCTTGGACCCCTACGTAATAACGGATCCCAAACAACGCCGGCCCGAAATCCAACACCGCTCCGGGAGCTACCCTGACAGCTTTGTTCAGCGGAAATTCTGAACCGTTGAGCGTCACCACACCCTCGGCGCCTGTGACTGCGACAGCCGATCCCGTCACGAACCTGAGCCTCAGTCCGCCCACCAGCACTTCGAGTCCGGCCTCATGTTCAGGATTTCCCAGCAAGGCGTTCGCCAGGTGCAGGGACCTCCGGTCAAGGGCTTGATCGGGCTTGAGGGCAAGCGTCAGCGTTCCGGGGACCACCACCACTGCACTCATCCGGCAGACTCCTCCTTCACGAAACAGCAGAACTTTGCCTACACAGCATCAGGCCTAAGCGAACGCCTCAATCGGCACACCGGCCTGCTCAAGACCTTCCCGGACAGCAGCGGCCATATTGACAGCCCCCGGTGTGTCTCCGTGAATGCACAAGGAATCAGCCACTACTGGGACAACAGTTCCGTCGATGGCGAGGATTTCCTTGCGCGTTGCCAGCCTTACGGCCTGAGCCACCACCGCAGCGGGGTCATGCAGCACTGCGCCGTCCTGGCTACGGGGTACAAGTGTGCCGTCCGGAAGATAGGCACGGTCCACGAACGCCTCGCGGAATACTGGATGACCGGATTCTTCTGCGAGCTTCAGCCATTCGGAGCCCGGCAAGCCAAGCACGGGCAGCCCGGGATCGTAAGCGTGGACGGCCGCGACCACGGCTTCGGCCTGCTCGGCATCACGGACAATCCGGTTGTAGAGCGCGCCATGCGGCTTCACGTAATCCACCGACGCTCCCACAGCGTGGGCCATTCCATCGAGGGCGCCGAGTTGATACAAAACGTCGCCGAAGAGTTCGTCGAAGGTCATGTCCAGGGAACGCCGGCCGAAGCCCGCCAAGTCCCGGTAGCCCACGTGCGCTCCTACACGGACATCCAGTTCAAACGCCGCCCGGCAGCTGTCCAACATGGTGAGAGGATCACCGGCGTGGAAGCCACACGCCACGTTGGCACTGCTCACGATGCGGAACATCGAGGCATCATCACCCATGGTCCAGGAGCCGAAGGACTCCCCGAGGTCAGCGTTCAGGTCCACTGTTACCGCCTTCCAGCGTGAGGGTGTCTGCCGCTTCGGGAGCGACGCCATTCTTTGGTGCATTGGGAAGCAACTCACCCGGGATGGTATCCGGCAGGGGGCCGAAGGCTTCCTTGGCGGTGGAGACCACGGCGCGGCCCATCATGAGGTTGCCGGCACCACCCACCACAGCGCCCACGCCGAAAGGCAGGGCACGGCCCAGGAACGCGGTCCCCTGGCGCTTCACAAGGTTCTTGAGGAAGGCCCGCTGGATGGAGTCGCGGATGACGCCAAAGCCGCTTCCCGGAATCTTCTTGGTGAGGGTCCTGCCCCAAGCGTTGGTTACGCCCTTTCCGCGGCCGAGCGATTGGCCACTCAGTGCCCCGAGCATGGACGTGCCTTCCTCGCCCAGCATGATGGCCATGACCATGGTTTGCGCACGTACGGGATCAGTAAGCCGGATTCCGTGGAGCTCCGCCAAGGACGACGCATAGAGGGCGGTAGTCTCCAGGAAGCCCACGGTGGCGAGCGCGGAAAGTCCCAGGGACGCTGCAGTTCCGATGCCGGGAACGACGGCCGTTGCACCCACCGCTGCACCTCCACCGGAGATGGCGAGCAAGTAGTGGCGCTCCAGTTTCGCTGCGAGTTGGGCCGGGGTGTCATGGGGGTGTCTGCGCTGCAGCCTGCGCAGGTTGGCCAGCACCAAGGGGCGCTGGACCTCGACAGCCTTCAGCAGGACATTATGGACGCCGGGCTTGGTGTTGCCTTCCTGATCAAAGACTGCGTTATGGGCTGTCTCTTGGGCGATTTTCACCGCCGGGTTGGGTCGCTTGGGCATCTTCACCTCTCCTTGGCAGCTGGGTCGTCATACTGGGAACTGCTGGATTCAGCCTATGCCACGCCCCTGACCTGCGAGACCTCCACGGGGTGCTATGTGGATACTATTCCGCGCACAGCGGACGTCCCAGCAGAGCTCCCGCGGCGTAGACTGGGGGCACTCACGGAAGCAGTCCACCCAGGACAGGAAGTATCCGTTATGAACGCCTCGGAAAAGAACGAACACGTTATCCGACACCACACCGACGCCCCGGCGGAGGGTGAAACCGAAGGCTGGGTTTCGCACGATACCGGCATCCACAGCCAGGATCCGGCGGAAGGCCCGGATATCGACGACGACGTGCCGCCGTCGGGCGCTTCATAACCCGGGTTCCTACCGCACGCGCCATTGGCAGGCGCGCCTTCCACAGCGCCAACGCCCAGGTCTAGGCTGGTGAAATGGCTGCGTTAAGAGCGCTGCGTCCGTTTGCGCACCGGGAATTCCGTGTGCTGATTTCCGCGCTGTCCATTTCCATTTTTGGATCGGGCATGTGGGCAGTGGCGATGGTCTACGAGGTGATTCACCTCGGCGGCGGTCCGTTGGAACTGTCACTGGTGGCCACTGCTGCCAGCCTGGGCCTGGTGGGTTTCGTGCTGGCCGGAGGCATTGCGGCCGACAGGCTCCCTCAACGGCTCCTGATTATCGCAGTAGAAGGCGCCAACCTGGCAGTCATCGCGACCATCACGGCGCTGGCCATGCTTGACGTGCTTGAGCTGTGGCATCTGGCCATCGGCGCCTTTGTCCTGGGTGTGGGGCAGGCGTTCTTCTTTCCGGCGTACTCGGCGATCCTGCCGCGTATCCTGCCCGCCGACGATCTCTTGGCCGCCAATGGCTTGGAGGGCACCGTGCGGCCGGTCCTGCAACAGGCAGCGGGCCCGGCACTTGCCGGAATCCTGGTGGCAGCGCTGTCACCGGCACACGCTGTAGCGGGTGTTGCCGTATGTCATTTGCTGGCGTTCGGAATCGTGAACTTCCTGAGCCGGCAAACTCTGGGGGTGGACGCGGTTGGTACCGATGGGACACCAGCGAAGTCGTCCCTCTTCAAGGACCTCGCGGAAGGGTTCAGCTACACCATCCGCACCCCTTGGCTGCTGTGGACCCTGATCTGGGCCTGCCTGTCGGTGCTGTTCCTGATCGGACCCATCGAGGTCCTGCTGCCGTTCGTTGTCCAGGACCAATTGGGCGGCGACTCGAGGATGTTCGGGTTCCTGCTGGCCATCATGGGCGTAGGAAGCGCCATCGCCGCGCTGGCTACCGCATCCTTTCGTCTGCCCCGCCGCTACCTGACAGTGATGGTGCTGACGTGGGGCCTCGGCAGCCTGCCCGTGGCGGCCATTGGGTTCATGAACAGCTTTTGGATGCTCGGCGCTGCCATGCTGATCTTCGGAGTCACAGAGGGGATCGGCACCGTCATCTGGGGAACGTTGCTGCAGCGTCGCGTGCCACGGCATCTACTGGGCCGGATTTCCAGCCTGGACTTCTTTGTTTCCCTGGCTCTGATGCCGGTTTCCATGGCCCTCGCCGGCCCCATGGCGGAAGTGGTTCCGATCTGGCTGATCTTCTTCGTCGGTGGTTTGGCGTGCCCCATCATGGCCTTTGTTGCCCTCTTCGTGGCACGCATGATGACGGATGAGATCCAGCATCCCTTGACGTCGGGTAGCTCCGATGCTGAGACTGCAGACACCCAGCCAGACGCTGTGTAGCGTGGGCACCACCACGTTGCTCTACCGCCCTGCCGGGTAACACCGTCTGCAGGCGCCTGCTCCCAGCCCGTGCTACTTGCCGGCAGCCAGCGTGCCGATCTGATCCCCGCCTTGGCCGAAAACAGCCAGTTTTCCGTCTTCCTGGATCTTGGCGGTGGCAGCATTCGAGAGCCATGTGTCAACGCCTTGGCAAGCCATCCGAGTAGACGAAAAACCTCCGAACGATACGGTTTTTCCGTCCTCTTTCCAGGAGCCGACAAGCCTGTTGCAACCATCCGTTCCGGTGGCACTTCCGTCTGACTTCATGTCAAGGGAGGGCTGCTTGGCGTCACTGGTATCACCCCAGACTCCGACGAACGGGCTGGTGCCGCTTCCCACGCAGCCCGCCAGGAAAGCAGCAGCCAAGAATGCCAGGGAAACAACGCGGACAATGCGGATCTGGGTCTGCGCCATGCGGTCAGTCTAGGTTCACTGCAGGACCATGCACCATAGTCCGGACCCGCTGGCGGTGGGCTTCCGGTGGCGCTCACAATGCTGCTGATAACCGGATCGTGCGGCCGGTCGCGACTCAGACGACCGACCGCACTAGCCCGGTTTACGCAGCGACGGCGCCCCGGGCGGGCCCCAGAACCCGCCACACCCATCGCTGCCAACTCCGTCGGTGAACCGCAACGCAGCCGAAAAGGGCAACGGCGCAGTCCGCGGTTCAACGACATGGGCACTCAATATGTGCGTTGACCTGCGGAAACGTGACGCGGCGTTTGGAGAAATTCTTGACAAGGGCTGCCTCGCATTCAGCGCCAGCCCGAAGATCCTTACCACTGAACAACAACGCTTCCAGGAACGGCATCACATTTCCGTTGACCCGCCCACATATCAGTAGACAGAAAAACACCCAACGGATGCGCCCAGGAGCATGATGTGAAGTCACCCAACGGAATGGCCATGACGGCCTCCCCTGCGTTTACCGACGCACCGGATATCCACCTCTTGTTCATGGCGGGATTGGTGTTCCTGGCCGGTGTGGCCGGGGTTGGCGCGGTGACCCTCCTGCTCTTGTTGGCACCTTTCGCCGCGTTGCTGGTGGCCCGGCCCCGGACGAAAAAGATCCTCGAAAGTACCACTGCGCCTGCTGCGCCTGGCCCCATCCCCTTCCAAGACAAGACGCCCGACGGCGGGAGCGGGAGCAGATTGTGGATCTGCTGATGGGGTTGTACCGCTGGCTTCATTCACCTAACACGGTTCAGTCCTCGAACCGCAGGTGGTTTTCGGTGGTGCCACTCAAGTGGGCGATGATGTCCGATGCGACGGCATGCAGTTTCTGGTTCCTGTGGCTGGAAGCTTTGGTCAGGAACTCGAAGGCTTCGTCCTGGGTGCATCGGCTCTGGGCCATGATGACCCCACAGGCCAGGTCGATAACAGTCCTGGAAGACATTGCTGTCTTCAGGTCCGCGTTGAGTTGCTCCACGGTTTCGATCCTGATGGCCAGACGCAACGTACTGCCGGTAACCTCCGTAAAAGCGGCAGCTTCGTCGATCACAGCCTGCGTGAAAGTACCGGCGTTGGGAGCAAAGAAGTTAATGACCGCCTGGGATGTTTCGCCCAGGTCCATGGGTACGCCCAAGGCGGAGTGAATACCCTCAGCAGCCAAGGCCCGGCTGTACTCCGGCCAACTGGTGTCGGTGGCAACGTCTGCCAGCAGCACCGGACGGCCCGCGTCCAGCGCTTCCAGGCAGGGGCCCTGCCCCAGGGACTGTTCGATCTTGTCCAGATGCACCGCCCTCGCACTGCTGCCCGCAACGGTGGCGGTGCGCTTGCGGCGGCGCAGCGTGAGTGCGCAGTCGATATTTTCACCGGCAACTTTGCTCATCGCATCGGCCGCGAAGCCGGTCACACCGTTGAGGATCGCGTGGATGTCCGAGCTGCCAACCACCAACTCATGCAAGCTTCGGATGTGTTCGGCACTCCCGTTGGTTTCCATAGGCCTAATCGTAGGAAGTGTTGGGCCTCCCGTCACGTGCTGTCCCGAGTGGCACGGTGTCCAAAGTGAAACGGTCGACGGCGGGTACCTCCGTCCGTCGAGCGCTTGCAGCAAAATCTTGCGCATCAGCCGGTATTCCCGGACAACGCAACCAGCTCGCCGGCGCTTTCGAACTACATTCAATTACCGCAGCCCTGCCGAGTGCGCCAAGGCAATTGCCTCCGCCCTGGAACGCACGTCGAGTTTCCGGAAGAGATTCCGGATGTGGAACTTCACTGTGTTTTCACTGATGTGGAGGGCACCGGCGATGCTCCTGTTCCGCTGCCCAGCGGTGAGCAACTGCAGGACCTCCAGCTCGCGTGGTGCCAGATCCCAGACGGCTACATCGCCGCCGGGGGCTGGCGGTGGATCCAGCGGCAGCACGACGGAAATGTCCGCGCCCCAGCCCTGCATCACTTCAAGGGACATCCGCCCGTCAACGGCCTGCACCCGCTGTTGCAGCCGGGCAATGCTGGGCGAATCCGGCGAGAGTGCGCCCAGGCCGTCGTCGCGGACGTTGATCAACAGGTTCCCGCCATCGCAATCCCACTGCGCGCGGACCCTCCGGACGTCCGGTTGCTCCGCAATGGCCAGGACCAGCCCGCGGACAACGGCACGCGCGGCATGGGCCACTTCGCCAGGGAGTGCACGACCGTTGGCGGGTGGCTCGATGAACTGGATGTCGATATTGCTGAAGTGCATCAGGGGCCGGAGGTCCTCGCGCAGCCGCTCGAAAGCCGTCGCTACCGGTTCTTCCACCAGGTCGCTGGTGCGGTCGCTGAGTGTGCGCAGATCCACCAGGGCTTTGACGGCGAGGTCAGTCACGGAGGCGCGCGCCGCGGCGTCGTTCATTGACGTCGACCGCAGGGCAGCGAGCAGGGTTTCGAGGGTGGTGGAGTGCTGGTCTACCAACTCGGCCGTCACCCGGATCCGCTCAGCGGATGCGGCCCGCGATTCCAAAAGGTACGACGGCGGCGCGTCGGTCACTTTTTCATGGATGCGTCGGGCGGTTAATCGCCATAGGTAGGTGAGAAGACGGAGAGCCTCCTCTTCCGCTTCCGAACCGTCCGACCCTTCCAGTCCGGCAGTCATGGAGGGGTCTGTCAGGACCAACAGCGCTTGGCTGGGCGCGTAGCCCAAGGCGAGAACCTCCCGCTCCCTACCCGCGATGACCGCAGAAGTGCGCCACGGATCCTCCCCCGGCATCGCTGCCCTCAGCCGGTCCAATTCTGTGATGGAAACACGGCTGACGATGCCTTCATCGCCCGCCTTTTTCTGGGGCCGGCCAGTGCAGTCCTCAGTGAAGATGACCAGGGCGCTGCCCGCCAGGAACGGGAGCGTGGCCCCGCGGAGGCTTTCGGCAATACGGTTCAGCGGCGCGGCAGCGAGGTCGCTGACGGCGTGAAGGAGGTCCCAGTTCTGCATCGGCCCAGCATACGTTCCAGTCAAGAGCGGAGACTACCCAAAGGGGTAGGAAAAGCTGTCACAAAACAGCGTTCCGCCCACCCATCAACTGCACCAAGCTGGAACGGAAGACATTCACGGCAACTGAAGGAGAAAGTGTGGACGCTGTCGCAGAAAAGCACGTCCTGAGCCAAACACCAGCCCAGGCCGCCCTCAACCTGTCCCTGATCCAGGGCGAGATAGTGAGCACCACCAACGCGATCGACGTTGGTCAGTTGGCAGTCCTCGCCGAAAGAATCCGCAGGGCGGAACGGGTCTTCCTCGCCGGGGCCGGACGCAGCGGGCTGGTGCTCCGCATGGCAGCCATGCGCCTCATGCATCTGGGCCTGACGGTCCACGTCGCTGGGGACACCACAACACCTGCCATCGCCGCCGGCGACCTCCTTGTGGTGGCCTCCGGCTCGGGGACCACCTCCGGAGTGGTCAAGGCAGCCGAAACAGCCATCGCCGCCGGTGCAAACGTCGCTGCCGTGACCACCAACCCGGGATCACCCCTGGCGGGATTGGCCGATGCGTTGGTGATTATTCCCGCCGCCCAGAAGACCGATCATGGCTCCAGCCTTTCCCGCCAGTACTCCGGCAGCCTGTTCGAGCAATCCCTTTTCCTCGCAACCGAGGCAGTGTTCCAAACCCTTTGGGAGAACACGGACGAGCCTGCCGAACAACTCTGGCTGCGCCACGCCAACCTCGAGTAGCCCGACCCAAGCCCGCACCGCCCGTTCCAAAACAAACCCTCCGAAAGAAAGAAAAACCCATGAAACTTCAGGTAGCACTGGATCTCCTCACCGTCGAGGACGCCCTTGAACTGGCCGGCAAAGTGGCCGAGCACGTGGACATCATCGAACTCGGCACGCCGCTGATCAAGGCCGCCGGGCTCTCGGCTGTCACTGCCATCAAGGAAGCGCACCCCACCAAGATCGTCTTCGCCGACATGAAGACCATGGATGCCGGCGAGCTTGAAGCCGACATCGCGTTCAACGCCGGAGCGGACCTGGTTTCCGTCCTGGGCACGGCCGACGATTCCACCATTGCCGGCGCGGTAAAGGCTGCAAAGGCCCACAACAAAGGCATCGTTGTGGACCTGATTGGTGTGGCAGACAAGGCTTCCCGCGCCAAGGAAGCCCGCGCGCTGGGTGCCACGTTCGTCGAGTTCCACGCAGGCCTGGATGAGCAGGCACAGCCCGGATACAACCTGCGAAGCCTGCTCAACGCTGGCGAGGAAGCACGCGTCCCGTTCTCAGTTGCCGGCGGCGTGAACGCTGGAACCATCGCAGCAGTCCAGCTGGCAGGTGCCGACGTCGCCGTCGCAGGCAGCGCCATCTACAGCGCCGCGGATCCCGAGCTGGCAGCCAAGGAACTGAAGGCAGCCATCAACTAGTTCAGCCCTCTACCGCAAACGTCGACCTGCCCATCCGGGCAGGTCGACGTTTGTGCTGGCGCCGCACCGCCGTCGTACGGCAGTGAAGTACGACGGCGGCAGGCGGCTTTCGCTGGATACGGGACCTCTAGAGGTTCTCCACCAGGGAGACGTCGCGGACGGCGCCCTTGTCCGCGGACAGTGCCATGGCGGCATAAGCGCGCAGCGCAGGTGAGACGTGCCGTTCGCGGTCCTTCGGCTTGTAGCCCCCGTTCACTTCAAGCTTTTCGCGGCGTTCGGCCAGGATCTCGTCGGAGACCTGCAACTGGAGGGAGCGCTGCGTGATGTCGATGCTGATGATGTCGCCATCCTCCACCAGCGCGATGGCGCCACCGGAGGCAGCCTCCGGTGAGATGTGGCCGATCGACAGGCCGGAGGTGCCACCGGAGAAGCGGCCGTCCGTGATGAGGGCGCACTTTTTGCCCAGGCCGCGGCCCTTGAGGAACGAGGTTGGGTAGAGCATTTCCTGCATGCCCGGGCCGCCCCTGGGGCCTTCGTAGCGGATGACCACCACGTCGCCTTCCTTGATGGTCTTGTTCAGGATTTTCTCCACGGCTTCGTCCTGTGACTCGCACACAACTGCAGGGCCTTCGAAGATCCAGATGGACTCGTCCACGCCTGCGGTCTTCACCACAGCGCCGTCCACTGCGACGTTGCCGCGCAGCACAGCCAGGCCACCGTCCTTGGAGAACGCGTGCTCGACGGATCGGATGCAACCACCCTCAGCGTCGGTATCCAGGGAGGTCCACTGGTTCGACTGCGAGAAAGCGGTGGAGGAACGGACGCCACCGGGGGCTGCGTGCCACAGTGCTTGCGCTTCCTCGGTGGCCTTGCCGCCGCGGATGTCCCAGTCGTCCAGCCAGCCATCCAGATCATTGGAGTGCACCGAGTGGACATTCTTGTGCAGGAGGCCGCCGCGGTTCAGCTCACCCAGCAGGGCCGGGATGCCGCCGGCGCGGTGGACATCTTCCATGTAATACGTCTTGTCCCCAGCGACGTTCGGCGCCACCTTGGCCAGGCACGGCACTTGGCGGGACTTGGCGTCCATCTCGGCCAGGCCGTACTCCACGCCCGCTTCCTGGGCTGCAGCCAGCAGGTGCAGGATGGTGTTGGTGGAACCGCCCATGGAGATGTCCAGGGCCATGGCGTTATCGAAGGCCTCGGCGGTAGCGATGGAACGCGGCAGCACCGAGTCGTCGTCGCCGTCGTAATAGCGCTTGACGAGCTCGACGACGGTGGCGCCGGCTTTCTCGTACAGCGCCTTGCGCGCGGTGTGGGTCGCCAGTACGGACCCGTTGCCCGGCAGGGCCAGGCCGATCGCCTCGGCGAGGCAGTTCATGGAGTTGGCGGTGAACATGCCGGAGCACGAACCACAGGTGGGGCAGGCGTTCTCTTCGATGAGGTTGATGTCTTCATCGGAGATGGATTCGTCCACGGCGTCGGCAATCGCGTTCACCAGGTCCAGGGAGCGCACGGAACCGTCGGTCAGCGTAACCCGGCCGGCTTCCATCGGGCCGCCGGAGACGAACACTACGGGGATGTTCAAACGCAGGGCGGCCATGAGCATGCCCGGGGTGATCTTGTCGCAGTTGGAGATGCAGACCAGGGCATCGGCGCAGTGGGCGTTGACCATGTACTCCACGGAGTCGGCGATCAGGTCGCGGGACGGCAGGGAGTACAGCATGCCGGAGTGGCCCATGGCGATGCCGTCATCCACGGCGATGGTGTTGAATTCGCGCGGCACAGCGCCCGCGGCGAGGATCGCATCGGAGACGATCCGGCCCACGGGGGCAAGGTGGGTGTGGCCGGGGACGAATTCGGTGAAGGAGTTGGCCACGGCGATGATCGGCTTGCCGATGTCGGTGTTGGCGACGCCGGAGGCGCGCAGCAGTGCGCGGGCGCCGGCCATGTTGCGGCCGTGGGTAACTGTTCTTGAGCGTAGTGCAGGCATGAAACCATCCTGCTGTTGTTCTACAGCGGGTGGAAGACGGTGACGCTACTAGTAGTGAAAGTACCAGAGTAATAGTGTTGGGTCCGTGAAAGATGAGAGACGCAAGGAACTGGGACTCTTCCTCCGGACGCGGCGCAACCAAGCCCTTCGTTCCGACTACGGCCTGCCGCCTGTGGGACGTTCCCGCGAGCGCGGGCTGCGCCGGGAAGAGATCGCCTTCCTGTCCGGCGTCAGTGTCACCTGGTACACCTGGCTGGAGCAAGGGCGGGACATCAGCCCCTCGCGCCAGGTGCTGGAATCCATTGCACGGGCGCTGCATCTCTCCGACACCGGGCTGGGCTATGTACTGTCGCTGGGCGGATATTCATCCACTCCACCGAAGGGTCCGGTGGCCGCCGATGCTCCCGCACATGTGCAACGTCTCTTGGACGCTTTGGACCCGAACCCTTCTTACGCTTTGTCCCCGGACTGGGGAATCGCCGGATGGAATCGCGCGTACGAAGCGCTCTACCCCAACATCGGGACGTTCGATGCCTCGGACCGGAACCTCCTGTGGCTCGTCTTCACCGATCCCTACATCCGCGACCTGTTGCCCGACTGGGACGTGACCAGCAAGCGCTTTTTGGCCGAGTTCAGGGCGGAAACCGGCCAACGGTTGGGTGACCCCGATGTGGAGTACCAGGTAGGCCGACTCAAGGAAGCCAGCCCAGAGTTCCAGGAAAGCTGGGACCGGTACGACATCCTGGGCTTCGAATCCCGTGAGCGCCAGTTCCACCACCCTGCTGTTGGCGTGTTGCATCTGGAACACCACCAGGTCTCGCCGTCGGACCGGCCGGACCTGCACATCGTGGTCTACACGCCCGCGCCCGGGAGCGACGCCGGGGAGCAGATGCAGCGGTTGATGGGGATCTGAAGCACGGTGGCGGGCACCCGGTTCAGCTGAGCTCCTGCTTGTCCAGGACGAAGTGCGCAGGCGTCGACGCGACGCCGTTTGCCTGGACCACAACGTAGTGCTGCCCCGGGTAATAGGAACGGGTTGTTATGGGGCGGAACGAGTGCGTTTTTGTGACAGTGACAGTCTCGCCGGGAGGAATGCGGCGGGACGTGAGCTTGAAGGTCTTGGCGCTGACCGTGCCGTTGGCCCGTTGGAACCCGATGGAATAGTCAATGGCTGCGTTGGCGGGTTGGGGGCCTTGGTTGACTACCTCGGCTGAAAATTCCACGGTTCCATCCCATGCCACTGCCGTGTGGCTGAGCTGGGGCTCCCTGACGACGAGCTGGCCGCCGGTGTAGCCCAGGAGGGCGAGCGCCTCCGGATTGCCTCGCTTAACCAAGGTCCTGAGTCCATGCCGTATCACCTTGGGTGTGGTGTCATCAGGCTTGCCTGACCAACGGAGCGCGGTAGCCAGCACCAGCTGCGGATCGATCCGGCTCAGGTCGTTGAGATGGTTCGCTGCGGAGCGTCGGACATAGTCGGTGGGATCCTGGTAGGTGGCATCAAGGATTCCCTGCGTCGCGGCGGGATTGGCCACCAGCCAAGGTACCCGCCTAGCCCATGGCAGGTAGGCGCGGGAGCCCTCCGTTGCGAGGCGGCGGACGTGTTCGTCGTGGTGATTCGTCCAGGTTTGCATCGTCGCCAGGGCACGTTCCGGCCGGGCAGCGATGAGGTCGCGGATAGCGAACTCTGCCGTGAGCCTCCCAGTAAGGCGGGACAGGACCGTGAGCGCAGCGTCAAAGTCGGTCAGCGACCCCGATTGAAGCGCCCTGGCGGCCACGACTTCGGTGGCCGGCCAGACCATCCATCCCGTAAACCGGGGGTCATCGAGAGCATCGAGCATGATCCTCTGAACATCGGAGTATCCCGCCGGTAAGTCCTGAAGGAGGGCATCCCTCACTACATCCACCCGCTGCCGGAGCCGTTGCCCGTCGAGGGCGCCATGCGAGCGCTCCAGCGTTGGCAGCTCAATGCCGGGACCGGCGCTCATGAGGAGGGACCGCAGCTCGGCCACCACCTTGGAATTAATCAGCTCATCCATGGTGCCCATACATTTCCTCCTTCGCCGGTGTTGTCATCGTAGGCGACGGGAGAGACATCGAAAGCGGGCATGCACAAGCGCCAAGCGTCAGGCTGGCAGCTGGCTGGCAACCCGTGGCGCCTCCGGTGCCGGCAAGCCTTCACCGGTTTGACCGTAGAGCCAGTCGTTGTACTGGAAATCGTTGTCCTTGCGGCTCTTGAAGAGCAGGTTTCGCAGCGTCCGGGCCAGTCCGGCGACGTGCCAGGATTCGCCCCACACACGGGCGGTGCGCTGGACGCGGGCAGTGCGGGCTGCGCGGACAGTGTTGAACGCGGCAATTGCCTCATCCCACGCATCCGGATTGACGCCGTCAGCTGTGAAGACCGTGCCGGCGCTGACGTCCTGCAGCACGGCGGCGTCCTCGAGTGCCTGGCAGGCGCCTTGGGCGAGGTACTGCAGCATGGGGTGGGCGGCGTCGCCCATCAGGACCATGCGGCCGGCAATCCAGTTTTCGATCGGATCGCGATCGTACATGGGCCAGCGAATGCCCGTGCCGAGGTTCGCGAGGGCTGCCTGCACGGCGGGAACACAATCCTTGTAGGCGGCCTGGAGCTCGTCCACTCCCCCATACTGCTCTTCACCGCGCTCAAATGACGGCGATTTGAAGACGGCCACGGTGTTCAGCAGTTCGCCCTTGCGCAGGGGGTACTGCACCAAGTGGCAGTCGGGGCCGAGGTAGACCACCACATCCTCGAGGTCGGCTGCCGGGGTCTCAGGGGTAATGGGGACGGTGCCGCGGTACGCAACGTAGGCGGAGGAGACAGGCTCATCGGATGCCACCAGCGGCCGCAACGTGGACTTCAGCCCGTCGGCGCCGATCACCACATCTGCTTCATAGTCCACACCGGCTGCTGTGTGCACCACGCCGCGGCCGTTGACGGTTTCCACGCTGTCCACCATGACGTCGTTGACCAGTTTCACGCCCGCCGCTTCGCATCCTTCCAGGAGCACGCGGTGCAGGTCGCTGCGGTGGATCACCACGTACGGGGCGCCGTATCGCTCCTCAAACTCGCCGCGCAGCGACTGGCGCGTGAGCTCTTCACCGGTGGTCGCGTCGCGGAAGACCAGGTGCTTGGGCTGCACGCCAACCTCAAGCGCCTTCTCCAGCAGGCCCCAGCGTTTCAGGACCCGCGAGGCGTTCGGCGCCATCTGCAGGCCGGCTCCCACCTCGCCGAATTCGGGTGCACGTTCCACCAGCGTGACGTTCGCACCGTTTTCGCGGAGGGCCAATGCGCCGGCCAGCCCGGCCATTCCCCCTCCCACAACCAGGACATCAGTGGACGTGGTGTACTCAGACATTGTTTGCTCCTTGGGAGATCTTTGTTTTGATGTTGAGTCCGACGGCGGCCAGAAGGACCGCTGCGAGGGCGGCGGCGCCGGCGAACGCGAGGAAGTTGGAATTGACGCCCAGCCCGGCTGCCAGCAGGAGCCCACCCACCTGGGGTGCGATGACGGCGCCAATGCGGCCGGTGCCCAGCGCCCAGCCAAGTGCGGTTCCGCGCAGATGATCGGGATAGTGGCTGGCCACCGCGGCGATGATCAGGCACTGCGTGCCGTGCGTTCCGACGCCGGCCAGCACCAGGGCGAGGTACACCACGGCCACTGAAGGCCCGGTCAAGAGAACCAGAAGCCCGACGGCGGCCACAGCGGCTGCCGCTATCGCCGTCGGAATCGGGCCGAAGCGCGTGCCGGCCCACGCGGTAATCACCGATCCGGCAACGGCTCCGAGATTCAGGGCCAGTGCGAACGTCAGCGCCGAGCCGAGGTTGTAGCCGGCCAGTTGCATGAGGTTGGGCAGCCAGGTTCCCAAGCCGTACCAGGCGAAAAGGGTGGCGATGGTGGCCAAGGCGAACAGTACGCTGACGCCGAGGAAAGGCGCGCGCAGGAGGGATCCAAAGCCGGGTTTGGGGCCCTGGGACTGGAGGGTCCCCGAGGCCTTGCCCGGCGGCAGTGTCTCAGGGATGTACTTCATGCCCAGTGGCACGACGATCACCAGCGCCAGGACGGCCACCAGGAACATTGCCTGCCACCCGAAGGCTGGAATCATGGGAATCCCCACCAGCGCAGCAATGGACCCGCCGATCGGCACCCCGGACATCATTAACGTTGCAATGGTGGAACGCCACTTTGCAGGGACCAGTTCGGCAACCAGTGCATTGGCTGAGGGCACCAGACCACCCAGGCCAATTCCGGCCAGGAGCCGGAGGGCACCGAAGATCGCGGCGTTGGGAGCAAAGGCACAGAGAACGGTGAAGACGGAGAACAGAACCGCGCATCCAAGGATGGTCTTACGCCTGCCCCAGGAGTCAGCCATGCGGCCGGCGAAGATGGCGCCGATCATCATTCCGAGGAAGGCCATGGAACCGATGGTGCCCGCCGTTGCTTTGGTGAGCCCCCACCCGGTGTCGGAGATCAGGGACGATTGCACGGTGCCGTAGACGATGAGGTCATAGCCGTCGAAGACCACCAGCAGCCAGCAGACCAGGACGGCCAGGGCCGACCCTTTGGAAAAGCGCGGGGTGTGGCCCTCAATACCGGCGGTGGGCCGTTGCGACGCTGCAGCGGGAAGTGTGTGATTCATCCCACCACTGTCCTGTCCATCGGCAATAGAGCACCATAGAATTCTGTTGTGCAGAATAATCCGACTTCCACATCCAGCCGTAAGCCGGTTCAGAAACGGCCTACCTACTCCATTGAGGCCGTGGATAACGCCCTCCAACTCCTGCAGTTGCTACGGGATGGCGGCGCACTCCGGCTCAAGGACGCCGCCGCGGAGTTGGGCGTCGCCCCGTCAACGGCCCACCGCCTTTTGGCAATGCTGGTTTACCGTGGATTCGCCGTTCAGGACGAGAACCGCCGCTACGTTCCGGGCCCTGCGATGGGTGTCGGCCCCGCTGGCCTGAGCTGGACGCGGCTGCTCCGCGACCTCGCCCAGCCGCACATGGAACTTCTTTCCGGTCAACTCAAGGAGACCGTCAACCTCATGGTCCGCGTGGGGACCAAGGTCCGTTTCCTGTCCACCGTGGAGGGCAGCAACGTGCTGCGCGTGGGTGACCGCCAAGGCACCGTCATGCCCGCAAACAGGACCTCCGGCGGAAAAGCGATGCTTGCAGAACTGGAGCCCGTGATGATCGAGCAACTGTTCCGAAGCCATAACGCGGAGATCGGCGGAGACACCATCCCGGACAAAGAATTCCCGGCCTTCCTCCGCGAACTGGAAACCACCAGGAGCAACGGGTTTGCTGCCAATTTTGAGGGAACCGAGGAGGGTGTCAGCGCCTTGGGCATGGCCCTGCACAACGGGCATGGCTCGGTGGTGGGGGCGCTCAGCGTCGCCACGCCTGCCACACGGTTCCGTAAGGTGTTCGACGCCGGCCTGGTCACCGCGATGCGCGAGACCTGCCGGCAGTTGGAGGTAGACATAGCGGCGAACCCCACCGACTGAGCAGCGCATCAGGTCAAGCAGCCTCCACCCACGCCTTGCGAGGCCCGCTCTGCGCGAAAAGAATCCCGCGAAGGGTGCAGAGTAGGCCTCACAAGGCAGGAACTAATTCTGTACAGCAGAATATTCTCGGACTGATGCTCAAGCATCCCTAGGGTCGAACTACGCCAACGAACTGTTCGGACCCTATCCAGGAGGCCTACGTGTCCATCAGCGCCAAGAACACGACTCATGAATCTGTGGCCGCCAGCCACGCCTTGCCGGAGCCCACTCCGGAGGAAGCTGCCCAGTTGGAGCAGTTGTATAAGGACTTCGACGCAGAGAACCTGATTCCGTTGTGGACGGAGATCGGTGACCTGATGCCGATGGTGCCCACACCGAAGGCCGTCCCGCATGTGTGGCGCTGGAACGACCTCTACCCCTTGGCTGCCCGTGCCGGGGATCTGGTTCCCGTGGGCCGGGGCGGGGAACGCCGCGCGATTGCCCTGGCGAACCCCGGCCTGGCCAGCACACCGTACGCGACTCCGACGCTGTGGGCCGCGATCCAGTACTTGGGCGCCCATGAGACGGCTCCGGAGCACCGCCATTCGCAGAACGCGTTCCGCTTTGTGGTGGAGGGTGAGGGTGTGTGGACGGTGGTGAACGGGGATCCGGTGGCAATGCGTCGGGGTGATTTCCTGCTCACCCCGGGCTGGAACTTCCACGGCCACCACAATGACACCGACCAGCCGATGGCGTGGATCGACGGGCTGGACATCCCGTTCGTGCATTATGCCGATGCTGGGTTCTTCGAGTTCGGCACCGAACGTGTCACCGACGAAGCCACCCCGGACATTTCCCGCTCCGAACGGCTGTGGGCCCACCCGGGCCTGCGACCCCTGTCCGGTCTCGATGACACCACCAACTCCCCCATCGCCGCGTACCGCTGGGAACACACCGACGCCGCTCTGCGTGAGCAGTTGTTGCTGGAGGACGAGGGCCACCCGGCCACGGTGTCCCAGGGCCATGCCGCTGTCCGGTACTCGAACCCGACCACCGGTGGGGACGTTATGCCCACCATCCGGGCCGAGTTCCACCGCCTGCGCGCCGGCGCCACCACCGAGCCGCTTCGTGAGGTTGGTTCCAGTGTCTGGCAGGTCTTCGAGGGCACCGGCACCGTGGTGTTGAACGGCGAGACCAAGGCCCTGGCCAAGGGCGACCTGTTCGTGGTCCCGTCCTGGCAGGAATGGTCATTGCAGTCCGAGACAGAGTTTGATCTTTTCCGTTTCAGCGACGCCCCCATCTTTGAACGACTGAACTTCAACCGCAGCTACACCGAAGGACGCAAGTAAATGAGACTCCTCACCCTCCGCACCGAAACCGGCACCGGCACCGTAGCCGTCCGCCAGGACGGCGACACCCTCACAGAGATCCCCGGTTTCACCGACGTCGGCGCGCTGCTCGCGGACCCCGCCTGGGAGGAAAAGGCGAAGGCGGCCAACGGCGCAACGCATGCGCTCGACGGCGCCGACCTCGCCGCCGTCGTGCCCGCACCGGGAAAGATCATCTGCGTGGGCCACAACTACCGCAACCACATCAAGGAAATGGGCCGGGACATCCCGGAGCACCCCACCCTGTTCGCGAAGTACACCGAATCCCTCATCGGCCCGAACGATGACCTCGCCCTGCCGCAGGAATCGGACACGGTGGACTGGGAAGCCGAACTCGCCGTCATCATTGGCAAGAAGGGCCGCCGCATCGCCGAAGCTGACGCCGCGGACCACATCGCCGGATACGCGGTCCTGAACGACATCAGCATGCGCGACTACCAGTTCCGCACCATCCAGTGGCTGCAGGGCAAGACGTGGGAGAACTCCACCCCGTTCGGGCCGGCCCTGGTCACCAAGGACGAATTTACCGCCGGGCCGCTCATGACCTCGGCCGTGGACGGGGAAGTTCAGCAGTCCACCCCCACTGGCGACCTGGTCTTCACCCCTGAGTTCCTGGTCTCCTACATCTCCACCATCATCACCCTGAACCCGGGCGACGTGATCGCGACCGGCACCCCGGGCGGTGTGGGCCACGCCCAGGACCCCAAGCGGTACCTGCAGGAAGGCCAGCTCCTGGTCACCACCATCGAGGGCCTGGGCCAGCTGAACAACCGCGTGGTCAAGGAAGCCTGATGGTCGCCCGCCACGATCTCGCCACCGATCCGGGCCTGCAGGCAGACCTCCTGCAGGCCCGGCGGGGCACCGCGTTCTTCGCCCGCAAACTGAACGAACTCTCCGATGCAGAGCTCGACGGCGGCAGCCTCCTTCCGGACTGGACGCGCCGCCATGTGGTGGCGCACGTGGGATACAACGCCCGTGCGATCGCACGCCTGCTCGAATGGGCTGCCACCGGGGTGGAGACGCCCATGTATTCCTCTCCCGAGGCACGGAATCACGAGATCAGCTTCGGCGCGACCCTGTCCCCGATCGCGTTGCGGAACCTATACGACCATTCCGCCGTGCACCTGTCCGTCGAATGGCGAGACCTCCCGGATGAGAACTGGACCCACGAAGTCCGCACCGCCCAAGGCAGGACCGTCCCGGCGTCCGAGACCGTGTGGATGCGCACCCGCGAAGTCTGGGTCCACGCCGTGGACCTGGACAACGGAGCCACGTTCAACGACATCCCGGCCCCCGTCCTCGAACGTCTGCTCAAAGACATCACCGGCGCTTGGAAAACCCGCGGCACAGACACCGGACTCCTCATCAACGTCAATGACACCGCCGGAAACGGCGCCGCACTCACGTTCGGCGACACCAGTGCCACGAACCCTACGATCATCACCGGCCCCCTGCCCGCCGTCGTCGAATGGGCCACGGGCCGCGGCACCTCCGGTGTCACGGCCACCGGACCCAGTGCCGAAAGTGCCGTTCTGGCCGCCCCGAAGTGGATTTAGCCAGCCCACCCATGGCGATGCGCGCCCAGTAAGCGCACTATGGGGAGATGAACGCCTCCAGCGCCGATGATTGGGTGCAGGGAGGTTCCGGTAGCTTCGGGCCTGGCCTGCACCCGTGGAGCCGTTATGTGGCGTTGGGCGACTCGTTCACCGAAGGGTTGGGCGACCCCGAGCCGCGAAGCCCCGGAGGCCTGCGCGGCTGGGCGGACAGGGTGGCGGAAGAACTGAGCACCGGCCACGAGGATTTCGCTTACGCCAACCTGGCCATCAGTGGACGCTTGCTGCACGAGATCATGGCGGAGCAGGTTGGCCCGGCACTGGACCTCAAACCAGATCTGATCACCCTCAACGCCGGCGGCAACGACCTTCTCTTCCATAGGAGCGATCCTGACAAACTCGCCATGGAGCTGGATGCAGGAGTGGCAGCGTTGGCCTCCACCGGCGCCACCATCCTGCTGTTTACTGGTCCGGACTGGGGCGCCACCCCGGTGTTGGGCCTGGCCCGCGGCAAGGTGGCCATCTACAACGAGAACATTCGGGTAGTGGCTGCCCGCCATGATGCCGTCGTGGCCGATCTATGGGCGTTGCGCGAGCTGACCGACCCCAGAATGTGGGATCCGGACCGACTCCATTTCTCGCCGCTTGGCCAGCACACCATCGCCATCATGGTGCTCAATACCCTCAACGTTCCCCACTCCCTGGAGCCGTTGACACCCAAACCATTGCCGGAGCGCAACTGGCGCGAGGCCCGGGCCGGAGACATCGTCTGGGCCCGCGAGCACCTCTTCCCTTGGGTCGTGCGTCGCCTGAAGCAGCGGAACGCCGACGACGGCCGGCACCCCAAGCGACCTGAACCCGGCCCGGTGTTCGGCGCCGGGATGCCCCCCGGTACATTCGTCGGCAACGACCCCCGGAACATCACCGACTGACTCACGGAGCCGAAGGATCGCTCCCGTCAGAGATCTCAAACTCGCCAATGACCGACTTCCCGTCAGCTTCATAGACCGGCACGTGGAAGGTTTGACCTTTTCGCTTCTCCTGCCAGGCCAATGCCTCCTCAGGGCTCTTGAAGCTCATGGCGGCTGTATGCCCGTTCGCTTCGTTCAAATCCGCCGTGTAGGCGTATCCACGTTTCCCGTTCGTGGCCATGACGGCGATCATGTCGGGTGAGCCATTCTCGTTCTCCATGCCGTAAGTGGTGCCATCGCCGTTAGTTGCCCACTCGGTCAACTGCGTGCTCACGTATCGTGCCGTCAGCCGCCAGCGGCTCTCCGGGGCCGTGGTGTAGGTGACGCTGTGTTGACCCGGAGCCAGCTTGGCCAAGTAGCCGCTCCAGCCGTGGGGTGTCCCGGCGTCGTCAGCTGAGCAGGCGATGCTGGACCCGTCCTGATACTGGAAGTGCCCCTCAGTCAGACACCAGAAGTCAATCTGGATGCCCGTTGTTCCCGCAGGTGGCTCTCCAAGGTCCACCGTGGCAGTCCCTTGATACGAGTCAGCTACCGGCGTGGACAGCTGCGTAACCACTTCCGCCCCGGGCACCACGAACAGTCCTGCGGCCGTGGCGCCGACGCCACCCAGAAGTCCCACGCCGGCAAACACGCCGGCGCCGATCCAGAGCCTGGCGCGTTTACGGGTCCGCCCGGCCGTGGTTTGTTCCACCCTCGACACCAGTTCCCCACGCAAAGCCCGGCTGAAGTTTGGGTCGACACGGAGCTCGTTCATCGCTGGTCTCCTTCGAAAGCGGGAGCAAGCTCTGGTGTCCCCGCGAGTGCTGTTTTCATGCGCTCCCTGGCTCGGTGCATGCGTGACTTGGCAGCTGCCGGAGAGAGGTTGAGTACGGTGGCCGCCGCGGCGATGGTGTAATCCTCGAAGACCACCAGGCTGACGAGCTGCTGATCCACAGCGTTGAGCGTGGCGAGTGCTCGAGCTGTGCCCGTGTCCAATTCGCCCTGCAGGAAAAGGTCTTCATTGGCGCTGGCAAGGTCTTGGGTCCGGGGAAGGGAAGCAAGCAGCTTTCGGTAGCGAAAGGCGGCCCGCCTGTTGTTGCGGGCCACGTTGGTGGTGGTCACCAGCAGCCAGGGAAGAATGGAGCCATCCACCAGCCGCACCTTGGCCCGGCATCGCCACAGTTCCAAGAACGCGGCAGACATGATGTCTTCGGCGTCGTGCCGTTCGGGTGAGAGCCGATACGCATGCCGGTAAACCCTGCCGTGGTGCCGGTCGTACAGCAGCCCGAAAGCCTCTCCCTCGCCGTCGAGGCTCCTCGCCCACAGTCCGCCGTCGTCGGTTTCGCTGTTCCCCATGCCCTGTATTGTCCGCGAGCGGACGAAAGGTTTCACGAAGCGGGACTTTTTTTAAAGCCGTCAACCACGACGGCGACCCTCACCGTTGAGGTGAGGGTCGCCGTCGTTGTTGTGAAGACTGTCAGCCGGCAGGCTGGGATTCTGTTTGTGCCCGGATGCTCCACGCCGACCAGTCCAGCGGGTGAACCGAGGGGCGTCCCAAGAGATATCCCTGGGCTGCGGTGATGTTGAGCGCCGTCACTTCCTCGAGTTCTTCGGCCGTCTCGATGCCTACAGCAATGACTTCCGCCCCGAGCTCCCTGGCGAGCTCAACGATCGCCTTGGCCCGGATCCTTTGGCCTTCGCTGCTTTCGATGCCTTCAATCAGGTGGCGGTCCAGCTTGATGATGTCCGGACGCAGTTGCTCCACCCGCTCCAATGCGACCAACGCTGCTCCGGAGGCGCTGACGGCCAGGCGCAAACCCAAGGCGCGCAGCGGCCCGAGTCCGTCGCGGCCGGTTTGGCCTCCGACGTCGGCCAGGCTGCCGGTGAGCTCGACAATGATCCGGTCCGGCGCGAGTGCCGCAGCGGCCAGCAGGTTCCGGACCCTGGGGTCGCTGGAGGTAGCGGGCGTGAGATTAAGGGCCACGGACATGGTTTCCGGGACGTCGTGCGCCGCGGTGAGGGCGCAGTGGAGGGCAGCGATCTCCAACTCGGTTCCCAGCCCCGCGGCAGCAGCCTCGCTGAACCAGACATCGGCGCCGGCGCCGTCTTCACCGACGAACCGGGTGAGTGCTTCAACACCCACTACGTCGCCGTTGGGGAGTGCATGGACAGGCTGGAAGGCGGTCAGCAGAAGCTTGTCCGCCAGGACCGCCTGGATTCCTTCCCGGACTTCGTGGCTGACGGGAACCGACACGGTCCGCGCTGCGTCAACAGACTCAAGGTGCACGCTGGCGGATTCGAGGTGAACCGGCACCGTAGCTGCCGGCGCGGCCTCTTTGCGGGTTTCCAGCAGATGCTCCAACAAGGCACGCTGAGGGTCTTCGGGATGTGCCTCCAACAACGCACCCAGCCTGATTCTGGCGGCTTCGCTGCGCGGTTCGGTATCGGCAAGGATGGATTCGATGATGTCGTTCACCTGCTCGCGCATGGTCGCCTTAGCAGGCGGCGACGTTTCGGCAGGCGGTGACGCGTTGGCGGCATCCTGTGAAAGAGAGCCCTCTTCTTGAGCCATCAGCTATTCCTTTATGTGTATCCCCCGCTGGCAGAGCCAGACAAACTACCTGACCGGCCCATCTGTGGGCCCTGTCACGAATAATACAGAAGAACACTTCGCCGTTGTGCCGGTGCGCTTTTCCAATCGCGCAAAACAGTGTCGCGCGGCTGCAGGCCTGAGATGCTTAGGGGGTGACGTCCCTTTCAACGGAAGCACCCCGCACCGCGCTCAGCTGGAAACTATTACCGGCGGCGCTGCTTTCGCTGTCCGGCATTCCCCTCTTTGCGATGGGAAATGAACTGCTCGGCTACGGCTTGCTGCTGGCCAGTGTTGTCACCGCCGCCTTCGTTGACAGCCGGCTGATGCGGCACCTCGCGCTGATCGCGGCCGGCATGACCATCTTCAGCCTGGTGCCTCTCAATGCCGACCTCAGTACGGAGCACATGGCCCTGATGGGCGGAGCGCTCGCGCTGGCAGTGCTGGTGCCGTGGCTGGTGTCCCGCTTTGTGTATCGGGAAGACATCATCAAATTCCCCATCAACACCGGCAGGAAATGGCCCTTGGCAGCAAAGCTGTACTTGATGGGCGTCGTTGCCTTGGGCTATTTCATCCTGCCCGTCTACCTGATCAGCACCGGCGTGTACCAAAACTGGCCCGACGCCTCCGATCCCGACATCTTCTGGCGGCTCTTCCTGGGCGTTAACGCCGTAGGAATCTGGGACGAACTGTTCTTCATCTGCACCACGTTCACCCTGCTGCGACAACACTTCCCGGACTGGCTGGCGAACCTCCTGCAAGCTGTGGTTTTCTCCTCATTCCTGTGGGAAATCGGATATCAGTCCTGGGGTCCCTTGCTGACGTTCCCGTTCGCGTTGCTGCAGGGGTACACCTTCAAGCTGACCAAGTCGTTCACCTACGTGGTGTCAGTGCACCTGCTGTTCGACTTCGTGTTGTTCCTGGCACTGGTACACGCCCACAACCGGGATTGGCTGCCGATCTTCCTGTACTAGAGATGGTCCGCTACCGGGGAGCCCGCAGCACCTGCCCACGCCTCTTCGGAAACCTCGATTTCCTGTGCCATGTCATCCAGGAAGCGCATCACGATCATCCGTTCTTCCGGAGCGAGACGGGCAGCCGCCAGAAAACGCTTGGCTTGCTGCCGTCCCACCGTCCGCATCGCAGCCTCGTGCGTTTCGGGGGTGATGGCTATGGCGAGGGCCCTCCGATCGGAGGGGTGGGCCCGTCGGGTGACATGTCCCGCGCGTTCCAACCGGTCGAGCAACTTGGTGGTTGACGCCGTCGAGATGCTGAGGCGGGAGGCTATTGCGCCGGGGGTGGCAATCACGCCATGGTTCGCGCAGACAATCAAATAGTGCAGTGCACGCATGTCTGATTGGTTGAGCTTCATGTACCTCAGGGAGGCGTCGGACAGCCGCTGTTCTGCCTCTCGCAGCCGCCCCAGGGCAGCCATGAGGTCACTGATCTGCTGGACATCCTCGTCGGAGAGACCGGATCGGTCCACTAATTCCGCGTGAGGATCGTTGGCGTCCAGATGATAAACGCCGGAGGAAACCGGGGTCCCGGCTTCTTCAGGAATCTCTTCAGGACTGGACATGATGAGTATGTTACACCCAACTTCCTACATGGTAGCCTTTCTTCTAGCTTGTCTAGCAATATTCAAGTCTCTCTAAGGCACCGGGTGTAGGAGGTAGGCGCAGGATGAACGCGACAGAGATGGTGGTCCTCCTGGACGACGCCGGAACACCCATCGGGGAGGCCGCAAAAGCGGGGGTGCACACACTGGACACACCCCTTCATTTAGCCTTCTCCTGCTACCTGCTGAACGATGCCGGCGAGGTCCTCCTGACCCGCCGCTCACCTGAAAAGAAGACCTGGCCGGGCGTTTGGACCAACAGTTTCTGCGGCCACCCGGCACCAGGCGAGGAATTCGAGGACGCTGTGATGCGGCGTGCCCAGTTTGAACTCGGGGTGGACGCCAAGAGGATCGAACTGGTTCTCCCGGACTTCCGCTACAGAGCCGTTGACCCCACTGGAATCGTCGAAAATGAGGTCTGCCCGGTGTTCATGGCCCGGATCAGCGGCCCCCTGCAGCCGAATCCAGCCGAGGTTGCTGACTGGGCGTGGATTTCCCCGGCCCTGCTCGAGGATGCCCTTGCACACACGCCGTCTGCTTTCAGCCCGTGGCTTGGTCTGCAGTTCCCCCAACTTCTGGAGGCGCGGGCATTGCCTTTACACGAGGGAGTCAAAGCATGACCGTCACCTCCGGATCCCTCCGAAGCCGCACCGACCTCTGCGGCGCGATCGAAAACGAGCTGACCGGACTGATCGGCAAGAGGGCCAGCGCCGCAACCGCCTACGGCCCCAACTTCGCCAGGCTGTGGGGCCTGGCGGGCCAGAACGTGCTGGGGGGCAAGTTCGTCCGCCCCTTGCTGCTCATGGAAACGTACGACTCCCTCTTGCAGCGCGGCTCATCACGGCCCGAACAAGAAGGCCGCGGCCAACGCGAAACCGCCATCAGCATCGCCGCCGCCATCGAACTCCTCCACTACGCCTTCCTCCTGCATGATGACGTAATCGACGGAGACCTCGTCCGACGCGGACACCCCAACCTCATCGGTTCCCTCCTCGCAGAAACCGGCGAGCTCCCCCGTCCCGATGGCGGCCTTCACTGGGCCCAGACAGGCGGAATCCTGATGGGCGACATGCTGCTCGCCGCAACCCACCAAGCCTTCGCCCGCGCGGATCTCCCCCACGAATTACGGCTCCGCCTCCTGGATCTCCTGGAGCACACCATCAACGAGACCGTAGCCGGCGAGCAACTTGACGTGGGCCTGGGCGACGGCGTCATTGCCCCGGACCTCGAGACCATCCTGGTGATGTGTGGATACAAAACCGCCACGTACACCTTCGAACTGCCGTTGCGTGCCGCCGCCGCACTGGCCGGTGCGGACTTCGCCGTCGAGACTGCGCTTGCAACCGCCGGCCGGCATCTTGGCTTGGCCTTCCAGCTCCAGGACGACCTCCTGTCCACCTTCGGGGATCCGCGCCGCCATGGCAAGGATCCTTTTTCGGACCTGCGGGAAGGCAAGGAAACGGCCATCATCGCCCATGCGCGGACCACCAGCACGTGGCCGCACATCGCGCCCCTCTTCGGCAGGCCCGGACTCAACGGTGAGGAAGGCGAGCACGTCCGCCGCCACCTCACCGATTGCGGAGCAGAAGCATTTGTCCAGGGCCTCATCGAGGAACAAATGGCAGCGTTTAATCATCAGCTCACAAGCACCATTCCGCAGGACGCACGGAATGTCCTGCTTGACCTTGCGGGGCAGTTGGAAGGACGGCAATCATGAGCGTCGCCGCCGATACCTCTTTCACCCATTTCACCCGGACGGCCGAGCGGGCCGCCAACCAGGTCATCGCCGCCTATTCCACGTCCTTCGGCCTGGCATGCAGGTTGCTGGGGCCCCGGCACCGCCAGCACGTCCGCAACATCTACGCCCTGGTGCGGGTGGCGGACGAGCTCGTGGACGGCGTCACCGCGGAAGCCGGGCTCAGCTATCAGGAACAGTGCGACGCCTTGGCCCACTTCATCGATGAGACCCACCGCGCGGTCAAGCTTGGCTACAGCAGCGATCTCATCATCCACGCCTTTGCCCAGACCGCCCGGACGGCCGGCATTGATGAGACCCTCATCGATCCCTTCTTCGCTTCCATGCGAACGGACCTCGGCGAGCGCACGTCAGCGGGCACTTCTGCGCAACAGCCGGCACCACTCCGTTTCGACGCCGATGCCCATGATGGCTACGTGCACGGCTCCGCTGAGGTGGTGGGGCTGATGTGCCTGCGTGTCTTCATGCGGGATGAAAACATCGACGACGGCGACGCCGCAGCTTTGCAGTATGGCGCCAGCAGGTTGGGCGCTGCGTTCCAGAACATCAACTTCCTCCGGGATCTGGCGGACGATACCTCCCGGTTGGGCCGCAACTACCTCAGCACTGCGGACCACCTCGAGGAGCACGACCGGGTGGAGTGGGTCAAGACAGTCCGGGCCCAGCTGGCCGACGCCAACGCCGTCATTCCGATGCTGCCACGCGATGCCAGGGCCGCTGTCCGGAGCGCGTTGGCGCTGTTCCAGGCCCTCACGGACCGGATTGAACAGACCACGGTGGACGAGCTGTATCGCTCAAGGGTCCGGGTGCCGGATGCCGTTAAAGCGGGGCTTGCCGCCCGGGCCGTCGCCTCAACCTGGATGGAGCTGCACCGATGACGCGGACTGTAGTGATCGGCGGTGGCATCGCTGGGCTCGCCACCGCTGCACTCCTTGCCCACGAGGGCCACGAGGTCCAGCTCCTGGAGCAGCGCGACCAGGTAGGCGGACGCGCCGGAAGCCTTGAACGGGACGGTTTCCGCTTCGATACCGGTCCCTCCTGGTACCTGATGCCCGGCGTCTTCGACCACTTCTTCAAGCTGCTCGGCACCAGCGCGGCGGAACAGCTGGACTTGCGGACGCTCAGTCCCGCGTACCGCATCTTCAGCGAGCCGGACCACGACGGCGGACGGCCGGTCCCGCTGACAGTGCCGCTGGGCAGCGATCAGGTTCTGGAAACCTTCGAGAGTGTGGAGCCCGGCAGCGCCAGGGAACTGACCTCCTACCTCGCGTCCGCGCGCCACACCACTGAAATGGCTGAACGGTTCTTCCTCTACAACCCGTTCACCAGGCTGCAAGGGCTGCTTCATCCGGAAGTGCTGCGGAGCCTGCCCAAACTCGCGCAACTGCTCCTGACACCGTTGGATAAGTACGTATCCCAACGGTTCCAGCACCCCGTGCTCCGGCAGGTCCTGGGATACCCGGCGGTGTTCCTTGGCACCAATCCTTCCGATGCTCCCGCCATGTACCACTTGATGAGTGCCCTGGACCTGGGCGACGGCGTGCAGTATCCGATCGGCGGATTCTGGGAGCTCGTGAGGCGACTGGAGTCGTTGGCGGTGGATGCCGGTGTCAGGATCCATACCGGTGCCGAAGCTTTGAAGATCACCACCCGCGAGGCCCCCCGGACCAGGAAGGTGGGCCGCTTCGATGGCGTGAAGCTCCCGCCTGCCCTGTCCGGGAAGGATGGCCGTGAAGTCACCGGGGTCAAGTGGCGCGACAACTCGGGCACGGAGCACTACAGCGTTGCGGACCTGGTGGTCTCCGGCGCCGACCTGCACCACACCGAAACCCAACTGCTGGGCGTCAGGGACCGGAGCTACAACAGCAAGTACTGGCAGAGCCGCACCAGCGGACCCGGCGCCGTCCTGGTGATGCTGGGCATCAAGGGTTCCCTGCCGGAACTTCCCCACCACTCCTTATTCTTCACCCGCGATTGGGAGGCGAATTTCGCAGCCATCTTTGGCGAGGAGACCAAGATCCCGGATCCTGCTTCCATCTATGTCTGCAAACCCAGCGCCACCGACGCCGGGGTCGCGCCACAAGGGCACGAGAACCTCTTTGTCCTCGTCCCCGTCCCGGCCGATCCGCAGCTGGGGGCAGGCGGCCCCGACGGCAGCGGCGATGTCCTCATCGAACGAACCGCGGACGCCGCCATCGACCAGATCGCCCAGTGGGCCAACATCCCGGACCTCCGCGACCGTGTGGTGGTCAGGCACACCATCGGACCCGCTGACTTCGCTGATGAGTACAACTCCTGGCGCGGCGGCATGCTGGGACCAGCGCACACGCTGGGACAGAGCGCCATGTTCAGGGCGCAGAACGCCTCGAAGCGTGTGCAGGGCCTCTACTACGCCGGTGCCACCACAGCCCCCGGGGTTGGCGTGCCCATGTGCCTCATCAGTGCCGAGCTGGTCTTGAAACGGATCCGCGGCGACCACAGTGCCGGCCCTACCACTGTGAGGCCCGTAGCTAGCAGGATTGGCTGATGGGTGTTCTCTACTTGGTGTCGTTGCTGCTGGGTATCACCTGCATGCTCCTGCTCGACCACCGCTTCCGTCTGTACTTCTGGCGGGATCCTAAAGCAGCGGCGATCGTCACCGCCGTCGGGGTCTCGTTCCTTCTCGCCTGGGACCTGGCCGGGATCGGTTTGGGAATCTTCCTGCGAGGTGAAGGCACCATCGCCACGGGACTGTTGATCGCCCCGGAGCTGCCCATCGAGGAACCCGTCTTCCTGCTTTTCCTGGTGCTGTGCACCATGGTCCTCTACACAGGCGCCCGGCGGCTGCTTGACCGGGCACCGGCCACACGCAGTGCGAAACAGCGGGAGCACGTATGACGTACTTATGGCTCGCGCTCGCCTTCATCGTCGCGGCAGGAGCAGCCGGCGTGATCTTTGCCCGCCGGGGCGCGTATCCCGGCGAGGCCGGCAGGCATTGGAAAGCCGTAGGCCTGGCCTTCACGGCCTTGGCCGTCCTGACCGCGGTGTTCGACTCCGTCATGATCGGGATGGAACTCTTCCACTACGACGCTTCGCACATCCTCGGCGTCAAAGTAGGGCTCGCGCCGATCGAGGACTTTGCGTACCCGCTGGCCGGCGTCGTGGCGCTTCCCGGGCTGTGGATGTGGCTGACGCGAAAGCGCACGCAATCCAGCCAGAGCCGCACGGAACCGGGGCGCAAGGGCCTCGTCCCGCAGGCCTTGCTCGCCTCCCGCCCGGTCAGCTGGATCAACACCGCTTACCCGTTTGCCGCGGCCATGCTCCTGACCACCCGCGAGATCGACTGGGTCCTGGTCGTGGGCACCTTCTATTTCCTCATCCCCTACAACCTGGCCATGTACGGGATCAACGACGTCTTCGACTACGAATCCGACTTGAAAAACCCCCGCAAGGGCGGCATGGAGGGCGCACTCCTCCAACCCCATCTTCACCGCCCCATGCTGTGGCTCGCAGCGATCACCAACGTGCCGTTCCTGGTGTTCCTCGCCGTCGCGGGCGGTCCTGCCGCGTGGCTGAGCCTTGCCGTCAGTGCCTTCGCGGTTGTGGCCTACTCCGTGGCCGGGCTTCGCTTCAAGGAACGCCCGGTCTTGGATTCGCTGACGTCCAGTACGCACTTCGTCAGTCCCGCCGTCGTCGGCTTGACGCTGGCCGGTGCCGAGGTGACGCCTGGTCTCCTCATCCTGCTGCTCGCGTTCTTCCTGTGGGGCATGGCCGCCCATGCCTTCGGCGCCGTCCAGGACATTGAGCCTGACCGGCAGGCCGGCATCGGCTCCATAGCAACAGTCATCGGTGCCCGCCGGACGGTGCGGCTCGCCGTCGTGCTCTGGTTTGTTGCCGGCCTGGCGATGCTGGCCACGCCGTGGCCCGGACCGCTCGCGGCGATCATCGCTGTCCCGTACATCGCCAATTGCGCGCCGTACTGGAACGTGACGGATACGACGGCGGCGCGCACCAACGTGGCGTGGCGACGGTTCATCTGGCTCAACTACGGGTCAGGATTCCTGGTGACGCTCATCGTGATCCTGCAGTGGAGCCTCACGTCATGACTGGGCTGGTTTCCCGGCATCAGGGCCCACAGGCTCTTCGTCGATGGTGTCCAGTGCTTCGCGCATGTGCTGCAGGAAGTTCACCACAATCTGCGACTCGTCCGGGCTCAACGCGCAGGCAGCGTCGAGCATCCGTCGGTGCATTCCACCGAGCGTGTGCCGCACTTCCTGGTCCGACCCCGGCGTTGCCTTCAGTATCAGCGCGCGACGATCGGTGGGATGGGGTTCGCGGCGAATATGGCCGGACTCCACCAGGCGGTCGATCAGCGTGGTCATGGACGCCGACGTTATGCCTAGCTTGTCGCCCAGATCCTTCGGCTTCATCACCTTGCCCGCGGCTTCAGCTTCGAACAGGTAGCGCAGGGCCAGCAGGTCCTTCTCACCCATCCCCATGGAGGAACGGGTCCTGCGGCGCATCGCTTGCTCGGAAGCACGGTAATCGCGCAGGGCATTCAGCACGTCAATGGCAATGGCCTTCTGACCTGGGTCTTTGCCGTACCAATAGCCCTTTGCGTGGCCTTCCGAGTCCATCCGACGGTCCTTTGATAAACGTAAAGCTTGTCTTGCTAGCAATTTGATAGTAAGTCACGTACCCCGCGAATGCATGACGCCGCACATCCGCCGCCCCGCTCGTCCACAGCACGTCCCACGCACGTCCCCTAGGAAAGAGGCTTTGCACATGGCAACAGTAAGCCCGGACCTCGCCCGGCAGATCACGGTCACTGTGAGCTTGGTGATCTGCATCGTTGGCTCGATGATCGGCGTCGGAGTCTTCGGCGGAACCCCGATCGCCCAGGCAGCGGGCGGTGCTTTGTCCGCCGACTCCACGCTCCTCGCCCCCGCAACCCCCGCCTTCTCCATCTGGTCCGTGGTGTACACCGGCCTGGTTGCCTACACGGTATGGCAGTGGTTGCCGTCCCAACGGGCCAATCCGCGGCAGCGCTCCCTCGGCTGGATCGTGGCCTTGTCCATGGTCCTGAACGCCGCGTGGATCCTGTCTGTCCAGGCTGGCTGGCTCTTTGTCAGCGTGCTGGTGATCCTGGCCCTGCTGGTGACACTTGTCCTGGCGTTCCTTCGGTACAGCCAGAGCCGCGCCACTTCGTGGTTTGAGGCTGTAGCGGTGGACGGGACTCTGGGGTTGTACCTCGGCTGGACCAGCGTGGCCGTGTGCGCCAACATTGCCGCCGCTTTGAAGGCTTCCGGCTTCTCAGGCTTCGGGTTGCGGCCCGAGGTCTGGTCAGTGGCTGTGTTGGTAGTGGTGGCCGTTGTGGGCATCGCTCTGGCCATCAAGGGACACGGCCGCCTCGCTCTCGCAGCCGCCATTGCGTGGGGCCTGGCCTGGATCACAGTCGGCCGCAGCGCCGATTCACCCGAGTCATTCCCGACGGCGGTCGCGGCGGCTGTCGCTGCTGCGCTGGTTCTCGGTGCAGCGATCACGGTGAGGGCCCGGGTGGTGCTGGCTGGGGCCGGGGTTTCCGGTAGCCGGTAAACCCTGCCTTGCTTCGCGCCAGCAGGCGGCAGGGCAGGCGATGCCGGATACTTGCGCGGTTTTCCACATAGGCGAAGTCAGGCCTGATATCCGATTCTCCCGACTGGAAGAGTTGGGACATGGAGCGGATTCGGACCAGTCAGGCGGGCAACAACGCGATGCCCTTACCGGCCGATGCCTCGACGCCCTGGGAGTCTGCCCAGCCCGGTGCTACGTTGGCGGGCCTCGCGGCCGTTATTGGTTCCTTGCCCGCGAGCACCAGCAGCGGTGGGCTGGTCAATGAGATTCGTGCCCTGGAGGACCTGAAATCCGCGATCACTGCGCGTCAGGCCAGGGCCGCTGTCGCTTTGGATCTGGCTCAGCGCCGGGAGCAGGCCGAAGCAGGCGTTCCCACGGCAGAGCAAGGCCGCGGTGTCGCCGCCCAGGTGGCCCTCGCCCGACGCGAATCGCCGAACCGTGGATCCCGGCTGCTCGGACTTGCGCGGGCGCTTGTCATCGAGATGCCGCACACCATGGCCGCCCTCGAAACAGGTCAGCTCAACGAATGGCGTGCCACACTGTTGGTCAAGGAAACTGCGTGCCTCAGCATTGAAGACCGTGCCGCTGTGGATGAAGAACTGGCGCCGGACACGGGCACGTTCAACGGGTCCGGGGACCGGTCCATCATCGCCGCAGCCAAGGCCGCAGCCTACCGGCGCGACCCCCGCTCGGTCACCCAGCGGGCCAGTCACGCCGCCGCAGAACGCCGGGTCAGCCTTCGCCCGGCTCCGGACACCATGACAATCCTCACCGCTCTGCTACCAGTGGCTCAAGGCGTCGCCGCCTACGCTGCCCTTAGCCGACACGCAGATTCAGCCCGCTCGTCCGGCGACGGCCGAAACCGTGGACAGATCATGGCCGACACCTTGGTAGAACGGGTCACCGGAACACCTGGCGGGGTCGCAGGGATCGACCGCCAACTCGTCATGACTGACCGCACGCTCTTCCAAGGCGACAGCGAACCGGCCCGCCTCCAGGGTTACGGAATCGTCCCCGCTGAATGGGCTAGAGTTCTGCTGGCCGACGGGCCCACCGAGCCAGAGGGACAGCGCCAAGAATTCCGAGTGATGATCCGGCGACTTTACACTGCTCCGGGAAGCGGCGAACTCCTGGCCATGGACTCCAAAGCGAGGGTCTTCCCCCAACGATTACGGCGCTTCATCGAGGTCCGGGACGCCACCTGCCGAACCCCGTACTGCGATGCGCCTATTAGGCATATGGACCACGTGGTCCCTTGGCACAACGGCGGGACCACCACCCTGAAAAATGGCGCGGGTCTATGCGAGGCATGCAATCACACCAAGGAAAACCCCGGCTGGAGCGCCAGTGTGCCGCACGGCCAAACGCACACCTTGGAAGTCCGCACCCCTACCGGGCACATCTATCAATCGAAGGCGCCACCTCTGCCTGGGCGCGAGGATGCGTCGCCACCTGCTCCGCCGGACATGCCACCCGCGTCGGAACGACACTGGGAGCCACAACTGCAGCATGCCCGGCAGACGTAATCCACGACAAAGTCATACACAGCCGCGTCGCAACAGCTGCTATGCCGGGCAGGCATCCTTCAATGCCTGAACGGACTCTGCCGGTACTTGGTCGCCGGCGTCGGCGATCTGACGGAGGGGCGTGGTGATATCGGAGGGGACGCCTGCGGCATCGGCGGCTGTCACCAAGCCGGCAAGTACCTGCTTGTCCTCGGCGCCCACCAAGCCGTCTTGGACAACGGCGCAGATCTGTTTGGTCACTTCGTCGGCAGCGGCGGTGGCAACCTTTGATGCGGCCTCACTGGCAGCGTTTCCGGCTGCTTCCTCAACGGCTCCGCAACCCACGAGCAGCAGCAGAACGGGAACGGCGGACAGGGCTGCAAGTCGACGGGTCATGGGTCCAGCCTAGCAATCCTGCAGCAGAGCCTGCCGCGGCGTGGCTCCGCTGTGCCGGCAGTGCCTGACGCAACCACCGACACAGCGCAGCAGACCTAGCCTGCAATCAGTTCATTGACCGGGCCTTCGTGCAGGGCAAGGTAAACGTCGTCCCGGATCTGGTTCGCCTCTGGATCGGTCATTGTCCGGCCAAGCGGACGCATCACCACCCGTATCAGGGCGTTGGCCTGCCCGCGTCTAATGCGGAGCCGGTCCCGCGCCGCGGCCGGAAGCTGTCGGCAGGGAGTCAGCGCCAACAGCTCCACGCTTTCCAGATCCTCAGCCTGCTCCCCCAGAGCCGAACGAACCGTATCGCCAAGCAACTCATCGTCCATGTCCTCTGCAACCACTATTGAGATGTCCCTGCTGATGGTAGGCATCCGGGAGACAGCTTTCCACGGCGACAGGTCCAGCATTTGCCGTTGAATCCTCGGGTCCGCAGACCGCAGCAGCCTGATGTCGGGAATGCCCTTGCGAAGCATCAGGGCGCGGTCCAAACCCATCCCCAGAGCAAGACCGCACCATTTTCCGGGATCAAGGCCCGCGTCCAGGAAAAGCTGCGGTGCCATGAGCCCACACTCCGCGAGTTCCAGCCACTCGCCACCCATCAGAACGTCAAGCTGCAAGCCCTCCGCCGTGTAGGGGTGGGCTGCCGGAACGGCACGCCACTCAGCGCCCGGGAGTACGGCAGCCACCAAGGCACTGACCATTTCCTGAAGGTGCCCGCCGTGCAGCTTTCCGGTGGAACTCACACGCCACAAGTCCACCTGGTGGGGCGTGCCCACATGGGTGCGATCAATGGAGTCCCGCCGGTAGACGAGGCCGGGGATCGCCCAGAGCTCGTCCACAACCTCGGCTGGATCAATCGCCCGCAAGAGCGTGGGGATGGACGCCGAGGTATGGCTGCGCAGCATGACGGTGGGGCTGACATAGCGGGAGTATCGCTGGTCGCGGGTAATGTCCGCCCCGCTGAAACCCAAACGGTCATAGTTATCCGCAACGCTGACCAAGGGGCTGTGACGTATGGTTCTGCCGGGCACGCTCCACTGCGTCCGAAGGGCGTCCACCACGTCACGCAGGAGTTTCTGCATGGCATGCGGACCATGGTCGGGGTTGGCGAGGTCCCTGATGGTCAAAGCATGGTGAAGCTCGGCAGGGCTTAAATAGACAGGCATTTCTGGTCCTTAAGTTTCGGAGTGATTGGGTTCCTCCCCCGACTCACTCCGGCGCCAGGACCTAGGCGCGCGCCTTAGTGCCCTCGCGACCGGATACCGGTCGGGGGCAAGTAAATCGACGCATGGAGAGCATGGGCCGACTCTACCTCTGTCCGCCGCGAAGGCACAGGCCCCACCGAATGCCCCTTAAGGGGCCGTTTGCCGGCGTCGGAACCAGGCGTCGCCGATGCAGAAGGCACGACGACGGCGGACGCCGAAGTGGTCGGGCCGGGTGAAGCTTCCTGATGCGTACAGGCCAACAAGCCCGCAGGAAGGACTACCGCCCGGCAGACTCAGGTCATCCGGTGATCGGTGAGCCGATATACCGACACGTGGCTGCGGGACTCCGCGGTGAATTCGCTGCGGTCCCAGTCGGCCCACCTGTGTTCCAGCTCGAATCCAGCAATGCGTGCCATGAGGTCGAGTTCACTCGGCCAGATGTATCGGTGGGGTGTCCGCCCGATCCGCGCTTCGCGCCCATCCGAAACGTCGGGGCCGAACCGCACATGGTGCGAGATGACGTGTTGGCGGAGCACGTCATAGGTGTCCACCAAGAGGTATCCGGGCTGGCTCACCTCCACTGTTCCGCCGTGCCCGGGCGGCAGTGAACGCAGTTGCGGCACCCAGAGCTCGACGACGAAGCGGCCGCCGGGAGCCAAGTGCCGGGCCGCGTTCTGGAAGCACCGGATTTGTTCCTCCTGCGTTAGAAGGTTGGCGATGGTGTTGAAGACCAGAAACGCCAGCGTGTAATGGGACCCTATTGAAACCTGGGACATATCGCCCTGGACCACGGGAATCCGGTCCTCCCCCACCTTGTCACGCAGGCGGGCGATCATGGCGTGGGACAGCTCAATGCCACTGACTGGCACGCCGGCCTCAAGGAGCGGGATGGCCACGCGTCCGGTACCGATGGCAAATTCGACGGCGGGACCTCCCGATGCCAGTTCCGACAAGAGCTCCACGGTGGGGCCAAGAACATCGGGTGAGAACATTCCCTCCCCGGGAGTGTCGTACTGCTCCGCTGCGTCGTGGTCCCAAAGCTGTTGCTGGTTGATCATCCTGCCACTATTGCAGCCGACGGCCAGGGAGTTGAAGAGGCGAGGCCCCACCTATGCTAGGGGGATGGGAGAAGAGACTGTGGACCACAAGGCCTTGGCCGTCTGCATGATTGATATCTCGTCCGACATTCGCCGCAAGTCACTCAACGAGACAGGCCTCCGCCCCATCTCGAATGGTGTGCTGGAAATCCTTCGCGTTGTTGAAGGCCACCCCGGTGTCACCGTTGCCGAGGTGGCGGGCAGGCTCGGGCGGCAGCTGAGCAACGTCAGCTCCCAATTGCGCGAGCTCGTAGCTGCCGGCTTGGTCACGCGTGTCAAGGATGCCTCGGACAAGCGCTACGTTTCCCTCCACCCCACGGACGAATCCAGACGGATCAAGGCGCTCCTGGAGGATGGATGGGCTGACGCGATCATCGCGGCGAGCGCCCGGCTGCTCCCGGAGGAACGCGAACAAATTGCAGCCAGCCTCCCGGCGCTGCAGCGGTTGGCTTCGTTCCTTTCGGAACCTGAACACGTATCCGGGCCCACCATTACTGCGGCGGCCGACACGACTCCTCCGGGCCGTAGCGGAACCAGTCCGGCAGCGCCGCGGTAAAGGCCTCGCGCAGTTCGGGGGTGTTGGTCACGGTCCAGTCCACCCGGCCTTTGACTTCCACCTCGTCTTTGTCCCATTCGAACCAGTTGATCATCTTCAGCTGCGGGAATTCCTGGTGTGTTGTGGGGCTGAAGAGTTGGTTCCACCAGGCTTCTTTGATAGCCCTCTCCGGCTCGCCGCCTGCTCCTGGAGCGAACAGTGCGGCCGTTTCGGGGATGGCTACCGGCTTGCCATGCTGCGTGCCGTACATGCCGTAGAAATCCGGAAGCAGACTGTCGTCGCCGTTGGCACCCTTGTAGTCGCCGGTGAGCTGATCCGCGAACTTGTTGGGCTCAGGGAGTTCATTTTCACCCCACGGGTAGGTGCTGCCCCAGTGATAGAGGGACATGCCAACCCAGTCCACAGCCTCGTCTCCCGGGTAGTAGGGGGCGTAAGCGTCGTCGTCCATGGCCAAGGCGCCGTCGCCGCTGGTATCCAGCGCCAGAAATTCGGGTGTGCCTGGTTTGGCTTCGAACTCTCCGCCCGCGAAAGGATATCCGCCCCCGTAATTGGGAGCCCACATCATGGCGGAACCCGGCGCGGTGGAGTGCACCGCATTAGCCAGCGTTTGGAAAGCTTCTTTGTACTTTTGTGGCTGCTGGGACCAGGCGTACCAGGAGCCGTTCATTTCGTGGGCGAACCTGACAACCACGGGTACGCCGTCGTCGTTGAATTCGGCGAGGTCTTTCGCCAGGGCCGTAGCCGTTTCTTCAGTCACAGTGGATAGTCCGTCGTGAGGTTCCAGGGTCAGCAGCATCATGTGCCCGTCGGCTCGAATCTGCTCCACTGCCCGCCGGAGATGGTCTTCGTCCTTGGCTGTGAGGGGAAACCCCGTGAAGGAGACACTGACTGCGGGCTTGTGGCCAAGGTCGTTGGCGAAGGCGGCCAGCGGTTTGGAATGCCAGTCCAGGTTCACACCGAACAGGGCACCGGTGTCAGGGGCGAGGGCTGCCCGGGGGAGGACTTCACAGGTTTTCACGCTGGAACCCGATTGCGCTTTTTGTTCCGCGAGACCGTTGGCAAAGTTCACTCCCGCGATGCCGATCACGGCCAGGCCAATCACGGCAGGGAGCGTGAAGGCCCGCCTGAGCTCCGTCCGGTTGGCCTTGCGGGCATCGCCGCTCTCTTCGGGTTGTTCCCCCACAACAGCCACCAACCCTCTCCGACCTGCAGTTTCGTTCCATCCTAGGTACGTATCCCCCGAACGACACCACTGGGACGAACGTCACGCCCGAGAGGCTTATGCACGCCCATCAATATACTTATACTTCTATAAGTATTATTACTTTGAAGAATGGGTGACGCGTGGCATCGCAACTACTGGAGACATCGGGCGGACAAGCCCAAGCAAACACACCAGTCCCACCGGACGGTAAGGGCAACATCGGCTGGCGGGCTTTGCCCTTCCTGGCCCTGGCCCAATTCATGGTGGTCCTGGACGGCACCATCGTGAACCTGGCGCTCCCCCGCCTCCAGCTGGAAATGGGCATCAGTGACTCCACCCGCTCCTGGGTGGTCACTGCTTACGCTTTGGTCTTCGGCGCCTTCCTCTTACTGGGCGGACGCATCTCCGATTTCTGGGGACGGAAGCGGACCTTCATCACGGCCTCGGCAGGCTTCGCGGCGGCATCACTCATCGGCGGCTTGGCCCAGCAGCCTTGGGAACTCATCGGAGCCCGCGCGCTCCAGGGCATCTTCGCCGCCCTCCTCGCACCGGCGGCCTTGGCACTCCTGACAGTGGCCTTCCCCGGCGGCAAGGATCGCGGCACCGCCTTCGCCATCTTCGGCTCCATCAGCGGGGTCGGTGCAGCGGCAGGAGTTCTGCTGGGCGGATTCCTCACCGAATTCGTCTCATGGCGGTGGTGCTTCTTCGTCAACGTACCCATCGCAATCATCGCGCTGATCGGTGTGTGGATTTTGGTGGGAGAAAGCAAAGCGGGAGGCTCCACCAAATACGACTGGCACGGCGTCGTTCTCGCCGCCTTGGGTCTGGGCTCGCTGGTTTACGGCTTCGCCAACGCCGAGCACGGCTGGGGTGCGGTGGAATCCTGGGGCTTCATTGCGGCAGGTGCGTTGTTGCTGGTACTTTTCGTCGCCGTCGAACGCAAGGTCAAGAACCCGCTGCTTCCGCTGCGCGTCGCCACCGAGCGCAACCGCGCCGCAGCGTTCCTGGCGTCCTTCCTCGCCGGAGCAGTGCTGATCGGCGGCATCCTGTTCATCAATTTCTACCTCCAGATCGTCCTGGGCTTCGCCCCGTTCGCGGCCGGAGTCGCGTCCCTGCCCATGACGGTGGTTCTGATCATCACGGCGGGCGTTGTGGCGAAGAACCTGCCCCGGCTGGGCGCCAAGGTCCCCAGCGCACTTGGTCCGGTCTTCATGGCCGCAGCCATGCTGTGGCTCACCCAGGTCACGGCGGATGGGACCTATCCGGTGAACATGCTGCCCGCATTGATCCTCATGGGCATTGGGCTGGGCCTGGTCTTCGTCCCCATGCAGAACCTGGCCCTCTTCGGCGTGGACAAGGACGACGCCGGCGTTGCGAGCGCCCTGGTCAACGCTTCGCAGCAGATCGGCGGATCGCTGGGCATCGCACTCTTCAGTGCCATCGCAGCGGCTGCCACCGCGGCAGCGACCACTACAGCCGCCGGTGGCGGGCCCCTTGCGGCGCTGACCTCGGGCTATTCGATGGTGTTCCTTTGGGCAGCCGGGGTGGCGGTCTTGATAACCCCACTCGCGCTTCTCCTGATCAGGATCGACCGCAAAAGCTTCAGCGGAACAAGCGATACCCCGCACGTCCACCTGGGCTGAACAACCGGCGCCGCCACCTGCCTGGGTGGCGGCGCCGTCTCCAGGACAGTTCCGATAGATACTGGGACCATGCACAATCAAGAGCTGCACTATCTGCACGGCTTGGACGAGTTGCTGGCGGACCCCGAATCCCTGACCATGGCGAGGGTAGCGGAATATCTCGCCACAGTTCGCGTGGCAACCGCAAACTGGTTCGGTCGGACCGGCCGCGCCGAACTTTCGGCTTGGATCGACCGTGACGGCACGGGCTGGCGCGTGTGGGACACTGACGAGCGCGCTGGGATCATGGACTTCTCAATACTTCGCACCGAGTCGGAAACAGAGGCGCTCGGCAGCTTTCTCCGCCGGGCGCGCCATCACTTCGATCAAAACAAAATGGCGGTCCGGCGCATCCCGTGACGAGGTCCGCCGGCCGCAGCCGCAGAACGGAATTTCAGATCACGACGGCGGATATCCCGCGTCATTATTGACATGACATAAGTCACATTCTGTAAGCTAATTTCAAAGTCAGGCATACGGCTTCCTTCGCCCTACCCGGGGAGGTCCCCCATGGCCCCGAATTCACTCAAGGCCGAGAATCTCATGGCCCATGGCGTCGCGCTCTCGGCGGCCACCATCGCCAGGCGACGGGCAGCCGCTCAACACGGCAACCATGGCGTGGCCAACAAACCCGACGCCCTCCTCGGAGCAATAGCCGTTCGGCAGTTGTTTCACCGCTGGCCGTTGGTGCCGTCGCGGGAGCTGGAACGCATCCGCCACGTACTGGTCCATTGCGACCAACTCGGATCACCCGACACTCATCACTTATCCGAACCAGCGCAGGCCCTGCTGGATTTGATCAACTGCGAGCTGGAGCGTCGACGTCTGCTGGCGAAACAAGCAACGGGAAAGCCGCCGGCAGGCGACGCAGTGGTGGCAGGCCAGACATCAGTCGCCCCGGACAAGGACGTCGCCTAACGCCGGCTGGCCCATGGCGTTGGCGCCCATGGGAGCCTGAAGATCCCGGAGTTCCGCCAGGACATCTGAACAGTGGGTGCATTGATCCGTGTGCCGCCTTATCTTGGCCTGCGCATTTCCGCTCAACCCGTTGCGGACGTACCTGCCGAAATGCCTCAGATAAGGTGCGCAGGACCGAATGGTGGGCTCGCCCACATGCTTCTGCAGGTACATCTGCCGGAGCCCCTCGCGTGCACGCATGGCCAAGGCGGACAGGGCGTTCGGGGTCAGCCCCAGCAACGGGCCGGCTTGTGCCGGCTTGAGGCCCTCAACGTCCACATACCAGAGCACATCCTGCCAGCGCCGGGGAAGTTCACGGAAGGCCCGCACCAAAATGATGCTCTCGTGGGTCCCCAGCACGTGATCGTCACCGGCAAAGGCCCGGGCGGCCACCGTGCTGGAGTCAGCGAGGACCAACCGGGCGGACAACTGGTTCTTTCGGTGGGCCATCCTGCGTATGGTGGTCAGGAGATAGGGCCGGAACGACTCCACGGGACCCCTGCCCTCGATGATCGCTTGGAAGACGGCGGCAAACGCTTCACCCACTATGTCTGCGGCGTCACTTGGGTTGTCTGATTCCGCGCGGGCCACGAAACCTCCCACCCGCCGGTACCGAATGAACAGCTCGCCAAAGGCGGCAACATCACCTCCCCGCACCATCGCCAGCAGTTGTTGGTCGCTCAGTGGTTCTGTGGCAGCGGGGTCACCGCGGTTTGGGCATGGCATTGTTTGGACTGACATAACGGGCCTTTCAAGAGATGGACACGCCTGGACGGATCTGCAGGGATTGACGTGATGCGGCCGTGTTGAGGGCGCAGTCAAGGAAGGCCCCGCCCAATGCGCTCTGACATGCATCGGGCGGGGCCGCGGGAAAGTTCTTGTGACGTTCCTGCGGGGGCGGTTGTTACGGGATGGCGGCCACGACGTCGATCTCCACCAGGAAGTCACCCAGGAATGAACCAACGGTGGTCCGCGCCGGGTAAGGGGCCACGACGTACTTTTCGTAGACGGCATTGAAGCCGTCAAAGTCGCGACGCGGGTGGTGCAGGTGGATGGTGGCTTTGATCACGTGGGAGAAGTCCAGGCCGTGCGCACCCAGGACGTGCCCCAGGTTCTCCATGGCTTGAACGGTCTGTTCCTCGATGGTGATCCCCACGCGCTCGTCCGTGATGGGATCATGCGGCGTCTGGCCGGCGGTGTACAGGAGCCCGTTGGCCACAATTGCCTGGGAGTAAGGGCCGGCCGGGCTTGGTGCCAGGTCTGTTGCGACGTGGAGACGGGTCATGATGGTGATGCCTTTCGTGGTGCTGAAGGAACCCTGCTGCTTACAAAACCTTGGAGAGGAACGCCCTGGTCCGTTCATGCCGGGGGCTGCCCAACACTTGCTCGGGCGGGCCGCTTTCCACCACCACGCCGCCGTCCATGAACACCACTTGATCGGCTACCTGTCGGGCGAACCCAAGCTCGTGCGTGACCACCACCATGGTCATCCCGGCCTCGGCCAGGGACTTCATGACGTCCAGGACTTCGCCCACCAGTTCGGGGTCAAGAGCGGATGTGGGCTCGTCGAAGAGCATCAGTTTGGGCTTCATGGCCAGCGCCCTGGCAATCGCGATCCGCTGCTGCTGCCCGCCGGAGAGCTCCTGCGGATAGGAGTCTCCGCGGTTGCCCAGGCCAACACGGTCCAACAGGGCCTGCGCTTCCACCACCACCTCACGGCGGGGCCGCCCCAGAACGTGCACCGGCGCTTCGATGATGTTCTCCAGCACGGTCATATGTGGGAAGAGGTTGAACCGCTGGAACACCATGCCCGCGTTGAGCCGTGAGCGGGCGGTTTGGCGTTCCTTCATCTCGTAAAGCTTCCCGTTGCGCTCGGTGTAGCCCACCAGGTGCTCGTCGACGTAGAGCCTGCCGGCATCAACTTTTTCAAGGTGGTTGATGCACCGCAGGAACGTGGTCTTGCCGGAACCGGACGGGCCAATCAGGCAGGTCACGGATCCCTTTTCAACCCTGAGGTCAATCCCTTTCAGGATTTCGATAACACCGAAGTTCTTCCGGACTCCCCGGGCTTCCACCATGGCGGTAGTCATCATGCTGTCCTTGTCTTGGGCTTGCGGGTCCGTCGCGGTGCCGAATCGAAACCGCGGCCGTACCTGCGTTCGAGTTTGTTTTGGAAGAAGCTCAGGACGGTGGTCATGAGCAGGTACCAGACGCTGGCAACAATCAGCAGCGGAATGGTCTGGTAGTTGTTCGCATAGATGATCTGCGCCGAGTAGAGCAGGTCCGAGATCGCCAGGACGCTCACCAGGGACGTGCCCTTCAGCATGGAGATGACCTGGTTGCCGGTGGGCGGCAGCACCACCCTCATGGCCTGCGGGAGGATCACCCGGTTCATGAGCTTCCCGCCGCTCATCCCCAAAGCGCGGGCGGCGTCGTACTGGCCCTTGTCCACGGAACCGATGCCGCCGCGGATGATCTCCGCCATGTAAGCGGCCTCATTCAAGGACAACCCCAGCAGGGCTGCCCCCAACGGGGAAATCAGGACGTTCGCGGAGCCCAGGACCATGGACGGTCCACCGAACGGAAGCCCGAAGGCAATGACCGGGTAGAGGGCCGCTATGTTGTACCAAAAGATCAACTGGACCAGCAGGGGTGTGCCCCGGAAGAACCAGATGTAGCCGCGGCTGATGGTGCTAAGGATGGGGTTGTCGGAGAGCCTCATGATGGCAAGCAACGTCCCCAGGGCTATGCCGACGGTCATGGACACCACAGTCAGCAGGATGGTCAGCCCGGCCCCGGCCAGGATCTGCGGGGCGAACAGGTAGGACACCACCACGTCCCACCGGTACCGTTCGTTCACTGCGACGTCCCACGCGGCGCTGAGCGCCACCAGGATGAGGACCACTGCCAGGACCAAACGGACCGGATGCTTCAGCGGCACCACGGGAATCGAATCACTCGAAGCCGCTGTAACAGGCTCCTTGGTATCAGGAACTGAGGGTTGCTTTTGCATGGTTGTCACCTTTGACTGGGCGAATACTTACTGGGCGAAGTTGACGCGGGCTTCGGTGATGGCGCTGGTCTCCAGCCCGTACTTCCCGAGGACCTTGATGTAGGACTCACTCTTGATCACGGCGTCCAGGGCGGCGGAGACGGATTTCACCAGGCCGGACTCCTTGGGCACGCCCACCCCTACAGGAGCGAACTCGTACGTCCGCGCAATCTCGATCTGCGGGTTTTGGGTGGCAGCGAAGTTCAGGATGGGAGAATCGGCCAGCACCGTGTCCAGGCGTCCGCTGGTCAGCGCGGAGATCGCCTGCCGGGTGTCCTGGAATTCGCTCTTCTGGATTGCGTCCTTCCCGGCGGCAGCACAGGCAGCATCGTAGTCAGGAACGTTCACGGTCAGCTGGTACGAACCAGTGAGCAGCCCTACCTTCTTGCCGCAGAGCGCGGTTTCATCCTTGATGCCTGCCGGGTTGCCCTTGGGTACGGCGATCGCGTTGCCAATCTGCATGTAGTCAACAAAGTCCAGGACTTCCATGCGCTTCTCCGTGGGGGTCATGGAGGACACGGTCATGTCGTAACGGTTGGCCGCCAGGCCGGGAATGATGGAGTCGAAGTTGGCCACCTGGATATCGACTTTGACACCCAGCGCCTCACCGATGAGACGGGCCACGTCCGGGTTGGTTCCGGTCATTTCCTGCGTGCCTTCACGGTAAAACTGCGTCGGCTGCTCGTTGGTGGGTATGGCCACGCGCAGCACCTTGGACGCCTTGATGGACTCCGGCAGGAGGTCGACGGCGGCCTGGTTGACTTCCAGCGCAGGCACGCCCGTGCCTCCTGCTGCGGAACCGCCGGATGGACCCGACGTCGAGGCGTTGCCGGTGGGGCTGCAAGCCGTTACCGCCAGCATGAGCGCTGCCGACAGGACTACGGCAGGCAAGCCACGTTTGGTTGGCCGGGTGGCTGGGACATTGTTCATTAGGGAGTCCTCATTTGTGCAAGGCCCATGGGGGCGGCCTTGTGAATACGGGTGGGTTGGGCGCGGGCGAACGCTTCGTTGCGGTGCCGGATCAAGTCCCGGCCTTCCGTCCGCAGTTCTTCGATGGTTGACACTCCGAGGAGCATCATGGTGCGGGTCATTTCGGAGCGGAACATTTGCAGGACGTGCGCCACGCCGGCTTCGCCGGCTGCGGCCAGTCCGTAAAGGTAGGGTCGTCCAATGGAGCAGGCATCCGCGCCCAGCGCCAGCGCCTTGACCACGTCGGAACCGCGGCGGATTCCGCCGTCGACGATGATTTCCACCTGGCCGGCGGCCCTTTCTACGATGTCCGGAAGGACATCCAGGGGAGCGGCCATGTGATCCAGTTGCCGTCCGCCATGGTTGCTGACCTGGATGGCGTCGATGCCCAGCGCAACGGCCAGCGCGACGTCGTTCGGGTTGACGACACCCTTGAGGATGATCGGTCCGTTCCAGCGGGCCCGCAGATCCTGGATGTCGTCCCAATCCGTGGGCTCATAGGACCCGGCCAGCAGCGTGCGCCACATGTCCGGGGAACTGGCCAGCGGTCCTTCCGGAACGTCGGCATCCAGGTTGGGGAAAGCAATGGCGTCGTTGGCCAGGAATCCCAGGGCCCAGGCGGGGTGCAACATGCCCTCCACCACCGTCTTCGGCTTGATGGACGGGGGTGCCGTGAACCCGTTGCGGTAGTCGCGCTCGCGGTGGCCGATGGCCCGGCAATCAACGTTGACCAGCAGGGCTTCGTAACCGGCGTTGGACACGCGGTCCAGGACGGCTTGCAGCAGTCCCCTGTCCTGGGTGGGTTCCAGGTTGAACCACCGGCGGAGTCCCGGCGCCGCAGCGCTGACATCTTCCATGGTGGTGGTGCTGAGGTGGGCCAGTCCGTAGGGAATTCCTTCAGCGAGCGCAGCCCGGGCCACCGCGGACTCTCCCTCCGGGTGGAACAGCCGGGTACCGCCTGTGGGCGAGAGGGTCACCGGCATGGAAACCGGTCCGCCCAGGAGGGTTGAACTAAGGTCGAAGTTCTCCACCGATCCCCACTTGGGGAGGAAGGACCAGTCTTGGAACGAGGACTGGTTGCGGCGCAGTGAGACCTCGTCCTCGCCTCCACCTTCGATGTACTCGAAGATGCTCTTGGGCAGGCGCCTGGCAGCCAGCTTGCGCATGTCTTCCACGCTGTAGCACTTCCGGGACAGTCGTTCCGCGATGGATCGGGCTGGTCCCTGCACCGAGGCGAGCGCCTTGATGTCCTTGAGTTTCATGGGTTGATCCTCTGCGTTCCTGCTGGGTTAGCCGCCCAGCTCCTTTCCCAATAGTGACGTAGATCTCCCCCGCGCCATATGTGAATTCCTCTATAAGATGCCGATTGGCCTTGTGATAACGTCCACATATGGAGACGGGCCCTCAATCAGGAATCCAGCAATCCGCGGTTCGTTTGTCCGATTGCATCCACTTGATGCAAGCGGACCTGGTACATGCCAACCCCACGCCCGAGAACCTGGGGCACCCTGTCTCGGACGTGCTGATGTACGACCCCCTGGACCACTGGTCCAGCGTGGATGACCGCATCATTCTGGCCGTCGGATGCACCTACGGCTCACCGGATTTCGATCAACTCCTCCACAGGGCAGCAAACAGCAACGCCGCCGCGGTGATCGTGAAAGCGCATGGCGCAAAGATGGAGCAGCTGCGATCGGCAGCGGTGGGATACAGCATGTCCGTGCTGGTGGCGCCGGACGACGCAGACTGGACAAAGCTGGTGGCACTGGCCAGGGCCTCAGTCATGGGTGCAGCGGCCGACTCGGTGGCCGGGGTCCGACTGGGAGACCTCTACGCTTTTGCCAACGCAGCGGCCTCCATCACCAACGGCGCCGCGAGCATCGTGGATCCGCTTGGCCGGATCCTCGGCTATTCCACCTTGCCTGGCCAACCCATCGATGAGCTCCGGCGCATCACCACACTCACCCTCGAGGAAACCACACCACCGGCTTTCGACCAGGATTTCAAGATTGTCTACGCCGCCCCGGGAGCGGTGCTGGTGCCAGCGCCCGACGACGGCATGGCCCGCCTTGCGCTGGCCGTCCGGGCCGGGGGCGAGCTGCTCGGTTCCATCTGGATCATCGATCCCGGCGAGGAAAACCGGGCTGCGGCCCTGAATGCACTGGACCGAATGGCGCCGTTGGCCGGTTTGCACATGCTGCATGCCCGCTCCGCCTCGGACTTCGGGGAGCGCCGCAATGCGGACCTCATCCGTACGGTCATGGACGACGCTCCGCATGCCTCGTTTGCCGCCGCCCAACTGGGCTTGGACGCCGCCAACGGCTTGGCCGTGGCCGCCTTCTCGATCGTCCGCCCGGAGACCGGAAGCCTGGAATCGGTGCGCGACATCCATCGGCTGCTGCACCTGGTGACCACGGTCTGCAACGTGCAGTTCGGCACCGGGCACAGCGCTCTGCTCGGCTCGGTGGTCTACGCGCTCCTGCCCTGCAAGGGGAACCCGCCCCGGGCCGTGCATGGGCGGATCATCCAGGAAATTGAGGCGTACTCACACACCATCAGCCCGTTCCCGGTCATCGCTACCGTAGGGGGCATAGCCCAAGGAATCGAGGACCTTCCCCGGTCCCGGTCCGAGGCCATCCAGACCTTGAACCATCTGATGAACCTGCAGGCGCGCGGCGGAAAGACGGCCGGCGCCGGGAAGGCACCGGGAGTAGCCCTCTATGAGGACTTCCAGATCCCGTTGAACCTGCTGAAGATCGGGGCATTCATTGAGGAGAACGGACTGGGCGGAACAGACGAAATCGCCAGGATCCAGGCCCGGGACGCCGAGCAGCAAACGGACTACTTGGACACCCTCCGCGCCTACCTTGCGAGCAACGGTAATATCTCGGCCATGGCCGCCCAACTCCATGTCCACAACAACACAGTCCGCTACCGCGTGACCCGCCTGGCCGAGGACTTCAACCTTGACCTGGCGGATCCGCAGAAACGGTTGTGGTTGTGGCTGCGCCTGACCACCATGGACCTTGCCTCCACGTAACTCCCGCCGATTTTGACCCCGCGAAGCCTGAAGGCTACCGGATGACCGGAAGTCCCGCCGTCGGGAAGACGCTGGGGAAGATCGACGGCGGTGGCACCGGCACCGTTTCCAGCGGAACCAAGACGGTATCCGCACCGACAGTGACCACCTGCTCCCGCACGTTCACGTGCAACGGTTCGACGCTGTAGTCCGGCCCGGGGATGAGTGTGAGCTCGATGGAACCCTGCGCCAGGTCCACTGCAAGCAGGCGTCCCTGGACCTTGAGGCGGAAGGACAGGCCTTCCCATTCCAAGGGGAGGCGTGGATCGAAGCGCAGCACCTCACCCTGGTCCCGCATGCCGGCGAAACCACAGACCAAGGAGCTCCAGATCCCACCGGTGGAGGCGATGTGGACCCCGTCGATCGTGTTGCCATGCGAGTTGTCGAGGTCGATGAACAGCGCCTCGGTGAAGTGCTGGAGCGCGACGTCGCCGTACCCCACCTCGGCGGCCATGATGCCCTGCACGCAGGCGGACAAGGTGGAATCACCTGTGGTGATGGGATCGTAGAAGTCGAAAGCGCGCTGCTTCTCCTCGGCCGAGAAGTCCTGCCATTGAAGGAACATTGCCAGCACGGTATCGGCCTGTTTGAGGACTTGGTGCCGGTAGATCACCAACGGGTGGAAGTTCAGCAGCAGCGGGTACTTGGACTTGGGTGTGTTCCAGTCCCACGGCTCAAGTGTCATGAAGTCGTTGTCCTGGCTGTGGAGCTGGAGGTGTGGATCGTACGGAAGGAACATCCGCTCGGCTGCCTGACGCCACACCAAACGCTCGGTGCCGGCGATGCCCTCGTGCTCCAACGCCGCGGCGGCACGGAGGTTAAAGCGCGCCATGACGTTGGTGTACAGGTTGTCATTAACCACGGCAGTGTACTCATCCGGGCCGGTGACACCGTGGATGTGGAACATTCCGTCCTTGCCGAAGAAGCCCAGCGAAGCCCACATGCGTGCTGTCTCGATCAGCAGGTCGGCACCCAATTCCGCGCGGAAGGTGGGATCTGCACTGGCCCATTCATAGCGGTTGGCGGCGAATGCAATGGCCGCGGCGATGTGGAACTGGGCCGTACCGGCGGCATAGTAGGCGCTGGCTTCAAGCCCGTTGATGGTCCGCCATGGGAACAGCGCTCCGTCCACGCTGAGCTCCTTGGCCCGCACCCGCGCGTCGGGCAGCATGGCGTGCCGCGATTCCAGGACCTTCCGGGCTCCGCAAGGATTGGTGTACGTCAGGTACGGCAGGAGGTAGATTTCCTGGTCCCAGAAGTAGTGGCCCTCGTAGCCGGAACCGCTCACACCCTTGGCGGGGATTCCGGCAACACCGGCACGCGCGGTTGCCTGCGCCAGCTGGAACAGTCCCCACCGGACCGCCTGCTGCATCTCCGGCTGGCCACCGATCAGGATGTCGGCCGTGGTCCAGTATTCGTCGTAGTGCGCTTTGCTCTGGGCCAGGATGTCGGCGAACGGTACCAGCTTCGCTTCGGCTTCCGCCGCCAGGCTTTCTCCGCGGTCTTCGGCGTCCGTGGAACCTGCCACCAGGTAACTGACCGTTTTCTCCAAACGGAATGTGTCGCCGTGGTGGATTGCCAGAACGTAGCGGACGGATGAGTCGTCCTCGCCCACCAACGTCTCGAATGGCTGGCCTTCCGCGGAGATCCAGTGATCCACGGCCATGGCCACGCGCTGGCGTGATTCGGCGGTTTCCCATGCGAGGCGCAGGGAGCCGTCAGCACCCTGCAAATGCAACGGCAGCAGGACCCGGCCGGCATGCCGGCCCGAACGGCGGGGGTCGTGGGCCGACTGGTCCTCCACAGGCTGGTCCTGACGGTTCACGACGCCGGAAGTGATGTCCGCGGACACGTCCCGGTCAGCAGTCAGGGACAGCTCCAGGCCAAGACATCCGCGGGAATCGAACCCCACCGCCCGGCGCTCCACCGTGGTGACGGTCGCACCCGAACGGCAGGCCCACGTGATGCTCTCTTCGTAGACGCCGGTGGAAAAGTCCACGCTGCGGCTGTAGTCAGTCACCGTGGACTCAGCCAGGCTCAGGGCCTCGCCATCGATGGACACGGTGAAGTTGTTGGCATCCGGAACGTACACAATCCGTTGGCCGGTTCTGGCGAAACCATAAGCATTCTCGGCGTGCTTGATGTCCCAGATCTCGTGGAAGCCATTGATGAACGTGCCGGGCAGTTCGCCGTCGCCCGCTGTTGAGTGCGAGCCGCGGATACCAAGGTGGCCGTTGCCAAGTGCGAACAGCGTTTCCAGCGTTCCCTCGTCACCAGGGACGTGGATATTCTCCACGAGCTTCCAGGGCTCACAGGGGAAGCGCAGCCGATCGGAGCTGATGAGTGCCATGGGCGGTTGAAATCCTTCGAAAAAGTAGGGTCAGAGAAGATCGTTGAGGTCGTCTACCACCAACGTGGCACCGGCGTCGAGCAGGGTTTGGCGGCCCGCCCCGCGGTCCACGCCGATCACGGCGTAAAAGTTGGCGCCTGCGCCGGCCTGCACCCCGGACACCGCATCCTCCACCACGATGCATTCCTCCACGGGGACGCCCAGCAGGCCTGCTCCATAGACATAGGTGGCCGGGTCAGGCTTGCCGGGAAGCCCGACGCCGGCAGCCACCTGGCCGTCCACCACCACCTCGAAGTGGTGGTCCAGGCCGGCGGCCTTCAGGACGGCAGGGGCGTTGCGTGAGGAGGACACGACAGCTACCTTGAGACCCAGTTCCACCGCGGCATTGATGAACTTGACCGAGCCTTCAAACGGCTCCACGCCGCGGGAGTTCACGATCTCGTTGAAGATGGCATTCTTGCGGTTGCCCAGGCCCTGCACCGTGACGTTGTCCGGGTGGTCGTGGACCGGGCCTTCGGGCAAAGTGATGCCGCGGGATGCCAGGAAATCCCGGACACCGTCGAAGCGCGGCTTACCGTCAATGTGGTCGAAGTAGTCGCTCTCCTGATACCCCTGCGGGTGTCCCGTTTCGGCCAGGTAACCGTCGAACAGCTCCTGCCACGCCTGCTCGTGCACCACGGCAGTAGGCGTCAGCACGCCGTCGAGGTCGAACAACAGGGCCGAAGCACCCGTCCAGGCATTACGAAGATCAGTCATGTGCAGTATTCCGTTCAGCGCTTGCGGCGCGTGGTTTTGCGTTCGATGAGCTTGGTATCGAGCAGGTGGTGGGCGGGGTTTCAGTATTCACTGGCACGTTCCCGGGCAGATAAACCGCGTTTCCGGAAACGCCGTCAACGCACCGAACGCGGATTCATCGCCATGGGATAAAGCCGCCGTGGGCCTCGCGCCACGGGCAATGGGTTCCGGCAGTGCCCGCTCAGTCACAACGGGGTGTTGATAGCTTGAGAGAACGGCCAAGGCCCCATGGCCCAGCCCCAGCAGGTGTTGGGGTGCCTGCCGGGCTGCGTGTTCGTCATCGATACCTTCATTGTCCCACGGAACATTTACCATGCCCACGCTGCCTGTAGCCAGCCCGGATGCCTCCAGGGCGAAGAACCAGGCTGAGGCGGTCGAGGCCCTGCAATGCACCACAGCCTCAACCCTTTCCCTGTTCGCCTGGCACCTTCACGAGACCCGAACCGGATCACCAGCCAAAAGTGTAAGCGCTTACAATTTTGTCATTCAATAGGGTGCAGTCGAATGCGAAATTGTGACGAGAATCGCACCACGAGGTTGATTCCGGAGCCCGGATGCCTTCTAATCCGGGCTCCCACCCAGAGCTTTACCCCAGCACGTAGAACTTCAAGAAGGCGCTGACATCCACCAGCTCGGGCGGCTCGATCCTGTGGCCCATGCCCGGATAGGTCCGTGCGGTCAGGGCCACGTTGGCTTCCAGCCACTCGGCAGTGTGGGCAATCGCGTCCTCATTGATCACGGGATCGGCCTTGTCCCGGCCCCAGAAGAACGGTGGCGGGGTGTCGAAGGACTCGCTCAGGGCAAGGAGGTCGTTGTCCAGCACAAAACCGGACAGGCCCACCGTGGCCTTGAAGGCGTGGGGCCGCAAGCGCAGGAGCGTGCTGGCCATGGCCATGCCCTGCGAATACCCCAGCAAGCTGACGCTGCTGTGGTTGTCCTTGACGGAGTTGATCCAGTTGAACACCGAGTTGGTGGACGCGATGACATCAGCAAAGTCGTTGGTCAGGAAGTAGTCCAGCAGGAACCAACCGTAATGGTCGCCGATCACTTTGGGACCGCGAAGCGCAGCGCACGTGAACTCGCCGGGCAGATGCGGGAAGAGGTCCACCATGCGCTGTTCGCTGGTTCCATACCCGTGCATCATCACCAGCAGCGGAGTGCCCTCGCGCTGGTTTTCGGGCTTTGACCACACCACTGATTCCATGGGCATGAGCCTAGTAGACTGGCGCCATGACTCCGCAGGAACTGGCCAATCTGGCCCATCTGCGGCGCGCCCGCGACTTCATTGACCGCGAGTATGCGCGTCCATTGGACGTGCCCACCATGGCCGCCGGCGCCCTCATGTCCCCCGCGCATTTCTCCCGCCAGTTCAAGGCCGCTTACGGGGAATCGCCCTACAACTACCTCATGACCCGGCGGATCGAGCGGGCCATGGCCCTGCTCCGGGCGGGGACCAGCGTCACGGACGCCTGCATGGAAGTGGGCTGTACGTCGCTGGGATCCTTCAGCACGCGTTTCACGGAAATCGTAGGTATCAACCCCAGCGAATACCGCTCCCGCGAACACCACGCCGTCAAGGCCATGCCCAACTGCATCGCGAAACAACACACCCGCCCTGAAAGAACCAGCAAAGGCAGGACTCCCGCTCCTGAAACACTGAGCAGGATTGAAGAAGCGCCCACGTCACAGCTGCAATAGCGTGTGGTTCATGAACATTTCATTGAAGTACGCACATGTCACTGTCAACGACGTGGATGAGTCGCTCGCCTTCTACCGCGACGCCCTGGGTTTCGACGTCCGGAACGACGTCGGCTCGGACGGCCAGCGTTGGGTCACCATCGGCAGCGATGCCCAGCCGGATCTTGAATTGGTCCTTTCCCCGCCGCACGCCGGCCGCTCCCAGGCCGACGGCGACGCCATCCAGGAACTGCTGACCAAGGGCGTCATGCCCATGCTGGTATTCACCACAGATGATCTGGACGGCACGTTCGAGAAACTCCGCGCGTCCGGAGCCGAGGTACTCCAGGAACCGATCGACCAACCATGGGGTCCGCGCGACTGCGCCTTCCGCGATCCCTCCGGCAACATGATTCGCATCAATCAGGGCTGACGGCGGCCCACCGGCAGGCCGCTGCTGTCCAGCTCGGTTGCCACAGGCCCAGCGGGCCGGTTGTCACAGGCCCAGCGGGCCGGTTGTCACAGACTCAGCAGTCCGGCGTCGGACCTTTCGTCATCCTGATGGGTCGACGCGATGGCGGCGGACACGACGTCGGACAACCGGCGCCGCTGGCTGTACGCCTGGCGTTGCAGCCGTTCGCCGGTGCCCCGGCGGAGGATGTTGGCCACACCTGCCCGTGCGAGCGCGAGATCGCCGGCCCTTGTTAAAGCCACTCGAACGTGCCGGAGCAGGGCGCCCACAACGTCCGCGGCGGGGTAGGGCCGCTGCTCCAGCGGGTGCAACAACTGCTGGTTGATGCCAAAGCGGCTGGCCTTCCAGTTCGCCATGCGGATGACCGGCGTCAACGTGCTTGACGCCGGCTTACCCTGCCGCCACCCAGCCGCAGATGTCTCCACCAGGGCACGGGCAATGACGGCAATGGTGAGGGCGTCTTCGGCGTACAGGCAAACGTCGGCGATCCGCAGTTCAACGGTGGGGTGCCCCCTGGAGAGGCGGGCATCGAAGTAGATCATTCCCTCATCCAACGGAACGCCCGTCCCCAACAGCTCGGAGAGCATCGCCTGGTAGCCCTCCGTTGAACCGAAAACGTCCATGGGGCCGGCCGTGGGCCACCTGTTCCAGATCTGCGTGCGGTAGCTGGCAAAGCCTGTGTCGGCTCCCATCCAGAAAGGAGAATTGGCGCTCAAGGCCAGCAGGACCGGCAGCCAGTGCCGCATCCGGTCAAGGACTGCGACCCCTTCTTCCGGTGATTCGATGGACACGTGGACATGGAAACCGCAGGTGAGCTGCTCACGGGAAATCAAGCCGAACTCCGTCCCCATCGCCGCGTACCGCTGGTTGCCCAGAGTTGGTGTGGCGTGGAAGACCGGCGGGGTTGCCAACGCCGCGACGCGCGCACCCACGGCTCGTGCGGCTTTGTCAGACAACGCCCGACCGGCACGGATCTCGGCCCTGAGTTCGGCCGCAGTCCGGCAAGGACGCGAGTTGACCTCCACCTGCTCCTGCTTGAACTCGGACTTCAACGTCGCGCTCCCGGCACCGGCTTCCTCGGCGCCGGCCTTCCCGCCGGTTGTTTCTACGGTTCTTCCTCCGTAGAGGGGAGCCGCAACGTCCAGGATGTCTGCGGCCAACGCCAATGGCGTGCCGTCCGCGGGATCCGCGATCAACAGTTCCTCTTCAACACCAAACGTGCGCATAGCCACCCTCCCGCTGTTGGTTGTTCAGAGACGGCGGTCACCCAACGTGGCGTGGAACCTCCATTTGGAAACCGCAACGGCAATGCAGCACCTGCGTCTGCAAGTACACCTCCAGGAGGCTGGGGCTTTCCGGATCATCCGTGGTCCGGGGCGCCTCAATCACCCGCTCGGTGGGACGTCCCAAGGTCATGGGATCGCCGCAATGGGTGCAACTGAACCAGAGTCCCGCTGCGGAAGTGGAGAGGAATTCCCGTTGGATCTCAGGCACCAAGGCCTCCAGCCGGACAGCGTGGGCGTAGAACGTATCGCACTCACTGCAGGTGTAGCTGACTTCTACTACCTCGGACTGATTCGGCTGGGCTTCAACCACGGTTTCAACAAAAATGTACGAATCAGTGCCGCATACTGTGCACCAGGGCCGCGCTCCGGTCTCACCGGTTGCGGGATCCGTCCCTCTGGCAGGCTTCGGGACGGGCAGGGATCCAAGCGTCATTGCCATTCTCCTTTTACTTCTCCAAGGAGCCGCATGCATGCACGGAGAGCCGGCCGAAAGCGGCCACGGCTAAGAGTGCAGTTCTTGGACCATCCGTGATGGCACCAGGTGACATGAGGTTCCAAGGGCTATCTGCTTAACCCACCTAAAATGTAGTTCACCAGTGGTGCGCGTCACAAGTCACGGCCTTGCGGCCGGGAGTCCGCCTGCCTGGCTCAGGGCTCGAAATGGGCCACGGGAGCCTGCTTGGACACACTCTGGACCAGTGACTCTGCGACCTCCCGCAGCTTCTGGTTCCGGGTGCTGGAGGCCTTCTTCAGAATCTGGAATGCCTCTTCCTGGGTGCAGCGGTTCTGCCCCATGATGATCCCGCTGGCGAGGTCAATGACGGTCCGGGATTGCATGGCATCCTGGAGATCGTCAGCGTGCTGCTGCTTTACTCCTATGCGCACGGCCAACCGCAGCGAGCGTTCGGCCTGGCTTGCGTACAGCTCACAGTTTCGGATGGTGGCTTCGTCGTAGACTCCGGCATGGGGAGCGAAGAAGTTCAGTGCAGCAGTGGCTCCTTCGTCCAGCTCCAGAGGGACGCAGAGGGCTGAAAGATGGCCTCGCGCGGCGATGACAGCACAGTATTCCGACCACCGCACTTCGGTGGAAGTGTCCGGAACGTGCACGGTGGTACGGCTTCGCATCGCCTCCAGACACGGCCCATCGCCGTACGCCTGCTGAATTTCGTCGATCAACCTGGCTTCGGGGGTACTCCCGGCCACCGTTGCCGTACGGCGTCGCCGGCTAAGGGTGATGCCGCAGTGCACAGGCATGCCAACGGCCTGGGACACAGCCGCTGCCGAAAAGACCGCTAGTTCTTCCAGGAATCCGCCCACGTCCTCGCTGTCGATGACAAGGTCCTGGAGACGGTCAGGTACCGAATCGTCGTCAGACGCTGAGGCGGCATCAGGCAGCACCAAGTCAACGTTCATTTCGCTCATGCCTTAGTTTACGATCGTCCGGGCCGGGCTTGTCACCCCCGTCAGGAATGGTGGCAGAATCCTTGCATCTACGGTGCAGCTATGTGCACAATCTAGCTACAGTCCCCACGAGGACCAGGCTTTCCCAGCTCATGCAGACGGGCGTCCCGCATTTTTCCATGCAGAGGTGCAGACCATGCCGGCCCAGCCAGCGTCCAGAATCCCTGACGAAGCCCATCAACCGCCTGACGAGCCCCTTTGGTGCAAGCGCTGCAATACAGACAAGCACCTTCTGGTGAACTCCATCCAGTCGCACTATCCACCCGCGCCCAACATGGTTGATGTCGCCTACGAGTGCCACGCCTGCAGGTACGCCTATCAACAGGTTGCGTCTGTCCAAAGGGTTGCGCTGGTACTGAACCGTCCAGGCGTCTCCCAAGGTGTGCTGCAGTTCGGCGGCCAGTATCTGCATTGCGGCGAGCCCATGAAGACCAAGAGCTGCGAGCTTCGCCGGATCCAAGCCCCCTTGGTCCTGAGGCCCGGCGGCCAGTTGAGGATGTACGAGATCCTGATCAACACCCGCATCCTCGGATGCCACTGCGGCTTCCGCATGGAGATCCCGGAATGAGGATCCGCGGCCGCAACACCAGTTCTGGAGCTACCGGGAGGGACAGCATGCACACAGAACCACAGAGGAAAGACACTTCGACAACCGGCTCGCAGCTCAGGCCGGCCAGCAGGCGGAAGCTTCCCGACCCGCCGGATCCAGATAATTTGCCCATCGACTACCGGAATTCCGGATGGGACACCACCTGGTACCCCTCGTCCGTCCCGGAAAGCCGCAGACCGCATCGCTCGTCGCGTCAAAGGAGCTCCTGACCATGAGCGAATTCCCACCGGACCCTTCGCACCCGGACCCCACCCGCGAACCCGGACCTACACCCGAGCCTGTTCCCTTGCCGGAGCCTGGACCACCGCCGGTTCCTGACCCCACACCGGGACCCGCGGTGCCATCCCCGCCCGGGCACGGGGAACCGCCCGCTCCCCTGACGTAAGGGGAGCTGGACACACCTCCTCACGCGCAGGCAACAACCGGTCACGTCCACAGACCGGATCCTGGCAAAATCCCCCAGTCAGTATCCGCACGAGGGCATGCCGCGCTACAGGGAGCACGGCATGCCCTTTGCCGTGCCCGGGGACGAAACGGATACCTCCAGCCATCTTTGTTTATGTTGATTTCTCTTGACTAACCAACATAAACAAAGATAGAGTCAAGCAATTCCACATCGTTGTGACAGCAGTCACTGAAGTGGCCGTCCTGAAGACCTGGCTTGACCGCAATGGAGGGTAAGTGTTCGCCGAAGAACGCCAGCAACTGATCTCCGCACTCGTCGCAGAGCGCGGACGGGTGAGCGTCACAGACCTTGCCGACCGTTTCAGCATCACCACTGAGACAATCCGCCGCGACCTCGCGGCCCTCGAAGTCTCCGGGAACCTGCGCCGCGTCCATGGTGGCGCGGTACCTTCCGACCGCCTGAGCACCCGCGAGGAAAGCATCCTTGAACGGGCGGTACAGCGGCAGGTGGAAAAACTCCGCATCGCAAACGCCGCCCTCGCTCTGATCCCGGAACTCACAACAGGCAGCATCCTGCTGGACGCAGGTTCCACCACGGAAACCCTTGCAGATCTGCTGGCGCAGCGGACACCCGCGGCCAACGGAAACGATGAACTCGTGGTGATTACCCACGCCATTCCGATCGCAGGAAAACTCTCCTCCACCCCGGGTATAGCACTGCAGATCCTTGGCGGCCGGGTCCGCGGGTTGACGCAAGCCGCCGTCGGGCAGTCCACGGTGGAAGCCGCGTACAAACTTCGCCCGGACATCGCTTTTGTGGGCGCCAACGGCATCCACGCAACCTTCGGCCTCAGCACCCCCGATCCTGAGGAAGCAGCGGTAAAAGCCGCCTTCGTCACCTCAGCCCGCCGCGTGGTGGCCCTGGCCGATTCTTCCAAGCTGGACTCCGAAACGCTGGTCCAGTTCGCCACCTTGAAGGATGTCGACACCTTGATTACAGACAGCCAACCATCCGCAGAACTCGCCGCGGCCTTGGCCGACGCCGGCGTAGACGTGGTGATCGCATGATCGTCACCTTGACCGCCAACCCCAGCCTGGACCGCACGGTGGAACTCCCCGGCGCCCTGGCCCGCGGCGAGGTGCAGCGCGCCGTGGCCGTCCATCAGGAATCGGGCGGAAAGGGCGTCAACGTTTCACGGGCCCTCGTGGCCTCCGGCCTCGACACCGTGGCAGTCCTTCCAGGCGCGGAATCGGACCCGGTCCTTTCCGGACTGCACGACGGCGGTGTGCCATTCGCGGCGCTGCCCATCGGCCAGGCGCTGCGCAGCAACGTCACCCTCACCGAACCGGACGGCGTCACCACCAAGATCAACGAACCCGGCCCGGAGCTGAGCGAGGAACAGCAGGAAGCCCTGATCGGGCTGCTGCTGGAACGCTCCCGCGGCGCCAGCTGGGTGGTACTCGCAGGTTCGCTCCCACCAGGAGTTCCCGCGGATTTTTACGCCACCATCGCCCGTCGGCTCCGGTCGATCCCGGATGGAACGGCCTCCCCAAGCATCGCCATTGACTCCTCCGGGGCGCCGCTTGCGGCGGCTTTGGTGGGCGATGCCTCCGGGAAGCCGGACCTCCTGAAGCCGAACGCGGAAGAGCTCGCAGAGCTTGCCGCCGCCGCCGGTTTCACCAGCGTCTCCACTGCTGACGAACTGGAAGCGGATCCGGCCAAAGCCGCTGAAGCTGCAGCCGCCGTCGTCGCCAGCGGTGTAGCCGCCGTTCTCGCAACACTCGGGTCCAAAGGAGCAATCCTGGTGACGGCGGACGGAGCGTGGTTGGCCACGCATCCGCCCATTAAAGCCGTCAGCACGGTAGGCGCCGGGGACTCTGCACTGGCCGGCTACTTGCTGGCTGCAACCCAAGGCGGCTCCGCGCAGGACTGCCTTCGTCAAGCCGTGGCACATGGTGCCGCTGCTGCCTCCCTGCCGGGCTCCACTGTCCCGGCAGTCCACCAGACAACCCCCAATGCCGTAACCATCACGGCCCTCCAGAAGGACTCACAGTGACCCAGCTGATCACAACCCAATTGGTCACCCTCGACCAAAACCTGGGCGACTCCCCTGCCGACGTCATCCGCGTCCTGGCCGGCAAAGTTGCCGCCACCGGCCGTGCTTCCGAGGTTGAAGGGCTCTTTGCCGACGCCTTCGCCCGCGAGCAGAAGACCGCAACCGGCGTCCCCGGCGGCATCGCCATCCCGCACTGCCGCTCTGCTGCGGTCCAGGAACCTGCTTTGGCCATGGCCCGGCTGTCCCACAAGGTGGACTTCGGCGCCAAGGACGGCCCGGCAGACCTGATCTTCTTCATCGCAGCCCCGGACGGCGCAGACCAGGAACACTTGAAGCTGCTGTCCAAGCTGGCCCGGTCCCTCATCAAAAAAGACTTCACGGCAGCACTGCGTGCGGCGTCTTCCCCTGAAGAGATCGTTGAACTGGTTGATGGCGCCTTGGCAGACAAGCCGGCTGCTGCACCAGCCGCTGCCGCTGCTCCCACAGAAAGCTCGACGACGACTGCCGCACCCAAGCGCATTGTGGCGGTGACCGCTTGCCCCACGGGTATTGCACACACGTACATGGCTGCTGACTCGCTGGTTGCCGCGGCCAAGGAAATGGGCGTGGACCTGCAGGTGGAGACCCAGGGTTCCTCAGGCGCCAAGCCGCTGGACCCGGCCGTGATTGCAGCAGCCGACGCGGTGATCTTCGCCGTCGACGTTGATGTTCGCGGCAAGGAGCGCTTCGCTGGCAAGCCGGTCATCAACGCTCCCGTCAAACGTGGCATCGACGAACCCACCAAGATGGTCCAGGAAGCACTTGCAGCTGCCGAGGACCCCCGCGCACGCCGCGTTCCCCATGCCGGGGCCGAAGAGCAGGCTGAGCGTGCCGAGGAGGAGAAGGGTGAACACATTGGCCAGAAGCTGAAGCGAGCACTTCTCACCGGCGTCAGCTACATGATTCCGTTCGTGGCCGGCGGTGGTTTGCTGATTGCCCTCGGCTTCCTGCTGGGCGGCTACGACATCACTGAGGTAGCGGACAAGGTGGTGCTGGAGAACAACTTCGGCAATCTGCCGGAAGGCGGACTCGCCATCTACCTTGGTGCGGTCCTGTTCAAGATCGGCGCCCTGTCCATGGGCTTCCTGGTCCCGGCATTGGCTGGATACATCGCCTACGCCATCGCCGACCGGCCCGGTATTGCACCCGGCTTCGTCGCCGGTGCTGTATCAGGCTTCATGGGCGCAGGGTTCCTCGGCGGCATCGTCGGCGGCCTCCTGGCCGGCTACGTCGCGCATCTGATCGGAACCTGGCAGGTACCCCGCTGGCTCCGTGGCCTCATGCCCGTCGTCATCATCCCGCTGCTTGCTTCCATCGTCGCGTCCGGATTGATGTTCCTGGTCCTCGGTGGTCCCATTGCCGGCCTTACGGTGGCTCTCAACAACTGGCTCACCGGCATGAGTGGCGCCTCCGCTGTAGTTCTCGGCATCATCCTTGGACTCATGATGTGCTTCGACCTCGGCGGTCCGGTCAACAAGGTTGCCTACGCCTTCGCAGTTGCCGGCCTGAGCGCGGGCAGCGCAGACAACCAGGCTCCGTGGCTGATCATGGGCACAGTGATGGCGGCCGGCATGGTTCCGCCGCTGGCCATGGCCCTTGCCACGGTCCTGAACAAGAAGCTCTTCACCCTCAACGAGCGTGAAAACGGCAAGGCGGCCTGGCTGCTGGGCGCATCCTTCATCTCCGAAGGTGCCATTCCCTTCGCTGCAGCAGACCCCCTGCGGGTCATTCCCGCCAGCATGGTGGGCGGCGCCCTGACCGGTGCACTCTGCATGGCCACGGGAGTAACTTCCCAGGCTCCCCACGGCGGTTTCTTCGTCTTCTTCGCCATTGGCAACCTGCCGATGTTCATCATCGCCATCGTGGCTGGAATGGTGGTCAGCGCGTTGGCCGTCATCGCCCTCAAGCGCTTTGCCGTCAAAAAGCCGGTGGAAGTGGAAGCCACCCCGGCAACCGCCAGCGTCTAAAACTCCGGCGTCCAAAACCCAAGCGTCTCAACCCATCAGCGGTCTAGACTTCCCACAACGCCACCTCCCACAACCGCCAGCCTTCACAAAAGGAGCACCAATGCCAGAACGTACAGCCACCATCGCAAGCCGCGTCGGCCTCCACGCCCGCCCTGCAGCCATCTTTGCCGAGGCAGCAGGGGACCTGGACCTCGATGTCACCATCGCCCGCCAGGGTGAACCCGCAGATGACGCCATGGACGCGGCCAGCATCCTGTCCCTGATGAGCCTGGGCGCCTCCCACGGTGACGTGGTGGTGCTGCGCGCCGAAGGTGAAGGTGCGGACGCCGCACTAGACAGCCTGGTGAAGATCCTGGAAACGGACCACGACGCCGAGTAGGGACACGCAACCCTCAGCGCTGCGCAAAGAGCCTGGCGACACCCGGATTCGGGTGTCGCCAGGCTCTTTTTGTGGCTGTCGGCGTCCGCAGCCACAACGGGTTATGGATCGGCGAGCTCATCGAGATGGCGAGCGAGCACGCCGGGCATCTGACTCGACTCCGGCAGTTCCCCGCTCCACAGCCCATGCATCGCGATTCCGTCAAGAAGGGCACGTAGCCGCTGCGCTTCATACTCTGGATCACGCTCGCTGTTGAACTGACCCGCTTCAGCCAGTATTTGTACCGCTGCGTGGCATGCGCGCCCTACTGCGTCGCTTAGCCTGGTCGCAGCAGGACGAAGCTCGCTGTCGGTAAGGGAGAGAACGCCGAGTTGGACTTGCGCAACCAGTTCCAAGCGTCGCTCTTGGTCGAGAGGGAGCAACTGCAGCAGCAACCCATCAACCAGCGCGCGGCCGGTCAGCTCCAGCGCGGAGACCCTGGCGGTGACCCGGTCCTCAATGAGTTGCAGGCAGTACTCCCTGAGGGCATGCTGCGTGGCAAAGGCCCGCCGCAACGAAGCGGCGGCAATGCCCGCTTCCGCCGCAACCCCGCGCACAGACAGGCCCTGGAGTCCATCACGTTCAAGGACACGTAATGAAGCCTCCGCAATCGCTGCGGTGCGTGCCTCTGCGTCGATTCTCCGGGGCATGGCGTTTCACCGCGAAGAAGAAGCAGCAGCGGGCACGGCTCGGGCGGCCTTCTTCGGCCAGATCGTGTAACTCACTGCCCAAAGGAAGTCGATGGCGAAGATGATTCCCAGAATGCGAAAGAATTCCGAGAGCGCTGAGGTTCGTTCCGCGTCGTTGACCAGCAGAATGATCGCTCCCAGGGTGGCCGCGGCGATGACCACTGCCAACGCCGTAAGGATGACATCCCGCCAGCATTTGGCCGTGTAGCGGGTTCCTGTGAGTTTTTCCGGCGCGGGGCCGCCGGAGAACCGGTGTTGGAAGTGCGCATCGGCCCATGCCACCATGCGTTTGCCGTACGCGATGGAAACGCCAATGTAGATCGCCGCCAGTCCGTGCTGCCATGAGGCTGTTCCCCCGCCCAGGAGATCGACTGCCACCAGGGCAAGCAGGACAGCATCGATCACCGGAGCAAGGATCAGGAGAGCGCTGCCAAGGCGGGGTTTCCGCAGCAGATACCGCGCTGCGAGCCCGGCGATGATCGCCACCCAGAACGCAACTTCGCACACCACGATCGCGATCAGGATCATTTACCGCTCCTCAACGTTTTTCCGGCCGAGCTTTATTAGTACGAGTGTACTCATAAAATGCGCTCGAGCGGCCGACGTCAGGACTTGGCGGCCACCTCTGGCTGCATCTTCGGCGTTTCGCCATTCAGGTAGGCCGCGATCGATGCTTCCGTGGGCTTCACGTCCTTCAGTTCTCCGGAGAGGTAGGCCTCGATAATCCGCGGATCCACATAGGATGAGCGCGCCACCGAGGGGGTGTTGCCCAGGAGTTCCGAGGCCTCCTTGATGGCCCGCACAATGGCTTGCCTGGGGGTTCCCTTGTGTCCGGACTTGATGAGGCAGAGGGCAGCGGCAGCAGTGCCCTTCCATGTCCTGAAATCCTTGGAGGTGTACGCCTCCCCTGAGATACCCCGGAGATACTCATTGATCATGGACGCGTCCACGGAGACCCACGTTCCCTCCGAGAGGTAAGCCAGCAGGCGTTCCTTGCCGGGGCGCTCGGCCAGCGGTTCCAAAAAGGCGGCCAAGGCGGGGTCGCGGATTGACTTGTCCCACAGTTGTCCGCTTTTGCCCGGAAACTTCAGGAAGACATCATGCCCTTCCACCCGGGCATGACGGCATCGAAGCGTGGTGAGCCCATAGGAGCCGTTTTGCTTCATGTAGACCTCGGAGCCAACCCGAAGGGCGCCGAGGTCCATCAGCCGCACTGCCGCGGCGAGGGTCTGTTGCCGCGGATCTTCGGTGTTCTGAAGGTGGACGGTGACGTTGCGCCGGATCGCCGGCAGGACCAGTCCCAGATTGGCGGCCCGAATGAACTTCTCGGTGTCCTTCCGCTCCCGCCACGTGGGGTGGTAAATGTACTGGCTGCGCCCTGCATCATCGACGCCCGTGGCAAGGATGTGCCCATTCTCGAAAGGACTGATCCACACATCGGTCCATGCAGGCGGGATCGCCAGCGCATTGATGCGCTGGCGATCCTCTTTGCTGACCAGGCTCCCGTCGGGGTGCCGGTAGCTGAACCCTTTTCCCACCTTACGGCGGACGATGCCGGGCTTGGACAGGTCAGTGCGCTTAAGTCGTGGCACAGTTCTTCCGCCCTACTCGTGATCGGCCCGGCCCGTTGAGTTCTAGGCCTCGTCCGGATCCGTCACTGCAGCGCCGGCGTTCATGATTTCCGCGTTGATCATCCACACCAGCTGCTCAAGGCGGGAGATGAATGCGTGCAGCAGGTCCGCCGTAGTGGGGTCTTCCTCATCCACTTCGTCATGGACATCGCGCATTGTCTGGACAGCACGCTCCACGCGGTCAGTGACCAGCTTGACCGCATTCTTGGTGTTGACCAGGCCTGCCGGGAACTCCTCCAGACGCGTGCCCTTGGCGATGGTCGCACTACGGCCATCAGGCAGGGCGTGGAGGGCCCTCATACGCTCGGCGGTGTCGTCAGCGAATTCGCGCGTGGCAACTACCAGCTCGTCCAGCTGGAGGTGAAGGTCGCGGAAGTTTGGCCCCACTATGTTCCAGTGCGCCTGCTTGCCTTGAAGCTGTAGCTCAATAAGGTCTGTCAGGACGATCTGAAGGTTGTCTGCAAGCTGCTGTGACGCTTTCATGTGTTCCTCTCATAGACGTTCATGTGAGCCTAAAACGTGCCACAAAGTTATCTGTGGCAACTGCCCAATCATCAGGTGACGACTCCAATAAGCCTTTCATAAGGAAGCTTAGTAGTACAATGGGAACAGTTAGTGTTCACGACTGGCGAACCCGCACTCCGGAGGACCGCCGGCAGGCAATAACGGCAAAGGCACTTTGAGGCGGCGGAACGCCTCCAAGTACCGGCATAACTCAATCGAAGTAATCGGAATGCATAGTTGGGAACCGGCGACATTAGTCAAAGATTCCCCCAGAAAGGAATGTGCTGACCATGAATACACTTCTGATCATTGCTGGTGTAGTAGCAATTGTTCTTCTCTTGGTAGGCGGCTTTACCGAAGCACTGAGCTGGCTTCTGTGGGTAGGCGTCGTCCTCCTCGTCGTCGCAGCCATTGGCTGGCTGCTGAGCTTTATGTCGGGCCGCAGGGGACATACGGTCTAGACGGGACAGGGTCGAACGCCGGAGGCAGTGCCTCCGGCGTTCCTGCTCTCCACGCCGAACCATTTCCAGCGCCGAGCCGGTCCCACGCCGCAGCAACGCCCGCCCTGAACTACTCCCGGACCGGGCCATCACCGGTGGCCGGGGGCGGCGGGGCAGCATCAGGGTCCTTTGGCGTCGGGAACTCGTCGCCGGGAGCGTCAGGCACCCCCTGAGCGGGCCGCTCCGGAGTCTCGCGTTGATCTCCCTGGCCAGGCACTTCCTGTTCGGGGGTAGGCGTTCCGTAACCCCCGGGTTCGTTGTCCGGGTCTACCCGGTGATCGTCCTGACTCATTGTTCCTCCTTGAAAATCCGGCGAGGCCCCGATAAAGAAATCGAGGAATGCTGACAGTTCCGACCGTAGCCCGGTGCTTGGTCGGCGTCCACAGAAACCACCACGGAGGTGCCTAGATGGTTGAGCCGGAGCAGGCTCCCAGAATCGGCAGGAACGAGTCCACCGAGGAACGGATGGACCGCAACTGGATGGAATTGATCCAGGAGTTACGGGTTCTCCAAACGGGGGTGCAAATCCTTGGCGGCTTCCTGCTCACGCTCCCCTTTCAGGAACGATTCGAACTCCTGGACGACTGGCAGCGGAGCCTGTACCTGTTCAACGTGATGGTGGCAGCGCTGACCACCGTCCTGATTGTGCTGCCCGTCAGTGTTCATCGCCGCCTGTTCCGCAGGGGGCTCAAGGCCACCTTGGTCTCCAGCGCCGACGTTGTGACCAAGTGGGCGCTGGCCGGCGTGGCCTTGTTGATTGTTGGCTCCGCCACTCTGGTTTTCGACTTTACCGCTGGACGGACCGCCGGGCTTGTTGCAGCCGGATTCATCGTCCTGGTGCTGCTGCTCCTGGTGGTGGGAACGCCGCTGTGGCTGCACCGCCGGGCCGTCCGGAACGGCAGTGGCAACAACGGGACGGCAAAGGAAGAGTGAGTGGGATGCTGCGACCCGCTAGGCACAACCACAGTTCCGGCAACGACACCAAGCCCCCGCGTCACTGGGTCAAGGATCACGGCTTGCTGCTGGTCAATGCAGGCCTGTTCGTCGTCTTCCTCGGAGGAATGATCCTCTCAGGAGCTGCCAATCACAGCGAGGAACAGCAAGCACACGGTGGGCCGGCAACCGGTGTATCGGATTTTCTGACATCAGGCAGCTTCTGGGAAGCGATTTTTGAGAACTGGGAATCGGAGTTCCTTCAGATGGCCATGTATGTGGTCCTGACGGTTTTCCTGTTCCAGCGCGGCTCTTCGGAATCCAAGCCTGTGGATAAGGACGCACCCCAGGACGAGGATCCCCGCGATGCCAAAATGTCCGCCAAGACCCCATGGCCGGTCAGGCGGGGCGGTTGGGTTCTGAAGGTCTACGAGCACTCGTTGTCTGGCCTGCTGGGCCTTCTTTTCCTGCTCTCCTTCACCCTGCACGCCGTAGGCGGTGCGGCCGCTTACAACGACGAACAGCTCAGCCATGGTCTCCCGGAGGTCTCCGCTTGGGAGTACATCGGTTCCAGCCAATTCTGGTTTGAGTCCTTCCAAAACTGGCAAAGCGAGTTCCTGGCCGTAGCCGTTTTGGTGGGCGCTTCTGTGTACCTTCGAGAGAGGGGCTCGCCGGAATCAAAGCCCGTGGCAGAGCCGCACTACGAGACGGGCACCTAGCCGATAAGGACAAAGGAACCATGCCAGGAAAGAAGAATTCCAGCGGTTGAAAGCCCGCCGAGGAACTTTTCCCCAAACGCTGTTCACACCAGAAGAAAACAAAGCCCATTTCCACGTTGCGGAATCACTAAAGGCAAGAGAAAACAGATGACGACGCCGGTTCAGGCCTTTTTCTTGGCCCGCGCCTTTGGCTTGCTGGCAGTTTTGGCGGCGGCAGCGCCGTCGTCGTCCGCTTTTTCCTTGCCGCGCTTCTTGTCCAGGCTGCGCTTGAGGGCCTCCATGAGGTCGATGACGTCGCCGCCTTCTCCTTCGCCCTCAACAACGCCGAATGTGGCCTCAGTGTCCAGCGCCTCACCCTTGTCCAGCTTGGCCTCGATCAACGTCTTCAACTGCACCTGGTAGTCATCGGTGTACTCATCGGGATCAAAGTCATGAGCCATGGATTCCACCAGGGCGGAAGACATCTCCAGTTCCTTGTCCGAAATCTTGATGTCGCTCTCAAGGGAGGGGAATTTGGCTTCACGGACTTCGTCGCCCCACAGCAATGCCTGCAGCAGCAGCACATCACCCCGAACCCGCAGCGCACCCAAACGGGTCTTCTGCCGCAGCGCGTACTGGACAATGGCAATCCTGTCCGTGTCCTCCAACGTCTGCCTCAGCAACATGTAAGCCTTGGGCGATTTGGAATCCGGCTCCAGGAAATAGCTGCGTTCATACATGATGGGGTCCAGTTGCTCTGCGGGGATGAACTCCACCACCTCAATTTCGCGGCTGTTCTCCTCCGGCAACGACTTCAATTCCGCGGACGTCAGGACAACGGTGCGGCCCTCTTCTTCGTAGGCCTTGTCAATGTCCTCGTACGCCACAACGTCGCCACAAATTTCGCATTTGCGCTGGTACCGAATACGCCCGCCGTCCTTGTTGTGGACTTGGTGCAGGCTAATATCGTGATCCTCCGTGGCACTGTAGAGCTTCACTGGTACGTTGACCAGACCGAACGCGATAGATCCCTTCCAGATGGCCCTCATGCACCCAGTCAACAGCACAACACAGCAGAGGAGAAGAGGTGGCAGGCAAACAACAGGAGCGCGTGAACGTGGAAGGCCACGAACTCACCCTCACCAACCTGGGGAAAATCATCTACCCGGAAACCGGGACCACCAAGGCCGAAGTGCTGGAGTACTACGCCGCCGTCGCTCCTTTCCTCATTCCCGCGGCGGCCAACAGGCCGGTGACCCGGAAGCGGTGGGTCAACGGAGTGGGCACTGCTGAGGATCCCGGGCAGGTGTTCTTCCAGAAAAACCTTGAGGACTCCGCACCCCGGTGGATTCCCCGTGCCGCCATTCAGCATTCGGACCACGCCAACGTTTACCCCATGGTCAACAACCTGGCCACGCTGACGTGGATGGCCCAGATCGCCTCGCTGGAAATCCACGTTCCGCAGTGGCAAGTGGATCCTTCAGGGAAACCGCTCCGCCCCGACCGCTTGGTCCTGGACCTTGACCCCGGTCCCGGGGCGGGACTGCCCGAGTGCGTTGAGGTGGCCAAGCTGGCCCGTTCCATCCTGCAGGACATGGGCATGGACCCTGTCCCCGTCACCAGCGGCAGTAAAGGCATCCACCTCTACACTGGCCTCGATGGGACCCTGAAGTCCGAGCAGGTGTCCGCCTTCGCCAAAGAGCTTGCCCGCGCACTGGAGTCCGACCACCCCGAACTGGTGGTCAGCGACATGAAAAAGTCCCTCCGCCACGGCAAGGTGCTGGTGGACTGGAGCCAGAACAGCGGGAACAAAACCACCATCGTTCCCTACTCACTCCGCGGCAAGGCGCGCCCTACCGTGGCAGCACCGCGTACGTGGCGTGAACTCACCTCCGCGTCGCTGGAGCACTTGGACTTTCTGGCCGTGATGAAGCGCGTCAAGACGGGCAAAGACCACTTCGCACCGATTTCCGGGCGGCACCTTCCGCCCCACGGCGAGGATGAGAAGGACGACGACGGTGCTGCCGCAGGCGGTTCGGGCAGCGGCGCCGCCAGGGAACGCGTGGTGACAGTGGAGAGCCGTCTCGCCAAGTACGTTGGGATGCGCGATCCGGGCAGGACCCCGGAGCCGTTTCCCTCGTCGTCGGCTGCCAACGCCTCCCAGCAAACCGGCACCTCGTCATCTGACCAGCCAAAACCAGGCGACCCGCCGCCACCCGGCGGTATCTTCGTGATCCAGGAGCACCACGCGCGCCGCTATCATCTGGACCTGCGGTTGGAGCACAACGGCGTCCTGGCGTCGTGGGCCCTGCCCCGCGGCGTGCCGGAAACGCCCGACCGGAACAATCTGGCCGTGCATACGGAAGACCACCCCATGGAGTACGCGACCTTCTCCGGCGTCATCCCCAAGGGCGAGTACGGGGCAGGGACCATGACCATTTGGGACCGCGGCGAGTATACGTGCGAGAAATGGCGTGACGGCAAGGAAGTCATTGCCACACTGACTGGCGAGCCTGGCGGCGGCCTCGGCGGTACCAAACGGTTCGCGCTGATCAACACGGGTCAGAACTGGCTGATTCACCTGATGAAGGAGCAGCCTGGAGCACGGAAGGGCGTACCGGCCAGCCATGCGAAGCCCTCACCGGCCCAACCGCCTGCCGGGCCGGCCGCACCCCAACCCGTACCGAACTACGCCCCCATGCTGGCCACCTCGGGGACCACGGACGATCTCCGCGGCGACGGTTGGCTGTATGAGCTGAAATGGGACGGGATCCGTGCCATCATCACGGGCACCGAGGGGGAAATCCGGCTTATGAGCCGCAACGGAAATAACCTCACAGCAACTTACCCGGAGCTTACTGACCGCGGCTGTTGGCCCGACGGAAATTTCGTGGCTGACGGCGAAATCGTGGCGCTCGGCAAAGGGAACAGGCCGGATTTCGGGCGGCTGCAGCAGCGGATGAACCTGGTCAAAACCGCAGACATTGAGCGGGCACGGGCAGCTGTGCCGGTTCAGCTCATGCTGTTCGACCTTCTTTACGACGGCGGCACGGACCTGAGCGGGCTGCCGTTCCGTGATCGCCGCGAGAGGCTTTCGGGGTTTGCGGCGCGCCTGCGCAAAGGCTGCCCGCTGCATTTGTCTGCCGTCCTGGATCACGACGTGGACGACCTCATGGCCAGCGCCGCTGAGCTTGGCCTGGAAGGTGTGATGGCGAAGAAGGCCGACAGCCGCTACGTCATTGGGCGCCGCAGCAGGTCCTGGCTCAAGCTCAAGCTGGAGCAGAGCCAAGAGGTGGTGGTCGGTGGCTGGCGTCCCGGCGCAGGTGCCCGAAGCGGAACGTTCGGTTCCCTCTTGTTGGGCATCCCGGACGGCGACAAGCTGCACTATGTGGGCAGGGTTGGAAGCGGGTTCAAGGATTGGCAGCTGCGGGACATTATGGAGAAGCTGGAGCCCCACGTGGTGAGCGCCTCTCCCTTTGCCGACATCCCCCGTGAGGACGCGGCAGGTGCCACATGGGTCAGCCCTGGGCTGGTGGCTGAGGTGACCTTCGGAGAATGGACGGGACCCGGCCGGCTACGGCACCCCGTGTGGCGCGGCTGGCGCCCGGACAAGTCCCCTTCAGACGTCAGCCAGCCCAACTGAGTCGCAGATAACGCTCTATTGAAGGTTCAGTAGGACGTTTGCTGTTACTCAGTTGGGCTGGCTACGCAGGGGTGGTGCCGTGCGGGTAACGCTAGGAGGAGTGCGGCATTTGCGGGCGGCTGGTCCTGTGGATGGCCGTCACAGCTGCCCCTTGGCCCATGCGGCCGTGGGCTTGGTCGCGCTCCTTCGGGTGGCGGCGTTTACCGTTACCGTCCGGCCACTGCCTGCCCTGGTCACCGCCAAGTGCAACGGCGATGGTGGTCGGCTCGGGCATCGGGGCCATGTCCATGGACTCCACCAAGTGGCTTGCAACCTCAGGATTGATGCGTTCGGAATCGTAGTTCGCAGTCATGGTTCTTCCTTTCCAGTGTGCCTGTCCGCAGGTTTTACCAGCGGACCTTCTTCTCGGTCTTAGCCTGCTTGCCGCTGGCCGAGGTGGGCTTGTGCCCCTTGCCGGTGCTCTGCCAGCCGGCCGGTGCACCGCCCCTGGATTTGCTGGCCAGCATGGCCTTCTGGGCATCGGTCAGCTTGGACTTGATGCCGCCGGATACCGGAGTTTTGGCTGAGCTTCCCGGTGATGGGGTCTCGGGGGTGTTGTTTTCGGAAGGGTTGGCAGTCATTCGTGGACTCCTTAAGTCTGAGTCCTGAAGAGACACGTATCCCATGTCGTTGCGGTTCGGGAAAAAGGCGTCGAGAACGGGAACGGCATGGAGGCTGGGCCTCAACAGGCGTGGATTTTTGTCAGATGAAACGCGGCTGTGCCGTTACGGGCAGAGGCCGGTCTACTCAAAAATCAGTGTTCCCATGCTTCATACCCTAACCAAGTCCCGGCAGATTTGTGAACCCCTCACCTGCAGCGACTTCCAACCCGACGTCCAATCCACCTTCCGGCCCACCAGTCTTCCTCGGCTAGCATGGCAAACGTGACCCGGAGAGCATCCATCGCCACCACACTTCGTGCAGCGGGCTGCGTTTTCGCGGAGGACGAGGCCCGCCTCCTCCTGGAGGCCGCCAACCATCCGGACGAGCTCAACCGCATGGTGGAACAGAGAGTCAGTGGACAGCCTCTTGAGCACATTGTGGGCTGGACAGAGTTTTGCGGGACGCGCATGGCTGTGCAGCCCGGCGTGTTCGTTCCGCGGCGCCGGACGGAGTTCCTGGTGCGCCGGGCGGCCCTGATCGCCAAGCCAGGTGCCGTCGTCGTCGATCTCTGCTGCGGTTCGGGGGCAATAGGTGCGGCCGTGAGCGACCTTCTGGGGAGCTGCGAGCTGCACGCGGCGGACATCGACCCCGCTGCAGTCCACTGCGCACGCCGCAACGTTGAGCCCCGTGGCGGAATGGTCCATCAGGGCGATCTTTATGCCGCACTCCCCCGTGAACTACTGGGGCGTGTGGACGTGCTGCTCGCGAACGCGCCGTATGTTCCCACGGACTCCATCAGCATGATGCCGCCGGAGGCGCGGCTTCACGAGCCGCTGGTGGCGCTCGACGGCGGCGCTGACGGTTTGGCTGTCCAGCGTCGGGTTGCCGAGGGGGCGGCTGAGTGGCTGGCGCCGGGTGGGTCGCTGTTGGTGGAAACGTCGGAAACACAGGCGTCCGGGACGGCCGGGATTATGGCGGGGGCCGGCCTGCTTCCGAGGGTGGTTTCAGACGAGGATCTCGACGCTGCGCTGGTCCTCGGATCACCTGATCCATCAGCTTTTAGGCCCGAATCGGGCCCGTTAAGTGGGCTCAGCTAAACAATTTGGTAACAAGGTGCTCCGGAGGGCAAAAACAGGCCGGGATCCGCATGATTACGGGGCAAGAACGGGCAATGAGATGCAACACACCTAGGCAAATTGCACCCTCAAACGGCCCAAAAATCCGATCTCAACTCGGGTTTTCCGCCGAAACCCCGTAAAATTGAAGGCCTGCCCAGAGCGGGGCAGCAGAAGTCGCAAGCAAATGACCTCCCTAGGAGAAGCCCAAATGCCCACAGACCAAAGCAACACCGTCTCTCCGGATGGCGCAAGGAACGCCACCGGGAACCAGGTATTGGCAGGCCCAACCCCGGCCGCCACAGATGCAGTAAAGAACGCAACGAAGAAAACGAAGCTTCGCCCGAAGCGCCGGCTCAAAGAGTCCGACGTCAACGTGGTGAACAAGCCGATGCTGCGCAAAGCACTCGGCGGCACGATCGTCGGCAACACCATGGAATGGTACGACGTCGGCGTGTTCGGCTACCTCATCACCACCATGGGCCCTGTCTTCCTGCCGGAAGCAGACAAGTCCGTCCAAACACTCTTCCTTCTGGGCACCTTCGCCGCAACCTTCATCGCACGCCCCCTCGGTGGCGTGGTGTTCGGTTGGCTTGGCGACAAGGTTGGCCGACAGAAGGTGCTCGCAGCAACACTGATGCTGATGGCGGCAAGTACGTTCGCCGTCGGCCTCCTTCCCGGCTATGCGCAGATCGGCATCTGGGCCGCCGCGTTGCTGGTCATCCTGAAGCTCATCCAGGGCTTCTCCACCGGTGGCGAGTACGCCGGTGCCACCACCTTTGTCAGCGAGTACGCCCCGGACAAGCGCCGCGGCTACTTTGCCAGCTTCCTTGATATGGGCAGCTACATTGGCTTCGCCCTCGGCGCCGCCCTGGTTTCGGTCCTGCAGCTCACGCTGGGACAGGCCGCCATGGAGGAGTGGGGCTGGAGGATTCCGTTCCTGATCGCTGGTCCGCTGGGCCTCATCGCGGTGTACTTCCGTAGCAAGATCGAGGAATCCCCCCAGTTCCAGGCCACCTTGGACGCCCAGGAGGCCTCTGCCAAGGATGCAGCGTCACAGGACGCTGCAGTCGCCAAGGGACCCATCGGAATCGTCAAGGCCTACTGGCGCCAGATCGTGCTGGCCATGATCCTGGCCGCAGCTGCCAACACTGTTGGCTACGCACTGACCTCCTACATGCCCACGTACCTCACGGATTCCAAGGGCTACGACCCCGTCCACGGCACCCTGCTGACCATCCCGGTCCTGGTGATCATGGCTGTTTGTATTCCACTGACCGGCAAGCTCTCTGACCGCATCGGACGCCGTCCGGTGCTGTGGGTAGGCGCAGGCAGCACCATCGTCTTCTCGGTACCTGCGTTCATGCTGATCGGCATTGGCGAGATCTGGTCCACGCTGGCCGGCCTTGCCCTGATCGCTTTCCCTGTGACGTTCTACATCGCCAACCTGGCCTCGGCCCTGCCGGCACTGTTCCCGACGTCCAGCCGCTATGGCGGAATGGGCATCGCGTACAACTTCTCGGTGGCGATCTTCGGCGGAACCACGCCGTTCATCGTCCAGGGCCTGATCGAGGGCACCGGCGATGACATGATGCCGGCGTACTACCTGATGGCCACATCCATCGTGGGTGCCATCGCCATCTACTTCCTCCGTGAATCCGCCCAGCGTCCCCTGCCGGGCTCCATGCCCAGCGTGGACACCCAGGCTGAAGCACGCGAGCTTGTAGCAACCCAGGACACCAACCCGCTCATCAACCTGGACGAGATGCCGTTCGACGGCCAGCCCATTGATGACGCAGTGTTCGGCAAAGGCAACAAGGACCTGACCCCCGCTTAGGAATTCTTTGCCTGCAACTTCTGCGCAGTGACGACTACTGCAAGCGATTCAGATAGTTCGCGGCAGCTTGCCGCCCACCGTAGCCACCACCCCCAAGGCGCTCTCCTTGAGGTTGGTGGCTACGGCTGTTAAGAGGGCACGACGGCGGTGCCCGCCTCAGGATTGCAGCAAGCCTTTGACGGCCTCGCCGATGATCCTGGCACCTTCAGGGAAACCACCCGGGTTGGGGCCGGCGTAGTTGAGCCGAATGTAGGGTCCCTCCGGTTCCGCGGGGAACCACTCCGTGCCGGCGGCAATGAGCACCCCGGATGCCTCACAATCCTTGGTGAGACGTTCGACGTCGAACCCGTCCGGCATTCGCAGCCACAGATTCAAGCCACCCTTGGGCAGGTGGCTGAGGTGCGCTTGCGGGACGTGCTCGCGGAGGCTGGTGACCAAGAGGTCGCGGCGTGACTGCAGTTGATGGCTGAGTCCGCGAAGGTGCGTTTGCCACCCGGGCTGGGTGACGACGTCGAGCGCTGCCGCCTGAAGCACCCCACTGACGTACATGGATTCGGCGGCCTGCGCGCCCATGATTCGTTCGCGCGCCGGTCCCCGGGCGATGATCGCTGCGACGCGGATGGACGGGGAAACGCTCTTGGTCAGGGAACGGATGTAGACCACGTGGCCGGAGTCGTCCTTGGCAGCGAGCGGGACCGACGGTGCGGTGATGCCGAAGTCGTGCGCCCAGTCATCCTCCACGAGGAAAGCTCCGTGCCGCTGGACGATCCGCAGGACTTCCTCGCCCCGTTCCGCCGACCATTGCGCTCCCGTGGGATTCGCGAAGTTGGGTTGCGCGTAGAACATCCGCGCTCCGGATTCTTCAAAGGCCCTCTCCAGCTCATCCGGGTCAGGCCCCTCCGGGCCGCTGGGGACAGGGATGACATTGACGCCTGCCTGGCCCGCTGCCAGCAGCGCGCCCCAGTAACTGGGCGACTCCACCAGCAGCGGCTGTCCGTGTCCCACCAGTCCCCGGAAAATGGAGCTGAGCCCGCTTTGGCTCCCGGGCAGAATCACGACGTCGCTCGGCTGGGGCGGAGTCACGCCCACCGGGGTTGAGGTACTGAGTTCCTGCGCGAACCAGGTCTGGAGTTCGGGCAAGCCCTGCGCCGGCGGCCGGGACAGGGCGGCATCTCCCCTGGCGGCCCTTGTCAGCGCGGCTCGAACAAGCCTCTCGGGCAACAGTTCGCGGGAAGGGTAACCGGAGTGGAACGCGATGACGTCATTGGTAGCGCTCCGCATCGCGGCAGAGTTCAGGGGCCGCGCGGCCTGGGCTGACCGCAAGGCAGCTGTTTGCCAGCCGTAGTCGGAGGGCCTCGCAGTGCGGTAGGCCCGCACGAAAGTTCCGACCCCGGGACGGCTTTCAATCAGACCCTGCGCCGTGAGTGTCCGCAGCGCTTTCTGCACAGTGACCGGACTGGCCTGATACTCGGCCACGAGTTGGCGCGTTGATGGCAGTTTGGCCCCCGGGGCAGCGCTTGCGATCCATTCTTTTACTCGCGAGACAATCCGAGAACTGCTATCGTTGTTCATGAGTCCTAATAGTAGCGCTACTACACTTTCGCGGCCAGTGGTATCCACCCGGACTTCGACCGGAATCTGGTGGGGCCTCCTCGGCGTCGTCGCCTTCTCTTTCACCGTTCCGCTCACCCGGGTAGCTGTGGAAGGCATGTCCCCCCTGTTCATCGGAGCGGGCCGGGCCGTGGTTGCCGCCCTTCTTGCCGCACTCGCCCTGGCCTTCACCCGGCAACGGTTTCCGCGCGGCACGCAGTGGATCCGCCTGGCGGTGGTTGCCGGCGGAATTGTGGCGGGGTTCCCCCTGCTGACTACCTTCGCTCTGACCAGTACCTCCGCGAGCCACGGGGCAATCGTCATCGCCCTGCTGCCTGCGGCCACGGCCACCGTGGCGGTACTGCGCGGGCGCGAGCGTCCACGGCTCCTCTTCTGGATCCTCACGGCCGTGGGCGTCGTTGCTGCCCTCGTGTTTGCCTTGGTTCAATCCGGTGGTTTTGGCTCGCTTCATTGGGCCGACCTCCTGCTGCTCGGAGCCGTGGTTGCTGCAGCCATTGGCTATGCGGAAGGTGGATTGCTGGCCCGGGAGCTCGGCTCCTGGCAAACCATCTCGTGGGCGCTGGTGGTGGCTGCTCCCGCCATGATCCTGTTGACCCTCGTTTCCCTGGGCTCCGGCATGCCACAAGCCACACCGCTCCAGTGGTTGTCCTTCGCCTACCTCGGTGTGGTGAGCATGTTCCTCGGCTTCTTCGCCTGGTACCGCGGCCTGGCCATCGGGCCCATGGCGCAGGTCAGCCAGATCCAACTCGTCCAACCCGTGATGACCATCGCGTGGGCCGGCCTTCTCCTGGGCGAACCGCTGACGTGGACCACCGTGGTGGGTGGCCTCGCAGTGATCCTTTGCGCCGGAGCCGCTGTCCGCGTCAGGCTAAGGAAGTAGGAAAACCATGTACACACCAGCACACTTTGCCCCCTCCCCCGACACCGTCGAGTCGCTGCTCCGGCACGCCGGAGCAGCCAACCTCGTGACCATGACGGAGGACGGGTTGGTCGCCACCCTCCTGCCGTTCGTCTACGAACCCTCGATCGGTGAGCACGGTGCACTGCACGCGCACATGGCCCGCAACAACACCCAGTGGTCTTCAGCTGCTGTCGGTGAGGCTCTCATGATCGTGCAAGGCAACGATGCCTACATTTCTCCGTCCTGGTACGCCTCCAAAGCGGCGCACGGACGGGTGGTGCCCACCTGGAACTACTCCACGGCCCACGTCTACGGTGAACTGGTGATCCACGACGACGCCGAATGGTTGGGCCGGCACGTGCGGCGCCTGTCGAACCAGCATGAGGCCGGCATGCCCAAACCCTGGACCGTTGACGAAGCACCCGAACGGTTCGTTGCCGGTCAGCTAAAGGCGATTGTCGGCGTCGAACTCGTCATCACCCGGGTGGAAGCGAAGACGAAACTCAGCCAGAACCGTACTCCGGCTGATGTTGACGGAGTCATCGCGGGACTCCGGGCCCGTGGCGACTCGGCGAGCGCAGCCGATGTGGAACGCGCGCGGACCTCGTAGACTCGGCGCATGCGTGAGGTTGCTTCGGAATCCCCAAAACCCAAGGGGTCCATCCACCACCTGGAGATCTGGGTGCCGTTCCTTGAGAGGGCAAGGGAAGAGTGGGGCTGGTTGCTGGGCGAGCTCGGCTACGAGCCCTTCCAGGAGTGGCCCACGGGGTGCAGTTGGAAGCTTGGCGGCACCTACGTTGTGGTGGAGCAGACGGATGCCGCCACTGCAACAACCCACCGCCGCACTGATCCGGGGGTCAATCATGTGGCCTTCCACGCAGGCACACGCGAAAATGTGGACCGGATCAGGGCGCTCGGCGCGGATGCAGGCTGGTACGAAATGTTCGAGTCCAAATACCCGCACGCCGGCGGCCCGGACCACTACGCTGCCTACCTGCTCAACACGGACAGCTATGAGGTGGAGCTGGTAGCGGACTGACGGTGCCGGGGCTACCTGGGCGGGACAGCTGGACGCCACATCGCTACCCGCGGCCAACGGGTCAGGCCCAGTCCAGCCTCGTGCTCCATCAGGCGGGTCAACTGCGGACCCCAGCTGCCGGTGTCGAGCACCTCGAAGCCAAGGCGGCGGTAGTACGGGGCGTTCCATGGCACATCCCGGAAGGTGCTCAGGGTTTGGCGCTGCATTCCATGGCCGCGGGTCCATACGCGGGCGGCATGCAGGAGCTCGCGGCCCAGGCCTTGGTGCGCGTAGTCCGGATGGACGCTGACCTGTTCCACATGCCCGGCCTCGTCAACGACATCCGCCAAGAGGTACGCCACCGGGTAGTCGAGTCCGTCGACGGAAACCCAGGCCCGGCCCGCTGCGGCGTAACCCTGCAGCTCATTGGTGGAGAGTGGCTCGTCGTCCGCGACTGAATCCATTCCCAACGCCCGGAACGCCTGGCCCGCGGCACGCTCGATGTCCTGCAGAATCAGGAGATCGTCCGCATGCGCGAGCCTGATCATTGCCGGGCGTCCAGTGCCGGGGGTGCCTGGGCCACCAGGAATTCGTTGCGCTTCTCGATCAGGTTTTGCATGTAGCGGCCCAGGACCAGCTTCTCCACCAAGCGGCCCAACGGTCCGAAGGGGGCAGCGAATTCGATGGTGTCCACCATGAGCGTCCCGCTGCCGTCCGGCCGAAACTCATGCGTGTGGCGGAGGTACTTGAAGGGGCCCTTCACCTGTTCATCCGAGAACGACGCCGGCGCCTCCATCTGCGTGATGCGGCTGGTCATGCGGAACCGGACTCCGAGGTGCCAGGCCTGCCAGGTGACGGTCTCGCCTTCGGAGATCAAACCAGTGGTGACCCCGTCCACTGCCTTCTCGCGGCTCTTGGTCATCGATCCCACATGGGCATCGATGTTGCGGGAGAGATCGAACAACTCCTGCGGCGGCATGGAGGAGCGGGTGCGGCAGACGAAAGCGACGGGCATACCTTGATCTTCCCAGACCTTCCCGGCTCCGTGTGCCCCATCTCGCTACGGCTTGTGACCGGGCTTATGGCGGCACAGTTGGCCATCCTGATAATTTTCAAGGGAGTCCCTCGATGATTGGTGGTGTTCCCCCGTGCCCGCAATCATCGCCCATGCCCGTGAACTCCATCGGCTGGGCCCGGCCAACAACGATCGCCTCTCCGCCGTCCGTGTTGCCCTGAGCGTCGCAGTCCCGGGACTGTTCCTCATTCTCATCGGCCGCCCGGACCTCATGATGTACGCCGTGTTCGGTGCGCTGACAGGGATGTACGGACGCAACGAAACGCATCAGCTCAGGCTCAAGCACCAAGCTCAGGCCGCCCTGTTCCTGGTGGGTGGGCTGACCATCGGGGTGTTCCTTTCCGTCCACCACATCCACTCGTGGTGGCTGGTGCTGGTGGCCACCCTGTTCGCCGGAGCTGGATCCCTGTATGCGGATGCCGTCCGCCTCAAGCCCATCGGCCCGTTCTTTGGCATCCTCGCGCTGGGCGCCTGCGCTTCGGTGCCAACCAACGTCCCACTCACGACGGCGGTGCTCATCGGGGCTGCGTCCGCCGCCTTGTCGCTGCTGGTTGGCTTCGCCGGGTGGTTCCGGCACCGTGGGTGGGAGTCCGGCGCCGTCCGCGACGTTCCCGTTCTCCGCGGCCCCCTCCGGCAGGGACCATTGGTCCAGGCGGCCATGGTTCATGCTGCGCGGTATGCCCTCGCTGTCAGCGTGGCCGGGGCCATCGGAATCCTCAGCGGCAGCGGCCATCCGCACTGGGCCATGGCCGCCGCGGCCGTACCCCTCGCTGGCGCCGATCTCCCCAGCCGCGTCCACCGGGGCATCCACCGCATCGTGGGGACGTTTCTCGGGTTGGCGGTGGTCGCCGTCGTACTTTTTCCCAGCCCGCTGTCGCCGCTCCAGTACTTCCCGGGCCACACCGCCGTGGTGTTGGCAGTGCTGGTGGTCCTGTGCCAGTTCCCTACCGAGCTCTTCATGGCGCGGCACTACGGGTGGGCCATGGTGTTCTTCACTCCCGTGATCCTGCTGATCGCCCAACTCGCGGCCCCCATGGATCCGGGCGTACTGGTGATGGAGCGTGCCATCGAGACTTTCGTGGGAGCGGTGGTGGGCATCGCGGTGGCGGTGCTGGTGCGGGCTCCACGGAGTCGCGTGCTGCAGTAGCTGTCAGTTCTGGACGACCAGGTTGAAGTGTCATCCTCACCCGGTCCCCGGCACTGGAGTCCAGTCAATGTTCCCTAGAAGGTGTTGGAGAATGTGGCCGTCTCAATACCGGTGCCGCTGAATTGGTAATCAAGGGTGGTTGTTTCCCCTTCGTCCTGTTTGGAGACGCCCAGCAAGAATTCCAACGCATCAGGGTCAACAGCATTGCTGCTGCACCGGAATTGCCTGGTGGCAGCGTCATCCGACGAACAGTTCCAGCCTGCCGGTTCGATCAGTTTTCCCGGGATCATGTCCGCGCCGGCAGAAATTGCGAACACAACTTCCGCATTGGAGGGCACCGGCCCGGGCTGAAGTGTGAAGGTGATGGTGATGTTGGTGTCCGAGGCCGTGGTCCCTGGTACAGCACGGAACGTGGCTGTCACATTGGGCGCCGGTGATGGCGTGGCGGTGGAACTAGGGCTGGGCGTGGCCGTGGAAGTTGGACTTGGCGTGGCCGTGGGCGTTTGTGTCGAAGTTGGGCTTGGGGTCGGGGTTGCGCCCGGGAGCGGAACCAGTGCCGGGAGGGTTGGCGGCCCCGTCGGTGCGAACGTCGGAAACAGTGGGTTCTTCCAGGACAGCGAGGGGGCTGGAAACCCCCTGGGCGCTGGTTTCGTTGGTACGGGAAACGGAAACACGGCAGGCTTCTCTACCGCTCCGCTCGAAGGCTCATTGGGGGCCGGAAATTGAGGCTGATCCTGCTCCCCGGCTCCCGGGACGGCTGGATCAGGACCGTAAGAAACTTGCCCTCGAGGAGTAGGAGATACCTCCGCCACTGGTACCTCAGCTGTGTTTGACCCTGCGCCACTCAACGCTACGGCTGCGCCCACCGACACTGCTGCCACGGCCATCACTCCAGCGCCTACCTTCAAGAAGAAGGCCATCTCCCTGTGCGGCATGCCATGCACCAAGCCGGCGCCCACCCCTGTTCCGGCGCCCACGGCCGCAAGCGCAGGGAAGACGGAGGTAAACGCTGCTCCTGCTACCAACGGGAAGACCACAGCCCGCATGGCCGATTGCACATCGTTGAGGTCAAGCAGCAAGGCAGTGCACTTGGGACAGCCCTCAAGATGTGCCCGCACCCTGTCCTGGCTGCGCCTCCTCAGCCCATCGCGGGAGTACGCACCCAACTGTGTTGAGTATTGTTCGCAGCTATCTCCAGTGGATGACGTGATGTGGTTCTGCAGGTACACCTGGCGCAGGCGTTCCCTCGCACGGAGCGCCAAGGCGGAAACCCCATTGGGGGTCAAGCCAATCAGCGGCGAAACCGCAGCGGGTTTCAGCCCCTCAATGTCTACATACCAAAGGACTTCCTGCCACCGTTCAGGGAGGGAACGAAACGCTTGGGTAACGGCCTTGGATTCGAAGTGGGCCACGGCAGGATCATCATGGAACACCGCTGAATCCAACACGAACGACTCAGCAGTAGGGCGGGTACGCGACGCCCCCCGATTGGTTTGATAGGCAAAACGCCGCACGGCTGTCAGCAGGTAGGCGCGGAAGAAAGTGTCGGGCCCCTTCCCTGCGGTGATGCTTTGGTAAACGGACGTGAAAGCGTCTGCCACGACGTCGTCAACGTCTGCATAGTTGTTCACCTGCGCCGCTGCTACCTTCCGCGCCACCCCTTGGTGCCGCTCGAAGAGCACCTCGAACGCAGTCCGTTGGCCTGCGCGAACCTGAAGGACCAAATCCATGTCGCTGTCAGCCACGGCACCATTGCCGTCTCCGCCGAAGCCTGTTCCGTGGCGCCCGTTGCTGTCCGCCGGTGCTGTTCCGCCCATGCTGCTGCCCGTTTCGGACACGGCATTCGTACACGGATCAACGAGACCTTCGTAAGGCCCTGTTTGCGGGGCCACGCTGCTGTAGCCCCCGTGCGGCAGCCGCGCCCGGTGCCACACTCCAGCCCCAGCCTAAATCCGGAAGCCCCCCCAAGTGAACACTTTGGCAGCCTTACGGCTCCAGCGGACGCCGTGGCGGGCCCGACGTCAGTTTTGCCGGCAGGACACGTGCGAAGAAGCTGACCACTTTGTACCTGCGCGTCGGAATGGAAACACCTTTGCCTTTGGCGTTGTCCTCCAGCCCTTCACGCACCACGCGCTCGGCTGTGAGCCACAGGAAACGGGGAGCCACTGACTTGTCCATTCCCATACGATCGTGGAATTCGGTATGCGTGAAACCCGGGCATACGGCAGTGATCTGAACGCCGGACTTGGCGTAGGTGATGTTCGCCCACCGGCTGAATGTCACCTGCCATGCCTTGGCCGCCGAGTAGGTGCCCCTGTTGGCAAACGCCGCCACGCTGGCGACGTTGATGATTCGGCCCTTGCCGCGGGCGAGCATGACTTCCAACGCCGCGTGGCACAGTTCCATGGGCGTCTGGACGTGGAGCCGCAGATGGCGCTTTTCTTCGTCCAGGTCATTCCTTTCGAACGACTTCAACAGCCCGATGCCGGCGTTGTTGATCAGGACATCCACGGGCCGCGCAGCATCCCGCAAGCGGTCCGCCACCGCTGTTACTCCGACGTCGGTGGTCAGGTCAGCGGAAAGGACCTCCGCGGAGATACTGAAGTCGCGTTCGAGCGCTTCGGCCGTTTCTTTCAGGCGCTGTTCGTCGCGGGCCACCAGGACCAGGTGGTGTCCGGCTTCAGCAAGTTGTCGGGCGAATTCCGCACCGAGCCCGGCGGTGGCACCTGTCACCAGGGCAGTGAGTTCGTTGGCTCGAGTCCTCATGCGCCTAGACTAGTACCCACACTGGAATTGAAACGATGCAAAGCTGCAAAGGATTCCCATGGTCAACACCGTCCCATCACTGCACGTGCCACTACTCCTCAACAACAACGGCGCTTGGTGCTGGTTCCAGGACGAACGTGCACTGATAGACCCCGCGAACAACACCATGCTGGTGGGTTCGGTCGCCGCTCCGGAAGGTCCAGGGGGTGCCGAACGTGGCGGGAACATCGAGGTGGCGGTCTTGGACCTCGCCACCGGCCGGAGCCGCGTCCATGTGCTCCATGGGCGGCTGGAGTCCGATGACCACAATGCCCCGGCCATCCTGATCCGGCCGGATGGTCGCTACGTGGCGATGTACGCCAAGCACAAGACGGACAATTACTCACGGTGGCGGATTTCTACACGCCCTCACGACGCCTCTGAATGGGAGCCGGAGCAGCACTTTGATTGGACCGAACTGGCCGACGGCCGTGGCGCCACCTACTCCAACCTGCATCATCTGCGCGAGGAGGACCGGGTCTACAACTTTGTCCGGGCCATCAACGACGATCCCACGCTGATGATCTCGGACGACCACGGCAGCACCTGGAGCTACGGGGGCAAGCTCTTCACGCGCCCGAAAATCGGCTACGTCAACGGGTATACCCGGTATGTCAGCAACGGAACGGACCGTATCGACCTCATCACCACGGACCACCATCCACGCGATTTCAACAACAGCATCTACCACGGCTATCTCCAGAACGACGCTCTCCACGACGCCGCGGGGAACGTGGTCAGCAGGCCGTTGACCGGCTCGGCGGGCATCAACCAGTCAGTCCTCACCACAGTTTTCGAAGCCGGAACAACGCTCGACGGCGACGTCCTCACCCACGGCTGGACTACTGACCTTCGCCGGCAAGGCAACCAACTTGCCGCGATCGTCACCTGCCGGGCCAACGACGTGAACGGTCCGCTGCACCGGGAGCAAATGCTCGACGTCGACGATCACCGCCTGCTGTACGCGCGCTTCGATGGCGCGGGCTGGGAGCTGCACCCCCTCGCCATCGCTGGCCCCGGCCTGCTACCGCACGAACAGGACTACACGGGACTGGGCGCGGTGGACCCCAACAACCTGGACCGCGTCTACATCTCGACGCCCGTGGATCCTGGAACGGGTGCAACCACACCGCACTACGAGATCTACCGGGGCACCACGGCCGATTCCGGTGCGAGTTGGACGTGGGAAGCCATCACGGAGGGATCCACGGTGGATAATCTCAGGCCCATGGTGGTCCCGGGCGATCCGTCAGTTCACGCACTGTGCTGGTTCCGGGGATCGATGACATCCTCGCAGGCTTACCAAACGGAGATCATGGCGCTAATTTCCTCGCCGAGGGGTTAGTTCTCGACTCTCTCAACACTTGAAAGTGCCGAAAGCCAACCCCTCGCGGGACCTGATTAGGCGAACTTCGCCAGCGGGTTCGCCAGGCGGCCTGCCATCTGGAGCCCACCGGAGGGATCAGAGATGTCGAGCATCTGCTGGTTATTACGGAGCTGCAACCTGTTGAGGCAGGAGAGCTCGAAGTCCGGGGCAAACAGATCATGCATGGCGAACTGGTCTGCAAGTTCCGGGTGACGCTGCTGGTACTCCCGCAGGACGGCGGCGGCAGTCCCCCAGAACTCGTCCTCGCGCAGTGTCCCGTCCTCCACAAGGATTGCTCCGAGGAAACGGAAGATGCAGTCGAACACGTCCGTGAAGATGGCCAGGACCATTTCCTCTGCGGGGATCTCGGCCTTGATGCGCGAGACTTCCTCCGGCAGTTCCAGCCGCTCCCCCATCACCACGATTTCCTCGGCGATGTCCTTCATGATCGCACGGACGGGCACACCGTCCTCGAGGATCAGGATCACATTCTCGCCATGCGGCATGAACGCGAGCTCGTACTCGAAGAGGCAATGGACCAGCGGCACGAGATAAGCCTCAAAGTAGCGGCGAAGCCACTCCGTGGGAGCCAGGCCGGAGCGTTGAATCAGCGATGAAACCACAGATTCCCCTGCGGCATCCACATGCAGCAGGGAAGCCATGGTGGCCAGCTGCTGCCCATCCTTGAGCAACGGCAGCGGACTTTCCCTCCACAGGGCCGAGAGCATCTTCCGGTAGGGCGAACCCTTGGCCGAAGCAGCCTCGTAGTAGTGGTTGTGGTAGCCGATGGCCGCGGTTTCACGGATCATGGCCAGGCCCCGGTTCTGGAGCTCCTGGTCATTGCCGATCAGTTCCTGCAGCCAGTCATTGATGGCCGGCGTTGCCTTCATGTACTGCGGGGACAGTCCCCGCATGAAGCCCATGTTCAACACGGACATGGCCGTCTTCACATAGGCCTTCTCCGGGTAGTCGGTGTTGAAGAACGTACGGATGGACTGCTGGGCCTGGTACGAGTCTTCACCGGTGCCCAGGTTCACGATGTGGCGCTGGGCGATTTCTGCCGCGAACGTCACCGTGAGCTTGTTGTCCCACTGCCACGGGTGGACCGGCATGAGGAGGTAGTCCTCGGGATTCACGCCGGAAGCGGACAGTTCCGCGTTGAACCACGCAAGCGTCGCGGGCCCGAGTTCGGCCTCAAAATGCGTCCGGTAATCCAACCCTGCGCTGGACGTAAACACTGCTTTGCTGCGATGCACCGCGATCCACTGCAGTTTCACCGTGGCACCCGTTTCCGGCGCGAACGCGTGGTAGTCGGTAATCCCGAAGCCTAAACGGCCGTTGTTGGCCACAAAGCACGGGTGGCCCTCAGTCATGCTGTGTTCAATGGCTTGGAAATCCGCGGCCCGGTCAGTACCGCCGGTGACGCCGGCAGCCAACTGCGCGGCACTGAACGGCTTGCCCTGCTTGTAGGCGTGGCTGGCCAACGTGCTGCTGATCTCCTCCAAGTACACGGGCAGCATTTCCTGGCGGATGGCCAACGCCTCGTGGAATTCGGCAATGAAGTCCAAGGCGTCCACCGGAAGCTCTTCACCGTCCCGCAGCCGCGAGATGGAGTCTCCGGAAACGGACCAGTGCTCCAGTTGGAGCACCCGGGCACGGAAGCGATATTCCGTAGCGTCGTCATCGCTCACTACCTTGTAAAGCCCGACGCCGTTGCCCTCCTCCCGGATCAGCTCCGGAACCAGGATGCGTTCATGCGAGAACTCGGCGATGGCCTTCCGGACCAGGTGCCGGTTGGCAATCGCCCACCGTTCAGGGGTCAGGTGGGATACGGAATCAACCGCAGTGGTCACGGTATCGGCTGTGGTGGTCATAGGGATTCTCCTCTGGTCGCCGCGGCAGGCGCGGCCAGAATCGGGGTGAGGGTGGCGAGGAAATCCTCGCGCGTGCAGAAGCTCAGCAGGCCCTGCTTATGGTCTTCGGCAGGATCGACGGCGGGAAGGGTCACCACACCGTGCGGCCGGAACCCCACCTTCTCGTTGAGAACATGGATCTTGTGGTTGCGGGCGTCAGGTTCGACGACGACCCGCCGGGTTGCGGGGTCCGCGAACAGTTCGGCCATGACGGACTGCATGACGGCGGTGGTGAAACCTGGCTGGGGCTCGCCGGTGGGAGGTGACACCAGGAGGTGCATGCCGACATCGCCTTGACGGACCTCGTAGACGTCCGCCAACGGCGAAGACTCCGGCCGGTACCGTTCCATCAGGAAGGCAGGGGCGCCGTCGTCGAGCCCCAGGAACGCCTGGTGGTGGCCGGACTCAGCGATCTTCGAGTACTCCTCCACCACGTCCTGCTCGGTGGCCGAAACCATGCCCCAGAACCGGGCGTATTCTTTGCTGACCCAGCTGTGGAGGACAGGTGCGTCCGTTACCGGGTCGACGGGACGGAACGTGAAGCTCATACGGTGGCCCCAGCGGTTTCGGGGACGGCGGCAGGTTCTGCGGCAGCCGCCGCAGCGGGTGCACCGAACTGCTGGAACGCGATGCTGCGCTCGATCGGGTAGACCTCACGGCCGGTGATTTCCCTCAGGATGCATGAGTTGCGGTAGGCGGCCATGCCAAGGTCAGGCGTCACAAATCCGTGCGTATGCAGCTCGGCGTTCTGGACGAAGATCTCGCCGGGTTCCACCCCGGTGCCGTAGTTGCGCTCGACGTCGAACCGGCCTTTGGCGTCGCGGCGGATCCGGTTTTGGATGCCCGCCAGGAAGGTGGGCTCCTTGTAGGTGTAGCCGGTGGCCAGAACCACGGCTTCGGATTCCAACGAGTAGCCCTGGCCGTGTTCCTCGTGGTGCAACTGGAGTGTGTGCGTGCCGGTGGTGGCATCCCACTCTGCGGCAGTGAGCGAGGAATGCGTGTGCAGTTGGGTGTCCACCATGCCGGAGAGGCTCTTGGTATAGAGGAGATCGTAGATGTCGTCGATCAGGTCCGAGTTGATGCCCTTGTACAGGTTCTTCTGGCTCTTGATCAGGGAATCGCGCTGCTCTCCGGGAAGCGAGTGGAAGTAGTCAACGTACTCCGGCGACGTCATCTCCAGCGTGAGCTTGGTGTACTCCAGCGGGAAGAAACGGCCCGAGCGCGTCACCCAATTGAGCTGGTAGCCATAGACGTCGATTTCCTGAAGCAATTCGTAGTACAACTCCGCAGCGCTCTGGCCACTGCCCACGATGGTGATGCTGCGCTTGGACTGCAGCTCACTCTTCCTCGACAGGTAGTCGGCGTTGTGGAGGACAAGTCCGCCAGCCTCCACTATGCCTGCACAGGAGTCCGGGATATACGGGGATGTGCCCGTGCCCAGAACCAGCTTGCGGGCGCGAAGCACCTCAACGCCATCCGGACCCTGCACTGAAAGGCGGTACACGCCGTCGTCGTACGTCACATCCAGCACATCCGTGCTAAAACGGACGGAATCCAGCTGCCCGGCCACCCACTGGCAGTACTGGTTGTACTCGGCACGCAGCGGGTAGAAGTTCTCGCGGATATAGAAGCGGTAGAGGCGCCCCGTCTGTTTTAGGAAGTTCAGGAACGAGAACGGCGATGTCGGATCAGCCAGCGTTACGAGGTCCGCCATGAACGGCACCTGCAGGTGGGCCGGCTCGAGCATCATGCCCGGGTGCCAGTCGAAGGACTCGCGACGGTCCAGAAAAACACAGTCCAGGTTGTCGACCGGCTCACTCAGCGCGGCCAGGCCCAGGTTGAAAGGCCCGACGCCGATGCCTGCGACGTCGTAGATCTTGCCGTTGTCTTGGGTGCTCACGCTGCAGCCTCCGTGGTGTTCGCCAGCAGGCTGTCGCCCGTCCGGCGGATAAGTTCGATGATTTCCTGGATGTCCCTCAGGCTCGCCTCGGCGTTGAGGAGGGTGAATTTGAGGTAATGGCGGCCAGCAACTTTGGTGCCGGCAACCACGGCCTCGCCTGAAGCGAAGATGGCTGCGCGGATGGCGGGGTTGAGTACATCTGCAGTGTCGTCATCGAGGGGTGCACCATCAACCATTGGGCGGTAGCGGAACACCAAGGTGCTCAGCTGCGGTGCGGCAGCGAGCTCGAACTCGGCGTCATCAGCCAGCAGGGTGCCCACCCGGGCGGCGAGGTCGATCGCTTCGTCGAAGAGCGCACCAATGGCGTCGGCACCCATGATGCGGAGGGTCAGCCATAGCTTCAGGGCATCGAAGCGGCGCGTTGTCTGGATGCTCTTGTCCACCTGGTTGGGGATCTCGGCCTTTGCGGCGCTTTCCGGGTTCAGATAGTCCGCGTAGTAGGTCACGTGTCCCATCATGGAGCCGTTGCGAACCAGGACTGCGCTGGAGCTGACGGGCTGGAAGAACGTCTTGTGGAAGTCCACAGTGACGGAATCCGCCAGGTGGATACCGTCCAGGAGGTGCCGGTGGCGGCCGGACACGATGAGCCCGCCACCGTAGGCGCCGTCCACGTGCAGCCAGGAATCATAGGCGCGAACCAACGCGGCCATTTCGGACAAGGGGTCAACCGAACCGAAGTCGGTGGTCCCGGCAGTGGCCACGACAGCCATCGGCACCAGGCCGGCGTCGTGCGCTTCCGCCAAAGCAGCCGCCAGAGCGGTGGGGTCCATGCGGTGGTCTTCGGTGGTGGGGACCGCGATGACGGCGTCGAAGCCCAGGCCCAGCATGGAAGCGGACTTTTGGATGCTGAAGTGACTGTCCGCGGACGTAAAGATCCGGAGGCGGTCAAGAAGGTGGGGCAGGCGCGCGTCCCCATTCGTCACACGCAGTTTGGCGACAGCGTGGTTGCGGGCAATCAGCAGCGCCTGGAAGTTGGACTGGCTGCCGCCGGACGTGAACACGCCATCAGCTTCGGCGCTGAACCCGATGCGCTCGGCGGTCCAGTCAATGAGGCGGCGCTCGATCATGGTGGCTCCCGCGCTCTGGTCCCAGGTGTCCATGGAGGAATTCACGGCCGAAAGCACGGCTTCTCCAACCAGCGCAGGGATAACCACCGGGCAGTTGAGGTGCGCAGCGTAGCGGGAATCATGGAAGTAGATGGCGTCCTTAAGGTAGAGCTCATCGAGCTCTTCCAGGGCCGCAGCCGTGTCCGGCAGCGGACGTTCAAGGTCCACAGCGCCAACCTTGGCTTTCAGTTCAGCGTGCCCGACGCCGGTAAACGGCTGGGTGGTCCGCTGGACCTTGGTGGAGACAGCGTTGACTCCCTGGAGAACCTGCGCGACGTAGCTGGGCGAATTTCGTGCGTTGAACAGCTGGTTGGTGGCAGCGAGGGCCAGTTCCACTTTGGAGCCAAAATCCTGCTCCTGAGCGATCCGCTCTTCGACACTGGGTGACGTCACGTCAGCTTCCTTCCATTGCGTTGGGGCGCTTGTTAGCAAGGTAAGCCTTACTTAGGTAAGCCTTTCCGTCAAACTTTTGTGACCTATTTCGCTCAGAAGGCGCTTTCTCGCCTGTGTACCGCCCAGTTGCGCGTCATTGACTTTCTTTCAGACTGCATTGGGTGCAAAATGTGGCACTCTTTTCGGCCATGGAGTGTCGGCAATGGGCCATGCCTGGGCGTCGCTCTTCCTTGTCGGGCTTCGCGACTACAGGAGTAGAGTGCAAGGACTATCCGCAGTCAACGGTTGGGGGACCTATGAAGGACCACGTCCACGAGCGCATCGGCTTCCGCGAAATCGACGAGCATGGCAACGCTGTGCAGGCCGTCAGCCCCCATGTGCCGGAGCCTGCGGACCGGGAACGCAAGCGGACTCCATTCAACCCGTTCATCATTGCGTTGTGGGTCATGGACGCCGGCTTGGCCTGGCTTGGAGTCTGGGCGCTGGCTACGTCAGTCGGTGCGTTAGTGAGCTCTCCGCAATTCGTCCAGCCCGCCGAATCCGCCGAAGCAGCCCAAATGAAGTTCATCCTGCTTTCCAACGCGCCCTACGTACTGCTGGCCGCCTTGCTGATCACTGCGGGCCTGCTGTTCTGGCACGCGGTTCAGTGGCAAAAAAAGCGGCCGACCAAGTAGTGGATACCTGACCGACCGCTTCAGCGTGGTATTTGCTTGAGCTGACTGGTTACAAAACCGTGGCCCCCAGGACGCACTTGATCTCCGTGGCAGGCTTGGTCACCTCTGCGTTGGCTACCCAGTCAAGGGCTTTGCCCGCTGCGGCGTCCTTGAAGGTTTGCTCTCCGCGGGCGAGGACGGCCGAGGTCTTCGAATCCACCCAACTGACGGTGATCTTGACCGTGCCCTTGGTTCCCTCGGGAGGAGTCACGGTCCCCTTTGCCGTCACCTTTCCCTGCGCAGTATCGCAGGACGTCATTTTGGTGGCCTCGATGATGCCGGTGCCCGGGTTGGCAGGTTTTGCCTCACCGGTGGTGGCGGCCTGGGTTGTAGTTGACGACGGCGATGTCCCCGCCTCGTTGCTCGGGGACGATGAACAACCGGCCAGTGCGGCTGCCGAAACCAGCACTCCCGCAATGCACGCAACAGTCTTCTTCATGGTGTGGCTACCTGGTTCTTTCTGGGTTGTACGTTTGTTGAAAATGCGCGGCAACCGGGGTTGGGGCCCCGATTGCCGCGCACTTTTTGTCCTATGCCTCGGAACGCTTGCGGCGTCCAACGAGGAACAGGAACAGCCCCGCGCCAACTACCAGCAGGCTGATGGGCAACACAGTGAGCACAGCTCCCGTGTTGGCCAACGGACCTGAAGGCTGGCTCGGAACTACCGGCGGGAAGGTCACAACAGCACTTGCAGGTGGTGTGGTGACCGGCGGTCCCGTCGGAGGTGTGCCCGTTGCAGTCGCAGTATTTGCGACCTCACCGGCATTGATATCCGCCTGGGTGATCGCATACGTTGCTGTCGCGGTCACGGTCTCACCGGGCAGCAGGGTTCCTGCAACGCCGGGCCAGGTGTAAGCCAGAGCCGAGAGGCCCGGCATCGGATCGTTGATGGAGACGTCCGTCAACGGCACGTTCCCGGTGTTCTTCGCGGTGAACGTGTACGTGATCACGTCACCCACCTGGGTGGGGTCTCCCACGGCCGAGGCATCGGCCGTCTTGGTGAACTCCAAACCTGCCGCTGGGGTCAACGGTGTGTCCGTTTCACCCGGAGGAGGCGTCACCGGAGTACCGGTGGGCGGAGTGCCGGTGGTGGTCGCCGAGTTGGCGACGTGACCGGCGTTGATGTCAGCCTGCGTGATGGCGTACGTTGCCGTAGCCGTCACCGTCTGGCCGGGCAGCAACTCACCGGGGGTGCCCGGCCAGGTGTACTCGAGGGCAGACAGGCCAGCCAGCGGATCCGTAATGGACACGTCGGTGAGCTTCACGTTGCCGGTGTTCTTGGCCGTGAAGTTGTAGGTGATCACGTCGCCCACCTTCGATGGACCATCCGTTGCCGGAGCCACGGCGGTCTTGCTGAATTCCATGGCCGGAGCCGGAGTCAACGGAGTGTCCGTTTCACCCGGAGGAGGCGTTACCGGCGGACCAACAGGCGGGGTACCCGTCGTGGTTGCCGAGTTTGCCACGTGACCGGCGTCGATATCAGCCTGGGTGATCGCATACGTTGCCGTCGCCGTCACTGTCTCACCGGGCAGCAGTGTTCCTGCAGCTCCGGGCCAGGTGTATGTCAGTGCCGAGAGGCCAGCCAGCGGATCCGTGATGGACACGTTGGTCAGGGTCACGTTGCCGGTGTTCTTGGCCGTGAAGTTGTAGGTGATCTTGTCCCCTGCAACTGTGGGGTCCTGAACAGCCGAGACGTCCGCGGACTTGGTGAACTCCATGGCCGGAGCCGGGGTCAACGGAGTATCCGTCGTTCCCGGAGGAGGCGTGACAGGAGGACCAACAGGCGGGGTACCGGTAGTGGTCGCCGAGTTGGCGACGTGACCGGCGTCGATATCAGCCACGGTGATGGCGTACGTTGCCGTAGCCGTCACGGTCTGACCGGGCAGCAGCTCGCCGGGGGTGCCCGGCCAGGTGTATGCCAGGGCAGACAGGCCTGCCAGTGGATCGCTGATGGACACGTTCTTCAGCGTCACGTTGCCGGTGTTCTTCGCCGTGAACGTGTAGGTGATCAGGTCACCTGCAACGGACGGATCCTGAACTGCCGAGGCATCAGCCGACTTAGTGAACTCCATCGCCGGCTTCGGGACCAACGGAGTATCCGTGGTTCCCGGAGGAGGCGTGACAGGAGGACCAACAGGCGGGGTGCCGGTGGTCGTGGCGCTGTTCGCGACATGACCGGCGTCGATATCTGCCTGGGTGATGGCATACGTTGCCGTAGCCGTCACCGTCTGACCGGGCAGCAACTCGCCGGGGGTGCCCGGCCAGGTGTACTCAAGGGCAGACAAGCCTGCCAGTGGATCGCTGATGGAAACGTTCTTCAGCGTGACGTTGCCCGTGTTCTTCGCAGCGAAGGTGTACGTGATGACGTCACCGGCCTTGGAAGGATCCTGGACAGCCGAGGCGTCAGCGGACTTACTGAACTCCATCGCCGGAGCCGGGGTCAACGGAGTATCCGTCGTTCCCGGAGGAGGCGTCACCGGAGGACCGGTGGGCGGAGTACCAGTGGTCGTGGCGCTGTTAGCAACATGGCCCGCATCGATATCAGCCTGCGTGATGGCGTACGTCGCCGTAGCCGTCACCGCCTGACCCGGAAGCAGCTCACCCGGAGTGCCCGGCCACGTGTACGTCAGAGCCGAAAGACCAGCCAGAGGGTCGGTGATCGTGACGTTGTTCAGCGTGACGTTGCCCGTGTTCTTCGCAGAGAAGGCATACGTAATGACGTCGCCAACCTTGGAAGGATCCTGTACGGCCGAGTCATCCGCAGACTTGCTGAACTCCATTGCCGGCTTCGGGGTCAACGGGGTGTCCGTGGTTCCCGGAGGAGGCGTTACCGGCGGACCGGTGGGCGGAGTGCCAGTGGTCGTGGCGCTGTTGGCGACATGTCCGGCGTCGATATCAGCCTGGGTGATGGCGTACGTTGCCGTAGCCGTCACCGTCTGACCCGGAAGCAGCTCACCGGGGGTGCCCGGCCAGGTGTACTCGAGGGCGGACAGGCCAGCCAGCGGATCCGTAATGGACACGTTGGTGAGGTTGACGTTGCCGGTGTTCTTCGCCGTGAACGTGTAGGTGATCTTGTCACCTGCAACGGACGGGTCCTGAACAGCGGAAGCGTCAGCCGTCTTTGTGAACTGCATCGCCGGAGCCGGAGTCAACGGAGTATCCGTCGTTCCCGGAGGAGGCGTCACCGGAGGACCAACGGGCGGAGTGCCCGTAGTGGTCGCCGCGTTCACTACATGGCCTGCATTGATGTCAGCTTGGGTAATCGCATACGTTGCCGTAGCGGTCACCGTCTGGCCCGGAAGCAACTCGCCGGGAGTACCCGGCCAGGTGTATTCCAGTGCCGAGAGACCAGCCAAAGGATCGTCAATAGTGACGTTCTTCAGCGTGACGTTGCCGGAGTTCTTCGCCTTGAAGGTGTAAGTGATCTGGTCACCAACAACTGCAGGTTTCTGAATGGCGGAGGCATCCGAACTCTTGGTGAACTCCATCGCCGGAGCCGGGGTCAACGGAGTATCCGTCGTTCCCGGAGGAGGCGTAACAGGAGGACCAACAGGCGGAGTGCCCGTAGTCGTGGCGCTGTTCGCGACATGACCGGCATCGATATCTGCCTGTGTAATGCCATACGATGCCGAAGCCGTCACCGTCTGGCCCGGAAGCAACTCGCCCGGAGTACCCGGCCAGGTGTAAGCCAGTGCCGAGAGACCAGCCAGCGGATCCGTAATGGACACGTTGGTCAGCGTGACGTTGCCGGTGTTCTTGGCCGTGAAGGTGTAGACGATGCGATCGCCCACAACCGATGGGTCCTGAACACCGGAAGCGTCTGCCGTCTTGGTGAACTCCATGGCCGGAGCCGGGGTCAACGGGGTATCCGTCGTTCCGGGAGGAGGCGTCACCGGCGGCCCAACCGGCGGGGTGCCGGTAGTGGTTGCCGAGTTGGCGACATGACCCGCATCGATATCAGCCTGCGTGATGGCGTACGTCGCCGTAGCCGTCACGGTCTGACCCGGAAGCAGCTCGCCGGGGGTTCCCGGCCAGGTGTAGCTGAGCGCGGAGAGGCCAGCCAGCGGGTCATTAATGACCACACCAGTGAGCTTCACATTGCCGGTGTTCTTCGCAGAGAAGGTGTACGTCATAACGTCACCAACCTGTGAAGGATCCTGGATCGCCGAGGCATCAGCCGACTTGGTGAACTCCATGGCCGGAGCCGGGGTCAACGGGGTATCCGTGGTTCCCGGAGGAGGCGTAACCGGGGGTCCAACCGGCGGGGTGCCGGTAGTGGTTGCCGAGTTGGCGACATGACCCGCATCGATATCAGCCTGCGTGATGGCGTACGTCGCCGTAGCCGTCACGGTCTGACCCGGAAGCAGCTCGCCGGGGGTACCCGGCCAGACGTACTCAAGGGCAGACAAGCCGGCCAGCGGGTCATTGATGACCACACCAGTGAGCTTCACATTGCCCGTGTTCTTCGAGGTAAAGGTGTACGTCATAACGTCACCCACCTTCGAAGGGTCCTGGACAGCCGAAGCGTCTGCCGTCTTGGTGAACTCCATGGCCGGAGCCGGGGTCAACGGAGTATCCGTTGTTCCCGGAGGAGGCGTCACCGGCGGACCAACAGGCGGGGTGCCGGTGGTCGTGGCGCTGTTCGCAACATGACCGGCGTCGATATCAGCCTGGGTGATCGCATACGTCGCCGTAGCCGTCACGGACTGACCCGGAAGCAACTCGCCCGGGGTACCCGGCCAGGTGTACTCAAGGGCAGACAAGCCGGCGAGCGGATCCGTGATGGATACGTTCTTCAGCGTCACGTTTCCGGTGTTCTTGGACGTGAACGTGTAGGTGATCTGGTCGCCCACATCAGACGGATCCTGGATTGCCGAGGCGTCAGCGGACTTGCTGAACTCCATCGCCGGTGCCGGGGTCAACGGAGTATCCGTTGTTCCCGGAGGAGGCGTCACCGGAGGACCGGTGGGCGGAGTACCAGTGGTCGTGGCGCTGTTCGCGACATGACCGGCGTCGATATCAGCCTGCGTGATGGCGTACGTTGCCGTAGCCGTCACGGTCTGACCCGGAAGCAGCTCGCCGGGGGTTCCCGGCCAGGTGTAGCTGAGCGCGGAGAGGCCAGCCAGCGGGTCATTAATGACCACACCAGTGAGCTTCACGTTGCCCGTGTTCTTCGAGGTGAAGGTGTAGGTAATGACGTCACCCACAACCGAAGGATCCTGGATTGCCGAAGCATCCGCCGACTTGCTGAACTCCATCGCCGGAGCCGGGGTCAACGGAGTATCCGTCGTTCCCGGAGGAGGCGTCACCGGCGGACCGGTGGGCGGAGTGCCGGTGGTCGTGGCGCTGTTCGCAACATGACCGGCGTCGATGTCAGCCTGGGTGATGGCGTACGTTGCCGTAGCCGTCACGGACTGGCCCGGAAGCAGTTCGCCGGGGGTACCCGGCCAGACGTACTCAAGGGCAGACAGGCCAGCCAGGGGATCATTGATGACCACACCGGTCAGCTTGACGTTGCCGCTGTTCTTCGCCGTGAACGTGTAGGTGATCAGGTCACCTGCAACGGACGGGTTCTGGATAGCGGAGGCGTCGGCCGACTTGGTGAACTGCATCGCCGGAGCCGGGGTCAACGGAGTATCCGTCGTTCCCGGAGGAGGCGTGACAGGAGGACCAACCGGCGGAGTACCAGTGGTCGTGGCGCTGTTCGCGACATGACCGGCGTCGATATCAGCCTGCGTGATGGCGTACGTTGCCGTAGCCGTCACCGTCTGGCCGGGCAGGAGGGTTCCTGCCGCGCCGGGCCACGTGTACGTCAGAGCCGAGAGGCCAGCCAGCGGATCCGTAATGGAAACGTTGGTCAGGGTCACGTTGCCGCTGTTCTTCGCCGTGAACGTGTAGGTGATCACGTCACCTACAACTGCCGGGTTCTGAATAGCGGAGGCATCCGAGGACTTGGTGAACTCCATGGCCGGGCCCGGGGTCAACGGAGTATCCGTCGTTCCCGGAGGAGGCGTGACAGGAGGACCAACCGGCGGAGTACCAGTGGTCGTGGCGCTGTTCGCGACATGACCGGCGTCGATATCAGCCTGCGTGATGGCGTACGTTGCCGTAGCCGTCACCGTCTGGCCGGGCAGGAGGGTTCCTGCCGCGCCGGGCCACGTGTACGTCAGAGCCGAGAGACCGGCCAGCGGATCCGTAATGGAAACGTTGGTCAGGGTCACGTTGCCGCTGTTCTTCGCCGTGAACGTGTAGACGATGCGATCGCCCACAACAGACGGATCCTGGACACCGGAAGCGTCTGCCGTCTTGGTGAACTCCATGGCCGGAGCCGGGGTCAACGGGGTATCAGTACCGGCCGGAGGAGGCGTCACAGCGGGACCGGTGGGCGGAGTGCCCACGGTGGTTGCCGTGTTCGCGACGTGGCCTGCATTGATGTCAGCCTGAGTGATGGCATACGTTGCCGTAGCCGTCACGGTCTGACCCGGAAGCAACTCGCCCGGAGTACCAGGCCAGGTGTATTCCAGCGCCGAGAGACCCGGCAGCGGGTCATTGATGACCACACCAGTGAGCTTGACGTTGCCCGTGTTCTTCGAGGTGAACGTGTAGGTGATCTGATCGCCCACAACCGACGGATCCTGGATTGCTGAAGCATCAGCCGACTTGGTGAACTCCATGGCCGGAGCCGTAGTCAGCGGAGTATCCGTCGTTCCCGGAGGAGGCGTCACCGGAGGACCAACAGGCGGGGTGCCCGTGGTGGTCGCCGCATTGGCGACATGACCGGCGTCGATATCAGCCTGGGTAATGGCGTACGTTGCCGTAGCCGTCACCGTCTGACCCGGAAGCAACTCGCCCGGAGTACCGGGCCAGGTGTAGTCCAGGGCCGAAAGACCAGCCAGCGGATCCGTGATGGACACGTTGGTGAGCTTCACGTTGCCCGTGTTCTTCGAGGTAAAGGTGTACGTCATAACGTCACCAACCTGTGAAGGATCCTGGATTGCCGAGGCATCCGCCGACTTGCTGAACTCCATTGCCGGAGCCGGGGTCAACGGAGTATCCGTCGTTCCCGGCGGAGGCGTAACAGGGGGTCCAACAGGCGGGGTGCCGGTAGTGGTTGCCGAGTTGGCGACATGACCTGCATCGATATCAGCCTGCGTGATGGCGTACGTCGCCGTAGCGGTCACCGTCTGACCTGGCAGCAACTCGCCCGGGGTACCCGGCCAGGTGTAGGTCAGAGCCGAGAGGCCAGCCAGCGGATCCTTGATGGACACGTTGGTGAGCTTCACATTGCCAGTGTTCTTGGACGTGAACGTGTAAGTGATCTGGTCACCCACAACCGACGGATCCTGAATTGCCGAAGCATCAGCGGACTTGCTGAACTCCAAGGCGGGGCCAGGAGTCAGCGGGGTATCCGTACCAGCCGGAGGCGGCGTGACCGCAGGACCGGTGGGCGGAGTACCCGTAGTGGTCGCAACGTTCGCAACGTGACCGGCGTCGATATCAGCCTGCGTAATGGCGTACGTTGCCGTAGCCGTTACAGACTGACCCGGAAGCAACTCGCCCGGGGTACCCGGCCAGGTGTAGGTCAGAGCCGAAAGACCCGCGAGCGGATCATTGATGACCACACCAGTCAGCTTTACGTTGCCTGTGTTGGTGGACGTGAACGTGTAGGTGATCTGGTCACCCACGACCGACGGATCCTGAACACCGGAAGCATCAGCTGTCTTGGTCAACTCCATGGCCGGACCAGCCGTCAACGGAGTGTCCGTACCAGCCGGAGGCGGCGTCACCGCAGGACCGGTGGGCGGAGTACCCGTAGTGGTCGCAACGTTCGCAACGTGACCGGCGTCGATATCAGCCTGCGTAATGGCATACGTCGCCGTAGCCGTCACCGATTGACCCGGGAGCAGTTCACCAGGAGTGCCCGGCCACGTGTAAACCAACGGCGACAGACCCGCCAGCGGGTCATCAATGACCACGCCGGTGAGCTTCACGTTGCCCGTGTTCTTGGACGTGAACGTGTAGGTGATCTGGTCACCCACGACGGACGGATCCTGGATGTCCGAAGCATCAGCCGACTTGGTGAACTCCATGGCTGGAGCCCTGGTCAGCGGAGTATCTGTGGTTCCCGGAGGAGGGTTTACCGGCGGGCCAACAGGCGGGGTGCCCGTGGTGGTCGCTGCATTGGCGACGTGACCGGCGTCGATATCAGCCTGGGTAATGGCGTACGTTGCCGTAGCCGTCACGGTCTGGCCCGGAAGCAGTTCACCAGGAGTGCCCGGCCAGGTGTAAACCAGAGCCGAGAGACCAACCAAGGGATCATTGATGGACACGTTGGTCAGCGGAACGTTGCCGGTGTTTTTGGATGTGAACGTGTAGGTGATCTGGTCACCCACAACGGACGGATCCTGAATGGCGGACGCGTCAGCGGACTTGGTGAACTCCATGGCCGGAGTTGACGTCAGCGGAGTGTCGGTGGTGCCCGGAGGAGGCGTCACCGGAGGACCAACAGGCGGGGTGCCCGTCGTGGTTGCCGAGTTTGCCACATGACCGGCCGTGATATCAGCCTGCGTGATGGCGTACGTTGCCGTAGCCGTCACCGTCTGGCCCGGAAGCAGCTCGCCCGGAGTTCCCGGCCAGGTGTAAGTCAGGGCAGACAGGCCAGCCAGCGGATCGTTGATGGACACGTTGGTCAGCGGAACGTTGCCGGTGTTCGTGGAAGTGAACGTGTAGGTGATCTGGTCACCAACAACCGACGGATCCTGAATGCCCGAAGCATCCGCGGATTTGCTGAACTCCATGGCCGGAGCCGGAGTCAGCGGGGTATCCGTACCAGCCGGAGGCGGCGTTACCGCAGGACCGGTGGGCGGAGTGCCAGTGGTAGTCGCCGTGTTGGCGACGTGGCCGGCGTTGATGTCGGCCTGCGTAATGGCGTACGTTGCCGTAGCGGTGACCGTCTGGCCGGGCAGGAGCGTTCCTGCAACACCGGGCCAGGTGTAGGTCAGGGCTGACAGGCCAGCCAGCGGATCGTTGATGGACACGTTGGTCAGGGAGACATTGCCCGTGTTCGTGGAAGTGAACGTGTAAGTGATCTGGTCACCCACAACCGACGGATCCTGGATTGCCGAGGCATCAGCGGACTTGCTGAACTCCATGGCCGGAGCCGGAGTCAGCGGGGTATCCGTACCAGCCGGAGGCGGGGTGACAGGAGGACCTGTCGGAGGATTACCCGTGGTGGTGGCAAGGTTGGCCACGTGTCCTGCATCAATGTCAGCCTGGGTGATGGCGTAGGTGGCCATAGCCGTCACAGTTTCACCGGGGAGCAAGGTGCCCGGAGTCCCTGGCCAGGTGTAGGTGAGGGCAGACAAACCATCCAAGGGGTCGTTGATGGTGACACCCGTCAGGGGTACGTTGCCCGTGTTGGTGGACGTGAACGTGTAGGTGATCTGGTCACCCACAACAGACGGATCCTGGATGTCTGAAGAGTCAGCGGACTTGGTGAATTCCAATTCCGGTGCCGGAACGGCCGTGTTGGTGAGAACACAGCTGATATCGGCGCCGGCAACAGGCACCAAGGAGTAAGCAGCATCTACTACCGCTCCGACGGGCAGTCCAGCCTGAAGACCGTTGGCATCAACACAGGTGATTACCTTGCTGTAGCCGGACAGGTTGGTACCCGACTCCGTCAGGTAGTACGTTGCCCCGGCGTCAGCGATGTATTCGCCAGTGACACCTGTACCCGCAGTGACGGTGGAACCCGTACCGGTGGTGGTGGCGTTGGCAGTGTTGCTGACAACAGGTCCCGTAGCCGAGCCGGTGCGGATCTCCGTGGTGAACTGATCCGAATCCATCAGGCGAGTGGCATCCAGTGCCTTGCTCAGTTCGAGGCGAGGGGCCTTGACTACCAAGGTTGCGTCAGCCGGCGGGTTCAGGTTGGTGGCAATGTTGGCCGGACCGTTGACATAGGTGCCCTCGGCTGCTGCCGTGACGTCCACTTCGATGGTGCAGGAGGTCATGCCCAGGGCGAGGTCCCCGCCGGTCACCGCGATGGAGTTGCTGCCGGCAACGGCCGTGCGCACCAGGGGATTGGTTCCGGCGGCTTGTACACAGGTGCCACCAATATTGGGGGTACCGGCAACAACTACGCCGGCAGGGAGGGTATCCGTGATGAACCAGTCATTCTTGGCCATCAAATCGTCTGTGTTGGTCACCGTCAAGGTAACTTTGGACGTTCCGCCGGGGCCGATGAGGGACGGGGTGAAGGACTTATCCACCTGGGGGGTAACGTCCACGATCTGCGGAAGGTCAAAAGCGACATCGTTACCGGCACCGCTGGTGGCTTCGTTCCTCAGCTCAAGACCGAGTGAAGGGGAGGTGCCCATCGGCACCTGGTAGGCAGCAGACTGGAGCTTCTGGATCTCTATGGCGGCGCCGTTGGTGGTGTTTGATCCACAAGGATCAAGCCCGGTGCTGAGGACCTGGCGCGTGCCGTTGATCAGCAGGCTGAAGGTCTCCTTTGCGTGGGTCGAGTGGCAGTTCACCTGTGCGAAGTAGGCCGATACTGCGTAGTAGTGGCCCTCGGTCGCAGGAATAGTGTTGTCTTCAGTCCGGAACTGGACTCCGGGTGTGATGCGCCCGGTGGGGCTGTTCGTGTATTCGGACAGCACCTGGTTGGTGGAGGATTCCGCAGCTGTCTGGCCTTGGGCCAATCCAAGGGCGGCAGCCATTTGCCGGATTTGGTTCCAACCATCAGGCTGGTTGTTGGTACACCCGGCGTCAGAGGTTGGCAACGGCGTGGAGGAATTCAGTATCCAGCCATCGCACTGTCCGCCGGCCGGAGTGTAAGGGGTGTCTGCAAAGTATGTTTCATTGGCAGCCTCGGCGCCGCCGGTGTAGTTGAGGATGCTGATGGCACCGCTGGTGGCATTTTGGTTGGAGAAGTCCTCGGTGTAGACCGGCGTTCCTGGTTGGGCAACACCCGGGGACCCCGGGACTGTCGCCAAGGCCGGTGGCGCTAAGGCGCCACCCACCCCCAGCGACATGATCGCTGTGGCGACGACGGCCGCCAACAGCTTTTGTGGACGTGTGTGTTTCACGGTTCTCTCTCGCTTTTCGTTGTCACGCACGAGGCCGACCCACAGAAGCGAATCGGCGTCGAGCTAGGCTACTCGCCAGTACTCCAGTGGATGGAGGCATCTCTTCGTGACGCGAAAAAAGGTAGAGAATCCAGAAATCTTTAAAGGCCCCGGAAAGACAGGGCAAAGAAGGCAGCCGGCGCGCCGAAAGACAGAGCCGCCCGGGCTAGCCCTGGCTGCAGGCCATGGGGCTGGGTCCGAGTGCCTAGCTGAACGTATTGGTGAAGTTCTTGGTGATGACACCCTGCGCGGCAAACCGGTAATCCAACGTTCCAGACACGGCGGCAGCTGGCAGGGCAACTCCCACGGTGAATGCGAGGTCGGTACCATCCACGGAGTCGGTGCTGCACCGGATCTGGCGTTCTCCCCCAGAGACACCGACGCAGGTCCACCCCGCGGGAGCGACAGTTCTTCCAGCCAGGAACGTTGCCCCATCCGGCAGGGTGAAGTCCACTTGGCCGGCAGTCGGGCTGCCTTGTCCCTGAAGCGAGAAGTCCACTTTGAGGGTCCGTTCCGTCGGGTTCGCCCCTTGCGTAGCCGCGAACTTGGCGTCAACCGTTTGGGTAGCGGGTGCCGCAGGAGGCACACCGCCGGGTGCCGGCGTCGACGTCACCGTACCGGAGTCCACTACAACAGCCTTCCGCTGCGGGGCCGGGGCTGGTGGAATCACGACGGCGGGTGGTTCCGGCAGCAGTGCCACCGGACTGTCGGGAGAGGGATTTGCCCGTGGAGCCTCGACGGCCGGAGGTTCCACCACTTCGGGCAAGGACGCGGCCGGGAGTGGGGTCGCCGTGGCCAACGAAGTCTCCTGGGCTGGCGGGAGGTTGGAGACGGCCTCGGACGCAGTGGACTGCGACGCCGGGCTGGGCTGAAGGAACCATATGAGGGTCCCTGCCAATGCCATGACGCCCACTATCACGGCGGCCGTCAACTTCCACACGTTGCTGAGGCCACGGATACCCTGGGCAGCGACATTTCCGGGTGCAGCGGTACTCCCGGCGACACCGTTGGCTGCACCCGTAGACGTGCCACCGAAGCCGATCGCCCCTGCTGCCGCCGGAGTGAAGGTGATCCCTGTCAGCAGGGGGAAGAGGATGGAGCGCATGCCGCCCTGGATGTCATTGAGTTCAATCAGCAAGGCCGTACATTTCGCGCAGCCTTCCAGATGTGCGCCTACCTTCTCGGCGGAAGTGCGCTTCAACGCATTGCGGGCGTACTTACCCAGCTGGCTGGCATATTCGTCACAGGCCTGATCCACTGTCCGGCTGATGTGCTGCTGAAGATAAGCCTGGCGTAGACCTTCCCTGGCCCTGAGCGCCAACGCCGAGACACCATTGGGGGTCAGGCCCACGAAGGGAGCGGCTGCTGCAGGCTTCAGACCCTCGATATCAAGGTGCCACAGAACAGCCTGCCAGCGCTCCGGCAGGGACTTGAAAGCCTTGGCCATCATGCTCGACTCAAGTTCGCTGACTACTTGATCGTTGTCCAGGACCGGAGCATCGAGGATGGCGTCATTCTCCGCCGTGGGCATCCGGCGGGCTTTGCGGTTTCGATCGTGTGCGGTACGCCTCACCACGGTGAGGAGGTAGGACCGGAAAAACTCCTTGGGTCCCTTGCCCTCCGTCAGCAGCTGAAAAATCGTGGCGAAAGACTCGGCCACCACGTCATCCGCGTCGCTCGGGTTGTCCGTTTGGGACCGGGCAACGAACTGTGCCACTTTCATGTGCCGCTGATAGAGAACGTCGAAGGCCTCCGTGGCGCCTTCACGCACCAAAGCAATGATCTGCGGATCGCTGGCAGAGGCCGTCACCGAAAGTGGTGACGCCCCATCGGCGCCGACCGCAACTACTTGATCCATAAATAATAGTGTGACACCAGAAACCGTGTGACTTGAACCGGGCGTCGCGGGCCTGTAGAGAACTCCAACTTTCGCGTCACGATCCCAACCTTGGCCGCACTAATAAACATGACCCTCCTGAACCCTGGCGCGAATCGAGGAACCATGGACGTCCGCCGCCCCCGCCCCTTCCTAAAACTGATGCGTGCTGTCCATAAGGACGGAACGCAGCAACCGAGCGCCATTGTCCGTGGATTGCCGCCGCACAGATCAGGTCCACTCACCCGCAAGAAGAATGCGGGCCGCGCCACCTTGGTCTACGGAGCGGACCGGCCGGTGGCCATTCCAGGAGATACCGTCATCTTTACGGCATGGATCATCAACCGCTCCGCAAGCCATTTGCGGGACGTGACGCTGGTACCCCGGTCCTTCACCAACGAGGGCATGGAAGTGCTGCGCTATACCTCGGAACCGGTTGAGCGCGACCTCCGGATCCGGCTGCTGGCCCCTGGGGAGTCCGTGATGCGGAGTTTTACCTATTTAGTGACCGACGCCGATCATATCCACGGGGGCAGCCTGGTCAGCGCCATGCAGGTCCATGCCAGCTGCCGCGGCCAAGTCGTTTTCGATGAAAATGACGCAATCGTCTCCCTCAGCGGCGCACGGAAAGACTGGCCCTTCCCTGCGGACAGGGCAGGCCTGCCACTGAAGAGAAGGAAGAACTCAGAGCAGCCAGTGCCCGCTTAGGCCTTATTCGTTGCCCGGTTCGCCCACGGGCTTCTCGGCGGGCCAGTCAACATCCTGCTCATAGCCTTCGTGCTTTTTCAGGTACGCGGCGATATACGGGCAATGCGGGATGATGCGCTTGCCGGACGCCACAACATCGTCCAGAGCAAAGTGCGCCAGGACTTTAGCCAGGCCCTGGCCGTTGAACCCGGGCTTGGTTTCCGTATGGATGAAATCAATGTGACCGGGCCGATCAAGGAACTGGGAAATCACGGCCAAATCGCCGTCTACGTGCAGCTCATAGCGGTGGAATTTGTCGTTGCGCACCGTAGTGACGCCAGGGCGGAACGACTCTGCCAGTGAATCCGTGTACTCGGTCATGGTTCGAGATTGGCACTTAAACCCGGCTCCCGCAACGTGGGGACCTGATAGCCGCGCCGCTCATGGATCCCAACGACGGGCGATAGCGGCAGCACCGGCGTCGGAACCCTCCCCAGCAACAGGACTGAAAGGGCAAAGCACGCCGCTCCCCCACCCAACAAGGCAAGCGTCAGGCCGTTTAACGCGGCGTCCGCAAGCGGAATCAAAACGACGACGGCGGCCGTCACCACAGCGGTACGCGAGGGACCCCGCGCGTGGCTTGCCGCCGTCGGACGGTCCTCCAACCAGCCACAAAGCCACACCACCGGCACCAGCAAGGCGACCACGGCAAGGAAAACAGGGATCCGGGCCCACCACCATTCGGGCGTGCCACCTGCGGGCTTGGGCACATCGGTGAGCAACAACAACCCTGACATGCCCACCAGCAGCGGAAGATGCCACAGATAAACCGTCATGGACCTGCGGCCGGCTACGGCAATGACTGCCTGGATCCAGCGGACTCCCGCGAGCCATTCAATTCCGTTGCGGAGGAGCTGAAGCGTTGCGGCCTGTGAGATGCCCAACAGCAGCAAGCACAGGTTGGGCGGGTTGATATTGACCACCATGTTGCCCGGATAAACAGCCACTCCTGTGACCAGCCCCAACAACAGGTTGCTGGAGACAATGACACCCACCAACCAGGTACGGCTGCGCTGTTCCAAGAATCCATCCGCTATGAGGAAACCCAACTGCTGGACCGCACACCACACAAAGATCAGGTTGGTGAACGCGAGCACGGGCAGCGCTCCTCGAAGGGAGTCAACCGTGATGATCAGCGCCACCAACATGGCGAGGGTCAGCAGTGGTGCGCGTTCGTGGAACCTGGCCAGGAGTGGAACGCTGAGCTGCGCCGTGAGATAGGCGGCCAGGAACCACAGCGGCATGGCGGCGCCGGTGGCCATGAGCTGGATGACCTGGGGGTGGACACCCAGCAGCAGCGCGACCCACAGCCCTCCCCACATGACGGCGAGCAATGCCATGGCGGGGCGGACCAGTCGGAGGAGCCGGAGTTGGGCGAAGTCGAGTCCGGTACCGCCGCGGGCTCTCAGGCGCCGCCACGACTGCAAGCCCGTCACACCACCCAGCACGAAGAACAGTGGAACGATCATGAGGGCCCAGGCCACAGGTGTGAACCAGCTTTGCTCCATGAGTACGTTCTCCGTGGTGACCGTCCCGTCCTTCTGCAGAACAGGGTTGGCCATCATGCAATGCGCAGCAACCACCAGGAGCAGGCAGGTGAACCGGACAAGGTCGATCGCCGGATCCCTCTGCGCCACCGCGTCCCGGCCTGCGCGGTGGTTCGCTTCCGATTCCCGCTCCATGGCTCTCCCTTGGAACCCACGCACCTGCGTGTTGACTCCATTGTCCGCCCGTCGAAGGGGCGGAGCCAGCAGGCTGGATATGGCTGGGTATCGGCGGGTCATCCACCACTGGTTTTTGGGTCTGGACGGGACGGCGAAACACCGGCAGGATCGAAGCCATGACTACGTCCATATTCGTGAACCTCCCCGTCAGCGACCTCGAGGCGTCCAAGGCCTTCTATACGGCCCTTGGCTACTCCATCAATCCAAACTTCACCGATGAAACCGCCGCTTGTGTGGTCTTCAGCGACACCATTTTCGCCATGCTCCTGACCCACGCCAAGTTTGCCGAGTTCACCAAGCAGCCCATCGCGGACACCCAAAACTCGACGGCGGCAATAGTCGCTATTTCGGCCGACAGCCGTGAAGAGGTGGACGCCTTGGCCACCAAGGCCCTTGACGCCGGAGGTTCCGAAACCTACGACCCCATGGACATGGGATTCATGTACAGCCGGGCGTTCCGTGACTTGGATGGGCACCACTGGGAAGTGGTGTGGATGGACGAAGCCGCAGCCCAGGACGGACCGCCGGAGTCCTAGCCGGGAGCTTGGGTCCTAGCCAAGAGTCAGCGCCAGGACACCAAGCACGACGGCGAGCAGCGGCGTGGTTCCTTGGAGGGTCGCTGCGCGGAGGTACTTCTTGCCGCTTGCGGCGAGGACCAAAGCTGCCAGAAGCATGGAACCGCAACTGCTGAAGACGAGGGTCCAGCCCACCTGCGGGGCGCCCATGGCCACTGCGACGATTCCGATCAAGGCTCCGATGGCCAGGAAGAGATTGTAGAAGCCCTGGTTGTAGGCGAGCGGTTTGGTGGTTTCCGCGTCAGCCTGGGAGGTGATGCTGAACGTTTTCCAGGTCTTGGGCTTGGTCCAGGTAATGGACTCCATGGTGAAGATGTAGACGTGGAGCAGGGCAGCTATCGACGCAAAAATCAGGGAGGCCAGGATCATGGTTTGATCCTAGCCTCCCTGTCATGCCGGTATCGGGTGCCGCGCTGCCCGTCAGGCGCTGAGCAACTCCAGTGTGGCACCGGCGAAGGTCGCCGCAGAGACGTTCCACTTGGACAGCAGGCCTTGCAGATTCTCGCCATCGGCCCTGTGCGCTGCGGTTTCAGATTCCAGCGTGGACAGGATTCCGGTGCGCAGTTCAGTGTTGAAGTTCACCTTGCCAACCCGCAACGAAGGGGCTTTCGCGAGCTCATCGGCGGGGATGCCGGAAGCACCGTGGAGCACCAGCGGAACGTCGGTCCGTGCTGCGACGTCCTGCAGCACGTCCCAGCGGATGGTGGGCTCGCCCTTGTACTTGCCGTGCACGTTGCCCACTGCAACGGCCAGGAGCTGCGCCCCTGTTCGTTCAACGAAGTCAGCCACCTGCGCCGGGTCAGTGAGCCCCGCAACTGACGTTGCGGCGTCGTGCGCTGAATCGTCAGTACCGAACGCCCTGTCCTCGTCGCCGGCAAGGCCGCCGAGTTCTGCTTCGATCACGACGTCGGCAGCACCTAGCGCGTCCAGCGCGGCTCGGACTTCGCAGACCAGGGCGATGTTGTCCTCGTAGGGCAAGGACGAACCATCGGCGAGCACCGCGTCAGCACCGGCAGCCACGGAATCACGAATGACCTGCAGATCCGACGCGTGGTCAAGCTGGACAGAGACGGGAACACTCGCGGAGTCAGCCAGGCCACGCAGGGCCGTGATGAGCCTCAGGCCGTTGGCAGTGGACGCAGTCTTCGGAGCGACCAGCAGGATCACGCCAAGACGGGCATCCTCAGCGGCCGCAACCACGGCAAGGGCTGTAGTGAAGTCGTAGCAGGTGAATGCCGGAACTGCGGAGCCATCGGCCAGCGCAGAGGTGACCAGGTCATCGAGTGTGGTGCGCATCAGTGGGCCAAGCCCCCTACCAGGATCCAGGCGACGTACGTCAGCGCGAAGCCGGCCAGGCCAAGGATCGTGGTGAGGACGGTCCAGGTCTTGAGGCCGTCGGACACGGTGAGGCCGTAGTAACGGACCACGGTCCAGAAGCCTGCGTCGGTGACGTGTGAGAGGCCGAGCGAGCCAAATCCGATGGCGATCACGATCACGGCGATCTGCGCAGGGGTGTAGCCGCCTTCCATCACGGCGGAGGTCAGCAGGCCGGTGGTGGTCACGATGGCGACGGTTGCAGAACCCTGCGCGGCGCGGAGGGCGAGCGAGATGATGAAGCCGAGCACGATGACCGGCAGGCCAAGGCTGTCCAGGGTATGCGACAGGGCTGCGCCGATGCCGGACGTGCGGAGCACTTCACCGAACACGCCGCCGGCTGCGACCACCATGAGGATGGAAGCAATGGGAGGGAGTGCGCCTTCGAATATCTCGCCGGTTTCCTTGAGGGACCAATGACGGCGGACAGCGAGCAGGAAGAAGGACAGCGCAACGGCGACGAGCAGGGCGAAGAACGGGTTGCCAATGAACGCGGCCACGCCGTACCAGTAGTTGTCCTTGGGGATGGTCAGCGTGCCGACCGTGCCAAGGAGGATCTGGACGATCGGAGCGGCGATCAGGAACATGATCAGGCCGGGACGCGGAGGAGCGATGGCGCGGGCACCCGGACCGTCGTGGCCGACGTGGACCAGGGATTCAGAACCGAACTCGTCCACCTGCTGCTTGACGCCGGGGAGCAGCTCGTACTCCTTGCGGTTCATGATGCTCGCAACCCAGTAGGACAGGAAACCGAGCGGAACACAGATGATCAGGGAGATGAGGGTAATCAGCCCAATGTCGGCGCCGAAGACACCGGCGCCGGCGACGATGCCCGGGTGCGGCGGTACGGCGACGTGGATGGACAGCATGATGCCGGCCATGGGCAGGCCGAACTTGATGGGGTGGACGTTCGCGATTTTGGCGAAGGCATAGACGATCGGGACCAGGACGATCACGCCCACCTCGAAGAACACGGGGATCGCCACAAGGAAACCCACGGCGGTCAGTGCGATAGCGACGCGTTTCGCGCCAAGCTTCTCAGTGAAGTGGGTAGCCAGGGACTGCACGCCCCCGGAAACCTCGATCATGCGGCCGAGGATGGCGCCGAGGGCAATCAACAAGGCGACCTTGCCCATGGTGCTGCCAACGCCCGTGGTCACCACGGTGAAGATGTCCTTGAGCGGAATCTGGGCGGCAACACCCACCACGATGCTGACTGCCAGCAGCGCAACGAAAGCCTGGATCTTGAAGCGGATGATCAGCACCAGCAGCAAAGCGATTCCGGCTGCGGCGATGGTCAGCAGAAGGGGTGTTCCCAGTTCCACTGCGGGTTTGATGGCGGGGGCGTCGGCCGCCTGAACCATCAACGAGTTAACGAGGGGATTCATGGGGGGTGTCTCCTTTGACATACCAGTCTAGGCAAGACCGGCGGGAGGTGGCGGCGACGGCGAAGGGGGGATCGCCGTCGTCGCGGGTTCTTATGGGGGTGGTTAGGCGGTGCGCTTTGCGGGCGCGACAACCTTGATGACGGCGGAGTCGTCGGCAGCGGCGAGGCCTTGGGCCTGGCCGAGAAGGTAAAGCTGTTCAGCTGCGGCGGCAACGGGTGCTGCGAGGCCGGCGGCGCGCGTCGCTTTACCCACGATGCCCATGTCCTTGACGAAGATATCGAGGCGGCTGAGGACTTCGGCGCCGTCTTCGGAGTAGGCCTCGAGGATGCGCGGACCACGGTTGGACAGCATGAAGGAACCGGCGGCTCCGGCTTCGAGGGCGGCAAGGGTCTTCGCCTGGTCCAAGCCGAGGGCGTCGGCAAGGGCCATGGCCTCTGCAGCGGCGGCGATGTGGACGCCGCAGAGGAGCTGGTTGACGGTCTTGAGGGCTTGGCCGTCGCCGGGCTTGTCGCCCACGATGCTCAGGGTGGAGGCCAGCAGCTCGAGTGCGGGGCGCGCCTTTTCAAGGGCCTCCGGCTCGGCACCGACGACGATCAGCAGGTCGCCTTCACCGGCACGCTTCGGACCGCCGGACAGCGGAGCATCCACCAGTGCGACGCCGTACTCAGCGAGTTTGGCGACCGTGGCGGGGATGGCTTCGGTGCCAACGGTGCTGCCGAGGATCACGACGGCGCCCGGCTTCAATACCGAGGCAACTCCATTCTCACCGAACAGGACATCGTTGAGCTGCTCGCCGTTGCGCACGGCCAGGAGCAACGCGTCCGCGTCCTGGGAAGCCTCGCGGGCTGAGGCGAAGGTCTTGATGCCGGCTTCTGCGGCGAGTTCAAGGCGCGGCTCGGCAATGTCGAAGCCGTGAACCGTGAGCTCGGATGCGAGGCGGGTAGCCATGGGCAGGCCCATGGCCCCGAGACCCAGGACGGTGATGGTGTAGTTGCTGCTGGTCATGGTGTTCTCCATTGAAGTTCGGGATTCTAGAATGTGTTGCTGAGCTTGCGGGTGACCTGGGTCAGGGACTGGTCGTCTCCGACGTTGCCGGCAAACACGACGTACGGGATGCCCTTTGCGGGACCGTCTACCGGCTCCCACAGCGAGACGATGCCTGGCAGCATGGGCCCGCGGACGATCGCGTGGCGGATTTCCAGACCATGCGCTGCCACATCGGAGGAGGTGATACCGCCCTTGGCGATGACGAAGCGCGGCGGGAAGGTCTTCAGGGTCCGGTTCACCACAGCGACGACGGCGGCAGAGACGGTGCGGGCGATCTTCAGGCTCGCGGCGGCGTCGTCGGTCTTGATGAGCAGGCGGCTGGTGTGGACGATGACGTCACCGGAGTGGAGAGCGTCCACGACGTCGGACACCACGGTTCCGATGTAGGCGTCGGCCTCTGCTTCACCCGCGGTTTCGGTACCGGCGATGAGTTTCTCGACGTCGATCTCAATAGTCTTGGCCGAGCTGTGCTCGGCTGTGAGGTCGTTGAGCTGGCGGGTCGTGACACCAACGTGGGAGCCGACCACGATCAAGCCGCCGGCTGCAGAGGGAGTATTGCCCGCGAACGCCTCTTCGGAGGTCAGAGCGGTACGGATTTCCTGGCCGATCCGGCCGCGGACAAACGGCGGGCCCACGCGGTAAAGGAGTCTCTTGCCGCGCCGTTCGGCTTCTTCGAGGCCCAGGGCAAGGGCGCGGAAGTCGTTCTCGGTGACGATATCGGCCACGATCGGAGTGGAGTTGGTGGCGGACTCCAGAGCGTCGGCGATGGCCTTGGCGGAGATGGTGGGGTCCTGGGCAGACGCGCCGGCGCGGATGATGTTCAGGTCAAGGACGATCACGTCGCTGGCAGGGAAGCGGCCCTGCGACTTCTCCTCCACATATTTGGCCATCTCAGAGTTCTTGAAGCCGAAGCTCGCATCCTTGGCGAATTCCGTCTCGGCCACAGGGGTAAGTGTGCCGAGGTTTTCTCCCGTGCCGCGCATGAAGTGGACACCGCCGATAGTGACGCGGCCGGCGTCGGGGAACGCCGGAACGATCACGACGCCGTCGGTGGGTTCGCCGGTTTCCGCGGCGACGGTAGCGGCGATGACGTCCGGCTCCAGGGGGTAGTGACCACGGAGGGTGGAGTCGCTGCGGCTGACGAAGCCGAGGCGCAGCCGAGGACCACCACCGTTGCCCGACGCCGCAGCGAGGGCGTTGCGGACAATCTCCTCGTTGCGGGCAGCGGCTTCGGCGGGGTCCAGGCTGCGGGTGTTGGTGAGGACGTAAACGGCGGCCTGGGTCTGGTTCTCACGGATGTGGGTGAAGGCCCAGGTGAAGTCCTCAATCTCCCAGCGGGTGAGCACAGCGAGATCCGCAACGGACTGCGTGCCTGTGGGGTCGTCGTCGAGGACAACCAAAACGCGCGGGGTGGTGGCGGCGGACGCGGCAACGGCGTCGGCTACCAGCTGAGCGGGAATCCGGACTTCCGGCGGGAAAGCGGCCAGAACGTCTGCTTCAAGGGTCACTGTGCACTCCATCGTGGGAAATCTGTGTAGCGGTTTAGTGAATGTAAGATGTCAGACATCTAACATTTGAATTAGTGTGACACACGGCTCCTCACCGCGCAAGATGCTCCACGTCACTAGGCTGGGGTCATGGCTGACAGCGTGGTTCCGCTCCCGCACGTGAACGTCCTCACCCCTGCCATTCCCGCAGGTCAGCCGTTGCCCGCAGTGCTGATCCACGGCTGGGCATCCGGCTCGGTGTACTGGGAGCCTCTCGCCAGGAAGCTGCTCGACGCCGGCCGCGAAGTCTGGATTCTCGACCTCCCCGGCTACCATTCGGGAGATTTCCTGCCGTCGGATTTCGAATGGAACCTGGACTCGGCAGCGGCTTCGGTGGGGGCAATCCTTGAAGCACGGGCCCAAGGTCCCGTGCACATCGTGGGGCATTCGATGGGTGGCAGTGTTTCACTGACGCTGGCGGCGGCCCGCCCGGAGCTGGTGGCTTCACTGACCCTGGTGGGCATGGCGCCGGTGCCGCAAAATCAGGGGTTCAAGGATGTGCTCAGGTCACAGCTGGACCAAGGCTTCTTCGATTCCGGAACCATCGCGAAGCTCATGAACGCCTGGTACGGGGTGTTGCCGGCAGCAGACATGGTGCGGCTCAGCACCGGATTCAATGTCCCCTTCCCCGTTCTGTCCGCCAGCGCCTTGGCGGCCATGACCGGCGTCGAACCTTCAGTACCCGGGCGCGTCCACGCGCCGTTGCTGGTGCTCGCCGGAACTGAAGACCGGGTTCGGCCCATAGAGCACCTGCGCGCGTTCGTGGCCGAAAGCCCCCAGCGTCGACTGAAGGCCATTCCCGGCGCGGGCCACAGTGTCCACTGGGAGAAGCCGCAGGAATGTGCCGAGGCGCTGCATGAATTTTGGGAAACAAGCTGGCCACCGCCAGCGTAAGATGTCTGACAACCATCCCACCCCGGGAAGACGCGGGACAAAGGGTGGTCGGAGTACAGGAAATGGGGATACATGGCACGCAAGTCGCTGGTCGGCGTCGTCGCTGATGAGTTGCTGGACCGCATCATCGCGGGTGAATTTCCGCCCGGAACGGTGGTCCCCGGTGAGCTTGAGCTCAGCGCCAAGCACGAGGTGAGCCGCATGACCGTGCGTGAGGCCATGAAGACCCTCGAAGCGCAACGGATTCTCAGCGTAGAGCGCGGCCGCGGCACGTTCGTCAACCCCCTGAATCAGTGGGCATCGCTGGAAGCCGTGCTGCGGGCGGCATCTGAGGGCACCAAGGACGCGGCCGCCGCGATCCAGCTCATTGAGCTCCGCCGCATGCTGGAAACCGGCGCCTGCGAACTCGCCGCCGAACGTATCTCCGACGAGGAACTCACGGCACTCAGCGAACACGTCGACAAGATGCAGGCCGCCCACGAAGTCAACGATCTGGCGGCCTTCGTGGAAGCCGACCTCGCCTTCCACGACGTGATTCTTCACGCCTCCGGCAACGTGTTTGTGGCTGTGCTCTTTGAGCCGCTGCACCGGGTCCTCGAAGCGCGCCGCACCGAAACATCGGCTTTCCCGGAGATTCAGGAACACGCTATTGGCCACCATCGGAAGATTGCCTCGGCGCTGGAATCCCGCAACCCCAACGAGGCCCGACTCGCGATGGACGCGCACATGCAGCAGACGCTGGACGACCTGAAGACGTACGTGCTGGAGGCGTAACTGGCACAGGCGCCTTAATTGTTGGACTCGGATAATTTAATTCCTGCACGGGCCGGGTCTAGCGAAATCACTGATTTCTAGGGAATAATCCGGCCATGCTCTTAATTGTTGGAAACCTCTCTGGACCATTCTCCCCGTGAACCCACTCGATTTTCCCGAGTTCCCCTTTAGCTCTCCACTGGCGAAAGCCATCATCGACCTTGAACGGGTTCGCGCAGATTTAGGTGAAGGAACCACCGCTCCCGAGGTCTTCACACAGTTGCGAACCAGCTCCAAGAAGCAACGGCTCTCGTCGACTCCGCCGTCGGCCGGGGGACGATACTGACGCACGGGTTTGTCCGGGAGCTGCACCGCATCTCCGTGGCCGGTTTGGAACGTGAAGGGGACCACACACCTGGTGCCTACAGGCTCGCCGATGTCACCATCAGCGGCTCATCGCACCGACCACCCTCGCCAGGGAGCGTGCACGGAGACATGACTGCACTCCTCGACTTCATCAATGCGGACGTAGTTCAAAACTACGAGCTCCTCAAGATTGCGCTCGCCCACCATCGGTTCGTCTGGATTCATCCTTTCGGCAATGGCAATGGTCGCGTCGGGAGACTCATGACTTACGCCGCCATGCGGCGGCAAGGGTTCTCCGACACCGCCGGATACTGGGCGCTGAACCCAACGGCCGTATTTGGGGAGAACCGCGCCCTCTACTACGAACGACTCGAAGACGCCGATTCCCTCGAACCCGAGTCCCTGATTCGCTGGTCGACGTATGTCCTCGAAGGACTACTGACAGACCTCAGTAGGTTGGCGAAACTCGGTGACAAGGACTTCGTTACGGAAGGCCTGTTGGTTCCCGCAATCGCAAGAGGCCTCGCCTCGTCGCGCTTCACGGCGGACGAAGCCCTGGCTTTGACCATCATCGCGCGGAAAGTTGACGTGAAGGCCGCAGACCTTAGTTCAGCATTCACAGGTTCAGCTGCGACACGAAGTCAAGACATTCGAAAGCTCCTGGACCGCGGCGTCATTGAACCGATCGCCAAGGGGAAGAGATCCTACCGGCTTCGGCTGGCCCCGAGTGAACTAACGCCACTTCTGGTTCGGGAATTGGATCAATTGGGATTCCTGCCCCGCATTCTGCGCGATTCAGAATAGTCTTCGCCTCCTGCCTAGCGGCGCAAGCTCTCGCTTGGTAATTCGCCGAAGGCCTTCAAGTAGAGCGCAGAGAAGCGCCCTTGGTGAGTGAAACCACACAACTCCGCCACCGCCGTGACACTCTGCTCCCGCGGGCTCGCTTCCAGCAGCATCTCCCGGGCCCGGTCCAGCCGGATACTGCGCAGCAACTCGGACGGCGTCGCGCCCGTTTCCGCCCTGAGCGCGGTCTGTAGGGTCCGGACCGAAACTCCCAGGCACTCGGCGATGTCAGGGACAGTGAGTTCTTCGGCCGCGTGACGCTCCAACAACTCGCGACATTCGCGGACCAGCCGGCCCTCCGAGGCCGCGTCCCGGGCCTCCACGCCTGGCGGCTCCATCGCCATCAGCAAGCGCGAGATCATGCTGTCCGCCAACAACCCCTGAACAAAGGCGGGAGCCGCGGACTGCGGCTGGCTGATCATGTCGTCATGAAGTTCGACGACGGCCCTCAAGAACGCGCGCCCGGCGCCACCTGAAAGGTCCATGCCGTAGCCCAGCCCACCAAGTGCCGCGCCGTTGAGATGCCACGCCACCCGCTCCAGCGCTGCCCGCCGCACGTACACAATGAGGTGCGGGCTGCCGCTGTCCCAGCTCATGGAGAAGGGCCTGTCGAGCGGGGGAACGGTGGCCATCGCCGGACTCGATTCCACAGTGCTCGCGCCCACCTTCATGGATGCGTGCCCCGCCAACGGGATCTGCACTAGATGGAAGTCCTGGAGACCCTCCGGCTCAATCCGAACGTCCGCGCCGTAGTCCAGGAACTCGATTCCCACATCGCCGCGGTGGAGGGAACGCAACTTCATGTCCACCGAGGACTGGCGCGTCCGCGGCGACAGCTCGTGACTGCAAAAAAGCTCAGCAATTTTGGCGTGCGCTTGGTCCACGTCGGTGGTGGCCAAGGTGGGCCGCCCCCGCAGAACGTCACGAGGAAGAATCCTCACCATCCGCCACCTACTTCACCGTTTTCCACTACACAGGGTCTTTTCGCTTTTCGGATGATCCCCGCGCCGAGCGGATATTCCGGAGTGCAGCTACTGCCTAGAGTCGCTTTCAGGACAAGTATGACGCAGCTCACAGAACCACAACAGTGACGGAAGCGAGGTGAGCACAAGTGAAGAACATCAAGGCTGTTCATGACCGCCGGGACGAATGGGACCGGAGTCACTTCGAACTCTGGACGGCAGAGCTTCGGGCCGGGGAACCCCGCCTCATTTCCGCGGCTTGGGTCGGCTGGCATGAAGAAGAGGAAGACCCTGCGTAATTCGGATAATCCTCGCGCCACGTGGATATTTCGGACGACGGCGGCTGCCTAGAGTCGCTTACAGGACAAATATGACGCACGTCATATTTGCGTAACATCATCATCGCGGGAAAGGGTTCGGCACATGTCAGCACTCAAGGGCAGGACAGCGATCGTCACCGGTGGAGCCACCAAGGTGGGCCAGGGCGTGGTCACGGCTTTGCGGGAGGCCGGGGCCACAGTGGTGGTGGCCGATATAGCTCCCGACGGCGACAGGCTCACCAAAGCACTCGGGGAAGGGGTCCACTATTCCCACTCGGACATCACCGACGACGCCGCAGTCAGCGAACTCGTTGAGGAAACCGTGGCCCTCTACGGCGGGCTCGACATCCTGGTGAACCTTGCCTGTACCTACAAGGACGACGGCGCGGCTTCCGGTCGTGCCGACTGGCTCGAGGCGCTCAACGTCAACCTCGTGAGCGCCGTCGTGGCAAGCAACGCGGCCCGCCCGTACCTCAAGGCTTCGGGGCGCGGCGCCATCATCAACTTCACCTCCATTTCCAGCTCCGTTGCCCAGACAGGCCGATGGTTGTACCCCGCCAGCAAGGCTGCTTTGGTGCAGGTGACCCGCAGCATGGCAGTGGACTTCGCATCGGATGGGATCCGGGTCAACTCGGTCAGCCCGGGCTGGGTGTGGAGCAACATCATGGACTCCCTCAGCAACGGGAACCTGGAGAAGACGGACTCCGTGGCGGCACCGTTCCACGCACTCAAGCGCGTCGGCCGCCCGCACGAGGTGGGTGACGTCGTCGCGTTCCTCGCCAGCGACCAAGCCAGCTTCGTGACCGGCGCCGATTGGGCTGTCGACGGCGGCTACTCCGCTTTGGGCCCGGAGCGGGCCGAAGAAACCATTCCCTTGCTCGCCGCCAACTGACACGGCCTCACAGCAACTCGACAGACAAGGACAAACACCATGACGCAACGCCACATCACCATCGTCGGAGCAGGACAGTCCGGGCTGCAGCTCGGCATCGGGCTTTTGGACGCGGGCTTTCATGTGACCACCATTTCCAACCGCACCCCGCAGGAAATCCAGGAAGGCAAAGTGGCCTCAAGCCAGTGCATCTTCCATAACGCGCTGGAGCACGAACGCGCATTAGGGCTGGACTTCTGGCCCGACGCCCCCACGGTGGACGGCATCTCCTTCACCATCCCCCACCCTGAACTGCCAGGTCAGAAGGCCATCAGCTGGGCATCCCGCCTGGATAACCACGCCAAGTCCATCGATCAGCGGGTGAAATTTCCGCGGTTCATGGAGGAGTTTGTTGCGCGCGGTGGTGAGCTGATCTTTGACGACGCCGGGATGGACCAGCTGGAGAAATACACGCAGAACTCGGACTTGGTGATCGTGGCGGCTGGTAAAGGCGAGATCGCTCAACTCTTCACCCGCGACGCCGAACGCAGCACCTACGACGCCCCGCAGCGCGCCCTTGCCTTGACCTACGTGAAGGGCCTGAAGCCCCGCGAAGAGTACTCGGCGGTCTCGTTCAACCTCATCCCCGGAGTTGGCGAGTACTTCGTCTTCCCAGCCCTCACCACCACCGGCCCTTGCGAAATCATGGTCTTCGAAGGAGTGCCGGGCGGGCCTATGGACACCTGGAAGGGCCTCACGCCGGAGGAACATCTGGAGAACTCCAAGAACATCCTGCGCACCTTCCTGCCGTGGGAAGCAGAGCGGGCCACGGACGTCGAGCTGACCGATCCCAACGGCGTCCTCCAAGGCCGGTTCGCGCCCACCGTCCGCCACCCCATCGCCACGTTGCCCAGCGGCAGGCAGGTACTGGGGCTGGCCGACGTCGTGGTCTTGAACGATCCCATCACCGGCCAGGGGTCCAACAACGCAAGCAAGTGCGCGGCGTCGTACCTGGCCAGCATTATTGAACACGAGGCGCAGCCGTTTGACGCTCCGTTCATGCAGGCCACCTTCGAGCGCTACTGGGATTACGCCCAGCACGTTGCACACTGGACAAATGCCCTCCTGGCCCCACCGCCGCCCCACGTCCTTGAACTCCTGGGCGCCGCGAACAACGAGCCGGCCATTGCCCACCGCTTCGCCAACGGCTTCAACCACCCTCCGGAATTCCAGGACTGGTTCATGTACCCGGACAAAGCTGCCGACTACCTGGCCGGCCTCTCCGCCGCCAAGGTTTAATAGCACACCCGTGCCAGCAAGGACTTAACCATGCGAAAAATTGCAATCGTCGGGGCCGGGGAATCCGGTGCCCAACTGGCTTTGGGCCTGCAACGGGATGGCTACGCCGTGACGCTCCTGTCCGACCGCTCCGCGGCCCAGATCCGCACCGGCAAAGTCATGTCCAGCCAGTGCATGTTCTCCACCGCGCTCGACGCCGAAGCCCAGATGGGTACAGCGCTCACGGAGTTCTACGAGTCAGGCTCCGTCCCGGGCATCACCTCCATCCGGTTGCGCGTGGAAGCTGATGACCCCGTCGAATGGGAGGCCCCCTTGGATGGGCCGGCCCGCTCCATCGACCAACGGATCAAGAGCGCACTCTGGATCGAGACGTTCGTGGCCGCCGGGGGCGACTTCCGCATTGAGAAGGTCACTCCGCGCATGCTCGAAGAGCTCGCCCGCGAGTACGAGCTGGTGATTGTCAGCACCGGCAAGGGCGAGATCGGCCAGATTTTCCCGCGCGACAAGGCAAAGTCGCCCTTCGACCGGCCGCAGCGGGTCCTGGCGCTCACCTACGTCACGGCCGACAGCTGTGCTGTTGCGGGCGACGCGTCACCGGACAGCACCTCCAGCAGCGGCGCCGCCATCCGCATGTCCATGGTCCCCGGCGTCGGCGAGTTCTTTACGTTCCCGGGCCTGACCGTCTCCGGGCCGTGCCGCATGATGGTGTTCGAAGGCGTGGTGGGCGGCCCCATGGACCGGTGGACCGACGTCGGGACCCCGCAAGAGCAGCTTGCGCGATCGCTGGAGATCCTGAGGGAGCACTTTCCGCACGAGGCAGAGAACTTTGCCACCGCGGAACTGACCGACAGCGGCGCCACGCTTCTGGGGCGCATCACGCCAACGGTGAGGTCCGCCGTCGGGGAGTTGGCCAACGGAAAGCTGGTGTTCGGGCTCGGCGACGCTGTGGTCCTCAACGATCCCCTCACCGGGCAGGGCTCAAACAATGCGACGCTGGCGGCCAAATACTACCTCGATGCGATAGTTCGCAGGGGCCGGCAGCCGTTCGACCGCCACTGGATGGAGCGGACGTTCGATGAGTTCTGGCGTGGATGGGGCCAGTGGGCGGTTGAATGGACCAACGACCTCCTTAAGCCCCGCAGGGACCACCAGAAAACCCTCCTCAGCGAAGCCGCTGAACACCCGGCCCTGGCAGCGGGCATCGTGGCCGGGTTCGATGATCCCCGGACGTCCTACCCGTGGTGGTTCGATCCCACTGCCGCAGCCGATTTCATGCAGGCCCGCAAAGAGGAAGACTCCTCGGTTTTTGATGTCCGGGATTTCAGGGGCGCGTTGGGGCAATTCGCCACAGGCGTTACCGTGGTGACCACTGTTGCTGCCGACGGCCGGAAGGTGGGGATGACCGCGAATTCATTCACGTCAGTTTCCATGGAACCGCCTTTGGTGCTGTGGTGTCCCAGCAAACGGTCGCCCAGCCTGGGTGACTTTGAGAACGCCACGCATTTCGCCATCAATATCCTGGCCAGCGACCAGCATGTCCTGTCCCGCCAGTTCGCAACCCCCGCCATCGACAAGTTCGCCGGCACGGACACCACCGAGGGCATCGCCGGTGTTCCGCTGCTGGACGGCGCGGTGGCCTCCTTCCAATGCCGCACGGTCTCACGGCACGACGCCGGCGACCATGTCATCTATGTGGGGGAAGTGGAGAGATACGACTACGAGGGCGGCGCTCCCTTGGTGTTCCACGGCGGCAAATACCACGCAACCGCCAGCCACCCGGACTTCTAGCCACATTCTGAGCACTTCTGAAAGGAGCGGAGATGGTCGATTCCGTTGACGTCGCGATCATTGGCTCGGGTATCAATTCCCTGGTCGCGGCAGCTGAGCTCGCCATGGACGGGAAGCGCGTCTGCATCATCGAGCGTTCGGACCGGCTGGGAGGTTTCATTCATTCCTCCGAGCGGACCCTGCCGGGCTTCGTGCACGACTCCTTCTCTTCCTGGCACCCGTTGTTCGTGTCAGGTGGTGCGTACGCGGCTTTGGGCAAGGAACTGCATGCCAGGGGTCTGGAGTACTGCAACACCACCGGCCCGGTGACCGCGAGCGTCGCCGCAGATCCGGCCACGGGCGCCCACCGCGTTGTCATTGCGCAGCGGGATCCGGGCGAGACGGCTGCCGCTTTCAAGGTCACCGGCGACCAGTCCGCCTACCTGGCCATGTTGAATGACCTTGAGCGGAATGCCGGCACGGTTTTTGGGGCGTTCGGGGCGGAGCTTCGATCATTCAGGGAGGTTGCGAAGATTGCCTTCGGAGCCGTCCGGCGTGGACGTTTCTCCGGGACAGAGTCTTTCGTCCGGGACGCGGTGATGAGCGGCCGGAACTACACCCGCAGCCGCTTTGATGGGTGGGAAACGGACCAGCTGTGGTCACCGTGGCTCCTGCACGCAGGGCTTGGCCCGGACCAGGCAACAGGTGGGGTGATGTTGCCGGTGATGGCCATGACCATGCACGGCTTTGGGCTCCCGGTGGTGAAAGGTGGGGCGTCGAGGTTCGTGGCGGCGTTTGAGTCGTTGCTGCGGGACAACGGGGTTCAGATCGTGCTGGGCGCTGAGGCGGAAGAGGTCCTGGTGGACAGCGGTTCAGGCAGAGTCACCGGTGTTCGCACTGCGCAGGGCGTGGTCGCTGCCAGCACCGTGTTGGCCAACGTCTCGCCGCAGGCACTGTATACCCGGCTGCTCAGCCAGCCACCGGCCGCGACCGCGGCGGCGGCCGAACGCTACCAGAATGGCCGCGGCGCCCTGCAGATCCACCTCGCCCTGGACAAGCCCGTGGAGTGGCTCGATCCGCGACTCAACGAAGTTCCGCTGGTGCACATCAGCAACGGCTCGGACAGCACGGGAATCGCCTGCGCCGAGGCCGAAGCCGGCCTGCTGCCCAGCGAACCCACGGTGGTGGTCGGGCAGCAGTGCGTGCTGGATCCGTCCCGCGCTCCAGAGGGCAAAGCCACGCTGTGGCTGCAACTGCAGGAGGTTCCGTTCTCTCCCGTAGATGATGCGGCCGGCGAACTGTCAGTGGAGGAAGGCTGGACCGAGGAGCTGAAACAGGGCTATCTGGAGCGGGCCCTTGCCCGGCTGGAGCAGTTCGCACCGGGAACCCAGGCCACGGTTCTCGCTTCAGACATCATCGCCCCCACGGACCTGGCCGGCGCTAATCCCAATGCCGTCAACGGTGACCCCTATGGAGGGTCCGCTGAGCTCTTTCAAAATTTGCTCTGGCGGCCGTTCCCCGAGGCGGCAGGCCACCAAACCGCCGTCGAAGGCCTGTGGCATATCGGCGCGTCAACCCACCCTGGTCCCGGCCTCTCCGGTGGCTCGGGACATTTGGTGGCCCAAAAACTAACGACCAAAACTTCACGATTTTCGCGTCTTCAAGCAGCACTTAAACCAAGAAAGCGATAGGAGAACAATGTCTGTTCTGGCCGGGCTCACTGCAGCCCTTTCGAATGGCTCGGTGGAGATCATCGACCTCACGACGCCCCTCAGCTCCGAAACCCCCATCCTGAACCTGCCGCAGCCCTTTGCGAACACGGTGGGATTGTCCGTCTCGCCGGTGAGCAATTTCGACGACGCCGGACCGGCTTGGGCGTGGAACGACGTCACCGTGGGTGAGCACGCCGGGACGCACCTGGACGCGCCCGTCCACTGGATCACCGGCAAGGATGGCAAATCCGTGGACCAGATCGAACCCCACCGCCTGGTGGGGCCCATCGCGGTGATCGACAAGACCGCAGAGGTCTCCGCGGACCCTGACTTCCTGCTGGAACCTGAGCACTTTGAGCAATGGCAGGAACAGCACGGCGCTTTTCCGGAGAACTGCTGGATCATCTTCCGGACGGGTTGGGCGGCGCGTGGCGCTGACGCTGCGGCTTTCGTCAACGCGGACGACGCCGGACCCCACACTCCCGGTGTCTCTGCGGCAGGTGCCAAGTGGCTTGCCGGTAACGCCTCGATCAGCGGTTTCGGTGTTGAAACCGTGGGGATCGATGCCGGGCAGGCCGGCGGGCTGGATCCGATGTTCCCCGTGCATTCGTTCCTGCTGGGCGCGGATAAGTATGGCGTGACCTCGCTGCGGAACGTGGACCGGCTCCCGGTAGTAGGGGCAACCCTGGTGGTGGCACCCCTGCCGATCGTGGGCGGCACCGGCAGCCCGAGCCGCGTGTATGCGCTGATTGAAAAAGACGCCGGGGTAACAGCATGAGTGAGCAGGTACGGGTTTCCACCCTGGTGGGCAGGACACTGGCGAAGCTCGGCGTCGGGCATGTTTTCGGAGTGGTGGGCAGCGGCAACTTCGATGTCACCGGCACCCTCATGGCCGAAGGAATCCCTTTCACCGCCACCCGGCACGAAGGCGGTGCTGCGACCATGGCCGACGCCTACTCGCGGATGTCCGGCAAGGTGGGAGTGGTCACCACCCACCAGGGCTGTGGGCTCAGCAATGCCATTACGGGAATCGGTGAAGCCGCGAAGAGCCGCACTCCCATGATCGTGCTGACCGCCGACACCCAGGCTGCAGCGATCCGGTCCAACTTCAAGATCGACCAGGACGCGTTGGCCCGAAGCGTCGGCGCCGTGGCCGAACGGATCCACTCCCCCGCCACAGCTGTGGCAGACACTGTCCGGGCCTTCCGGACCGCGGTGAACGAGCGCCGAACGGTGGTCCTGAGCTTGCCGTTGGACGTCCAAAGTGCCAGCGCCGCGGATGAGGTGAGTGCCGTCGTCGTGCCTGAGCCGCTAAAGACCCGCCCGGACGCTGCCGCAGTGGAGCAGTTGGTGGCCCTGATTTCCGCCGCGGAACGGCCCGTGTTCGTCGCGGGACGCGGCGGACGGGGCGCCCGGGACGAGATCCTGGAATTGGCACGGCATGCCGGTGCGCTGGTGGCAACGTCGGCAGTGGCGAGCGGACTGTTCAACGGCGACTCGCACAACCTGGGCATCTCGGGTGGTTTTTCGTCGCCCACCACGGCGGAACTCATCAGCGGTGCGGATCTGATTGTGGGGTGGGGTTGCGCGCTGAACATGTGGACCATGCGGCACGGGCGACTCATTTCCACCGGCACCAACGTGGTGCAGATCGACGTCGAAGACTCCGCGCTCGGCGCCAACCGACCCATCACCCTGGGGCTGCTGGGTGATTCGGCGCTGACTGCTGCGGACACCCTGACGGCGCTGCGGACCGTGCAATCCGAGCCCGCTGGGAAGTACCGCACCGAAACCAACGCCCTGGCCATCAAGCGGGGCTCGCGGTGGCGGGACGTTTCCACGGCGGACCTGTCCACGGCGACCTCCATCGATCCCCGCGTCCTCACCCGGGAACTCGATTCGATGCTCCCATCCGTGCGCATCGTGGCCGTGGATTCCGGCAACTTCATGGGCTACCCCAGCCAGTACCTCGCTGTTCCGGACGAGTTCGGGTTCTGCTTCACGCAGGCATTTCAGGCGATCGGGCTGGGGCTTTACACAGCTATTGGCGCCGCGCTTGCCCAGCCTCAGCGCCTGCCGGTGCTGGGCGCGGGCGACGGTGGGTTCCTCATGGGCATCAGCGAGTTGGAGACCGCCGCGAGGCTGAAACTACCCCTGGTGTGCATCGTTTACAACGACGCTGCCTACGGGGCCGAGGTCCACCACTTCGCGTCGGAGCACTCGGAGGCCGAGCTCTCCAGCGTCGTGTTCCCGGAAACGGACATCGCCGCCATAGCCCGTGGGTTCGGTGCCGAAGGGGTGACCGTGCGGACCGTGGGCGACCTCGATGCTGCGCGCCCGTGGATCGCGGACTACCAAGCCGGGACACAAGACCGGCCCCTGGTGATCGACGCCAAGATCGCGTCCGACGGTGGTTCGTGGTGGCTGGCGGAAGCGTTCCAGGGACACTAAGCGCCGGGGCGCCCAACTGGGTAACAGCAAACGTCGCTATGAGCGGTCATAGCGACGTTTGCTGTTACTTACTTGGGTGGTTACGCGTCGACGTCCGTGTTGACGATGTACACGTCGCACGGCGCACCGTGGGCAACGCTGTTGGCGATGCTGCCCAGGACGCGGCCCAGGCCCTTCATGCGCTTGTTGCCGACCACGATCAGCGAGGCGTTGTTGGTTTCGGCGTAATTGATGAGGGCGTTGGCCGGAGTACCGCGCGCCGCGAAGTACTTGATGTTTCCGGCAGGAACGTCCAGTTCTTCGGAGACCTTGCGGGCAACGTATTCCGCTGAGTCGGCGGAGGAGACGGTGATGCGGTCGCTGCCGCTGCCGAATTCTTCGATGCGGTCATCGGAGAAGCCGCTGATCACGTGCAGTTCGGCGCCGAGAGCGGTGGCGAACTTCGCTGCTGCCACTGCTGCGCGCTTGGCGGTCTCACTGTTGTCGACGCCGACCACAATAACTTCTGACATGAGGACTCCTGGTTGTGGGGATCACTGGGTGCTGCTGCAAGAAAATCTACACTCCATCATCATCTGCCGGGATGACCCTTTGCGCCGGGAGTGTTTATGCCCAGTATCACTGGGTAGGGGTACATCTATCGAAATGATCACCCGAGCGAAAGGCAGGACCATGAGCGACGCATCATTTTCCCCGCAGACAGCCATTGTCACGGGGTCGGATTCAGGCATCGGACGGGCCACGGCGGTGGCTCTGGCCAAGGCGGGCATGGACGTAGGCATCACCTGGCACACGGACCAGAAGGGCGCCGAGGAAACCGCGGAAGAAGTCCGTGGCCTCGGCCGTAAAGCCGTAGTCCATCAACTCGACACCACAGACGTCCAAGGCACGGTGGACGCAATCGACAAACTCGCTGAGGAACTCGGTGGCGTGGACGTCTTCGTCAACAACTCCGGAACCGGCGACGGCACCAAGTTCCTGGACCTCGACTACCAAACCTGGATGTCCACCTTGGACACCAACCTCAACGGTGCGTTCGTAGCCATGCAAACAGCGGCCAAGCGCATGGTGAGGGCAGGCCACGGCGGGCGCATCATCGCCGTCACCAGCGTGCACGAATTCCAGCCGCGGGTAGGGGCCTCCGCCTACGATGCTTCCAAACACGGATTGGGCGGCCTCATCAAAACCATGGCCTTGGAACTCGCCGAGTACGGAATCACCGCCAACAACGTGGCACCGGGCGAGATTGCGACGCCCATGACCGGCCAGGAAGACGAGGATCCCACGCAGAAGGAAAGGCCCGGGGTTCCGTTGGGACGCCCCGGTGACGCACGTGAAATCGCCGCCGTCATCGCCTTCCTCGCATCCCCGGCGTCGAGCTACGTCAATGGAGCGTCCTGGCCCGTGGACGGCGGAATGCTGCAGATGGGACCGCAGGCCGGTTCGCACATCACCAGCAATGATTGGCGCGAAAGCTAAGCCAGCGCAGGCTCTGGCCGCACGGAGATCCGTGGGCTAGTCTGCTTGGACGGCCTGCCTGGCGGGTCGGATTTTCCAGAGATTCGTAAGACGTTGATGAGGAGCACCATGGCTGGCCACACATATAGCGTTTCCGAAATTGTAGGAACTTCCACCGAAGGCGTTGACGACGCGATCAAAAACGGCATCGCAACAGCCTCCCAGACGCTGCGGAACCTGGACTGGTTTGAGGTCAAGGAAATCCGCGGCCACCTCGAGGACGGCGCAGTGGCCGACTGGCAGGTCACCATCAAGCTCGGTTTCCGCCTGGAGCGCTGACTCCCCCTCTACCCACACGAGATGGCAGTTGATGACAGTTCCGGAGCTCCGGATTGTCATTAACTGCCTTCTCGGCGGGCGGGTTCGGGTGTCGAGACTTCAGCTTGGGTGCCCATGTCGCCAAAGTTCAAGAGCGTCAGAGCGTCCGACGACGGCGAACCTGCCTTCGCCGAATAGACCCGCAGGAGCTGGTCGGGGTCGTCCGGGAGACTCAGGGTTTCAAAGTTCAGTTCCAGGTCGCCTACAACCGGGTGGTGCAACCGGACCGTTCCCGCGGAGCGCGTGGCAACCCTGTGGCCGGCCCACCACTGACGGAAATGCTCGCTGTGGACAGCAAGTTCGCCCACCAAATGGTTGGTTTGGGGATCGTTGGGGTGCCGGCCCACGTCCATGCGCAGCGCCCCGACAGCCTCAGCGGCCACGGTCTTCCAATCCCTGAACAACGCTCCGGCCGCTGGATCCAGGATGATCCAGCGCGTCAGGTTCCGCTCGGCTGCAGGCAAAGCCGCGAAATCGGCGAACAGCAGGTGGGCCAGCCGGTTTCCGGCCAGCACATCCGCGCGCCTGCCCAGCACCAGGGCGGGAACATCTCCGACGGCGTCCAGCAGCTGCCGAAGGGCCGGCCGCACCTTTTGCACGGGGCCGGGACTTCCTGCAGAGCTGGCACAGTGCTCCAGCAGGTCCATCATGTGTGCCTGCTCCCCCGCGTCCAGGCGGAGTGCGCGGGCCACGGAATCGAGGACCGCCTTGGAGGGGTGGATGTTCCGGCCCTGTTCCAGGCGTGTGTAGTAGTCAGTGCTCACACCGGAAAGGCGTGCAACCTCCTCGCGGCGGAGTCCGGGCACCCGTCGGGCACCGCCGGACTCCTGCGCCCCGGCGTCGTCGGGTGAGAGGCGGGCACGCATGACTTTGAGGAATTTACCGAACTCGGCGCTTTGACCCATCCGTCCATTCTGCCGTTGCGGACGTGTGAAACACCACCATTGTGGGTAGGACTGACAGACCTAGGAAAAACAGGATCAGGTTGGACTGCTGACTCTGCCGGCAAAACTGCATAGGCTCAGTACAGAGCCTCCGAAAACGCTTTCTGGAACCCGGGAAATTACGGAACCAGAATGCCGGAGCGTCACCGCCATAACCATCCGTCGAAGGAGACCGTCATGCCAGAGCTGACATTGAATAACGGCGTCACCATCCCCCAGCTCGGATTTGGTGTCTTCCAAGTACCTGCGGACGAAACCCAGAAGGTCGTGGAAGATGCCCTGGACGCCGGCTACCGTCACATCGACACAGCAGCCGCCTACCGCAACGAAGCCGGCGTTGGTGCCGCTGTCGCTGCATCGGGAATCCCCCGGGAAGAACTTTTCATCACCACCAAGCTTCGCAATGGGGAGCAGGGCGAGGCTTATGACGCCTTCCAGCGAAGCCGCGATGCCCTGGGCCTGGAAGTCATCGATCTCTACTTGATCCACTGGCCAGTCCCATCGCAGGGCCTCTTCACGCAGGCGTGGAAGGACATGGAAAAGCTGTACCAAGACAAGCAGATCCGGGCCATCGGCATCTCCAACTTCCTCTCCGACCACGTGGACACACTGCTCAAGGAAGCAGAAGTGGTTCCGGCCGTGAACCAGATCGAAGTCCACCCGACGTTCCAGCAGGGCGAACTGGCCAACAAGTGCCGCGACCTGGTCATTGCCGTTGAGGCCTACAGCCCGCTGGGCCAGGGCAAGGACCTGAACGCCGAGCAGGTGGCCCTCGTCGCAGCAGCACACGGCACTACTCCTGCACAGGTAATCCTGGCCTGGCACCTGGCGCAGGGAACCATCGTCATCCCCAAGTCAGCGGACTCCACCAGAATGCGGGAGAACTTCGGAGCAGCCGACCTCTCCCTCACTGAATCCGAGCTGGCAGCCATTACGGCACTGGAGGCGGGCGCACGCATCGGCTCCGATCCCGCCGTCGCAGCTTTCACCCAGCTCTAAGCCCTGACTGTACAAAGCAAAGGACCTCACCAACCATGCAGTACACCCACCTTGGCCGCTCCGGCCTGAAAGTCTCCCGCCTCTGCCTGGGCACCATGAACTTCGGTCCCCAGACCGACGAAGCAACGGCCCACTCGATCATGGACTCCGCACTGAATTCCGGCATCAACTTCTTTGACACCGCCAACGTATACGGCGGAGCCGGGCACCGCGGCTGGACCGAGGAAATCATTGGCCGCTGGTTCGCGAAGGGCGGCGAGCGCCGCGAACGGACCGTTCTGGCCACCAAGCTGTACGGCACCATGACGGACCGGCCCAACGAGTCCAAGTTGTCGGCACTGAACATCCGGCGGGCCCTGGACGCGAGCCTGAAGCGTTTGCAGACGGACTACATCGATATCTACCAGTTCCACCACATTGACCGCGATACTCCCTGGGACGAGATCTGGCAGGCCATTGACGTCGCCGTTCAGCAGGGCAAGATCATCTACTCGGGCAGCAGCAACTTTGCGGGTTGGCACATTGCCCAGGCGCAGGAAGCGGCCAGGAGGCGGAACTACACCGGCTTGGTCAGCGAGCAGTCCATTTACAACCTCTTCCGGCGCGAGCTGGAGCTTGAGGTCATTCCGGCGGCCCAACAGTACGGCCTGGGCCTGATTCCGTGGTCGCCGCTGCAGGGCGGGCTGCTGGGTGGCGTTCTCAAGAAGGAGGAGCAGGGAGTTCGCCGCGCTGAGGGCCGGGCCTTGGAAACCCTCAAGCAGCACGAGGACCAGATCCGCCAGTACGAGGATTTCGCGGACGAGCTGGGCCACGCGCCCGGCGACGTAGCCTTGGCTTGGCTGCTTCACCAACCGGCCGTCACAGCACCGATCGTGGGTCCACGCACGCAGGAACAACTGGATGCAGCCATTCGGGCGCTGGACGTCACGCTGAACGAAGACGCCCTTAAGCGGCTGGATGACATCTTCCCGGGCCATCGCCCTGCCCCCGAAGACTACGCCTGGTGAGCAGCCTCCGCGCCCACCGCTTCCCCGACGTCCTCGGAGCGGCGGCGGACACCGTTTCGCCGCGGAACATCCTGTTCATCGGCGGAACCGGCGTCATCAGTGCGGCGGCGGCTGAACGCGCCGTCGCACTGGGCCACCGGCTGACCATCCTCAACAGGGGACGGTCAGCCGGGCGACCGGTTCCCGACGGTGCGGAGGTCCTCCATGCGGACATCCGCGACCCGCTCGCTGTGCAGGAAGTACTGGGGAGAAGAGAGTTCGACGCCGTTGCGGACTTCATCTCCTTCACCCCGGACCAGGCGCTGGCCGGGATCGAATTGTTCCGTGGGCGGACGGGTCAGTACGTGTTCATCAGTTCTGCTTCGGCGTACCAAAAACCGCCAACAACACTGCCTATCCGGGAATCCACCCCGCTGAAGAACCCGTTCTGGCAGTACTCCCGGGACAAAATCGCCTGTGAGGAACTGCTGTTCGAGGCCTACCGCGAGCAGGACTTTCCGGTGACGGTGGTGCGGCCATCCCACACCTACGACCGCACCAAGATCGCCATGGTGGGCGGGTGGACCGACATTCACCGCATGCGCGCGGGGATGCCCATCCTGGTTCACGGAGATGGAACCTCGCTCTGGACTTTGACCCACAGCAGGGATTTCGCCAAGGCCTTCGTCGGGCTGCTGGGCAGGCCGCAGGCCATTGGCGAGAGCTACACCATTACCTCGGACGAGTTCCTGCCGTGGAACCAGGTCTATCGTCTTTTCGCAAGGGCAGCCGGCGTCGTGGAACCCGAACTATTCCACGTTTCCTCAGAAACCATCGCCGCCCAAAGCCCGGAGCTGGGCCCCAACTTGCTGGGCGACCGCTCGCACTCGGTGGTCTTCGATAATTCGAAGATCAAGGCGCTGGTTCCTGATTACCGGGCCACTATTCCGTTCGCGGACGGCGCCCGGGAGATCGTGGAGTGGCACGATGCCCACCCGGAGCTGCAGGTTGTGAAGGAAGATTTCATGGAGTTGAGCGACCGGCTCCATGACTGGTCACGACGATCACTGTTGCCAAGCAGCCAGCGGCCAGCGTAGAAACAGAGAAACCCAGAGGAGACCCAGCCCATGGCACTTGCCCCACTGATCGAACTGAACGACGGTTTCAAGATCCCGCAGCTGGGACTCGGCACGTGGCCTTTGAATGATGCCCAGGTTGCCGACGCCGTAGTGGAGGCGGTGTCACATGGCTACCGGCATGTGGACACGGCAAAGAAGTACGGGAACGAGACGGGTGTGGGCAACGGCATCCGCGCCTGCGGAGTGGGTCGTGAAGAACTGTTCATCACCACCAAGCTGGATGGCGAATTCCAAGGCTCCGGCAAGGCCCTCGACGGGCTTGAGGGATCGTTGGAGCGCCTCGGCCTGGAGTATGTCGACCTGCTCCTGATCCACTGGCCGCTCCCCCGTCGTGGGGAGTTCGTCTCCACGTGGAAGACCTTCGAGGAACTGCAGGCCTCCGGCAAAGTCCGTTCCATCGGCGTCTCCAACTTCAAGCCGGCGCACCTTGACCAGTTGTTCCGGGAAACGGAGGTGGTACCGGCGGTGAACCAGATCCAGGTCAGCCCTTCCATTCCCCGTCTGGCCGCCCGGGCCTACAACGATCGGCATGGCATCATCACCGAGTCCTACAGCCCGTTGGGCGCCAGCAGCGATCTGCTCAACGCCCCGGTGCTGGCCGCCATTGGTGGAAAGTACGCGAAGACTCCGGGCCAGGTGGTGCTGCGCTGGCATGTCCAGCAAGGGCTGGTTGCCATTCCCAAGACCGCCAATCCGGAACGCATGCAGGAGAACCTGGACGTGTTCGATTTCGAACTGGACCAGGAGGACCTTTCCAAACTGCAAACCCTCGACGCCGGACCTGACGCAGGCGTCGACTCGGACGTACAGGGGCACTAAGAATGGAACCGAAAAGCACTGAAACGCTGATCTGGGCAGGGTCCTACACGGCAGACCGGAGCGGCAACGGCAAGGGCATCTCCGTGCTCTCGGCAGACGACCACGGGCACCTAACGTTCACTGGCCTGGCGGTCGCCGCCAATTCGCCGTCGTTCCTTGCGCTGCACCCCACGCTTCCGCTGGTTTACGCAGTCGCCGAGGAAGGTAGAACGGTCCGGGCCTACCGCCGGACGGGCGCGGCAGAGCTGGAAGCTTTCGGTGAGCCGTGGCCGGCCGGAGACGCCACCTGCCACGTTGCGGTGGATCCCCACGGCCGTTTCATAGTGGCCACCTGTTGGGGCGATGGCCAGGTCATCCTTTACGAACTGGACCACGACGGCGCCATCACCTCGCGCACCAGCGCGGCAGCCGCCGTCGATCCACACTTCGCGGCAGCCAGTGCCGGCGGACGTCCCAGTCGCGCGCATTCGAGCCTGATGCTCCCCGACGGCCGGGTGATGACCACCGATCTTGGGCATGACCTGGTCCGCGTGTGGACGTACGCTCCTGGCGAAGGCCTGCAGCCCGACCACGAGGTGGTGCTGCCCAAGGGCTCGGGGCCGCGGCATATGGCACGGCATCACAGTGGATCCGTGTTCGTGGACACCGAGTATTCGGTGGAGGTGGCCATTGTCAGGATGGAACCGGACGGCACGTACGAGCTCACCGGAGTTGTTCCGGCCAGCATCAACAAGCCATTCGACGGCGACTCCGGGGCAGAGATCGCGCTGTCACCGGATGGCCGGTTCGCGTATGTGGGTGTTCGGGGATCCAACCGTATCTGCGTCCTGAAGGTAACCCACGACGGCAAAGAACTTGAGCCCCTCGCCGACGTTCCCTGTGGCGGCGACTGGCCCCGCCATCACTTGGTCCGCGAAGGCTGGCTGTACGTCGCCAACGAAGGCTCGGATGACGTCGTGAGTTTCAGGCTGGACCCAGCCACCGGTTTGCCGGACGGCCCCGTCAGCCGCGTGGAGACCGGCTCACCCAGCATGCTGATAGCCGCCGTCTAACTACCGCCGAGGTGGCACCCAATACGTATGATCCGCTCAGACATTGGTATTAAATGCCACCTCGGCGAGTCTTTCTAGACGGGACCAGACCTGGACGTCGTCCGTGCCGCAGAGCAGCTTGCGGCCCGTCGGCTCAAGCACCACCCAGAGCAGTTCCTGGTGCTTGGAGACATCGTCAACGCGGCCCGTACCGGCGCCCCATGCGACGTCGTAAATCCACACAGGATCGCCGGAACTAAGCTCGGACCACTCCGCGGCAGGAACGTGCCGGTAGCCTGCGGGCCGGTTCAGGATGGAGCTGGTCACGCTGACACTTCAGCAGCAGTGCGGCGCCGCCAGACAGTCGCCACTCCGTTGTGGGCAGGAAGCACGTGGCCCTCGGGGAACACCTGGACGGCGTCCGGATCGGAGTCCGGGCTCCACAGGCCCGACGCCGGGCAATGGGAACCGGTAGGCATGGTGCGGGTGGCTCGTTCGCGCAGGAGGGCGATGCTCTTCATCGTTGAAACTCATCCTTGGGGATAGATCGGGGCACTGCGTAGTGTGAAGCAGATCTCTTCAACCCTATGCAAGTCACACGTGCTCTGTTATGGCCAAATGCATAGCATTCCAGCCGACGCTAATGCAGGTGCACAGTGCCGATTCAGCGGAGATCAAGCTATATCGGCTGCAAACGCTTCCATAAATTGGCGCAACCCACTTTTCTTCACATCCCGTAACTCTGAAATTCTCTGGATTAAGGGTAAGCAAGCGCTTACAGTTGTGACGTGTCCCACAGCACTGTCGCTTAGCGGAAGGTTTCATCACTTGTTAGCTCGCAGCCATAGACCCGACCTCCCCCAACAACGCCGCCCCTTGGGCCGCCTCGCCGCCGTCGTCCTGACGACGGCGGCCCTCACTGCCACAGCTGTCCTCCCCGCGGGCGCCGCTCCGGTCACCAAGACACCGGATCCCGCAGCCCAGCACTCCATCCGGGGAGGAGTCAGCGATCAGAATTTCTACTTCGTCATGGCGGACCGCTTCAACAACGGCACCAAGGCCAACGACGACGGCGGGCTCGGTGCCGATCCGATGGTGTCCGGCTATGACCCCACCCGCAAGGGGTTCTTCAACGGCGGGGACCTGAAGGGTCTCCAAGACCAGCTGGACTACATCCAAGGGTTGGGAACCAACGCCCTCTGGCTCACGCCGAGCTTTAAGAACAAAGCAGTCCAGGGTGACGGAACCCTGGCGAACAGTTCCGCCGGATACCACGGTTACTGGGTCACGGACTTCACGCAGATCGACCCCCACTTAGGCACCAATGCCGAGTTGAAGACCCTCATTGATGCCGCCCACGCGCGGGGCATGAAGGTGTACTTCGACATCATTACCAACCACACGGCGGATGTCATCCAGTACCAGGAGACGCAGTCCGCGCCCTATATCTCCAAGGAAACCGAGCCCTACCGGACAGCTGCGGGCGAGGTTTTCGACGACCGCGATTACGCCGGAACGCAGGACTTCCCGGCCTTGGACCCGGCGACGTCGTTCCCGTACACGCCCGTGGTGCCGGCCGCCGAGAAGGACGTCAAGGTTCCGTCCTGGCTGAACGACCCCACGCTCTATCACAACCGCGGCAACACCAACTTTGCCGGTGAGGACTCCCTGTACGGCGACTTCTTCGGACTGGATGACCTCTTCACCGAAAACCCCACGGTGGTCAACGGGATGATGGACGTTTACAAAACCTGGATCCGCGACTTCGGCATCGACGGATTCCGCATCGACACCATGAAACACGTCAACGACGAATTCTGGCAGCAGTTCGGACCCCAAGTTCTGAGCTATGCCAAGGAACAGGGCAAAGACGAGTTCTTCATGTTCGGGGAGGTCTTCGACACCTCAAAGAGCATCACCTCCACGTTCACCACCAGGAACAAGATGCAGGCCGTGCTGGACTTCGGCTTCCAAGGCGCGGCCCGCAGCTTCGCATCCCAAGGCAGCAAAGCCACCGGACTGGCCGACTTCTTCAACGGGGACGACTGGTACACGGACGCCGACTCCAACGTCTACCAACTGCCCACGTTCCTGGGAAATCACGACATGGGCCGCATCGGCACCTTCATCGCCCAGGACAACGCAGGAGCGTCCGACGCCGAACTGCTGGAACGCGACGAGCTCGCCCACGAGCTGATGTACTTCTCGCGCGGCAACCCAGTGATCTACTACGGAGACGAACAAGGCTTCACGGGCGCAGGCGGGGATCAGGATTCACGGCAGACACTGTTCGCGAGCAAGGTCCAGGAGTACCTGGATGACGACCTCTTGGGCACCAACTCCACCCACGCCACGGACAACTTTGACACCGGCCACCCGCTGTACCGGAAGATCAGCGAACTCGCCGGGCTCACCGCTGAGCACCCCACGCTCCGCACCGGGGCCCAGCAAAACCGTTACGCCGCCGATGGTGCCGGGATCTACGCCTTCTCACGTATCGACGCCAAGGACCAGCGCGAATACGTCGTGGCAGTGAACAACAGTGAGACTGCCCAAACAGCCGCAATTCCCACGTATGAAGCCAAGCAACCGTTCAAGCTGGTCTACGGTGACGCCGAAGCGGACGTGAAAACCGATCCGCAGGCAAAGCTGAACGTCACCGTGCCGCCGCTTTCCGCCGTGGTGTACGAAGCAGCGGGGCGACTCGCGAAGTCCAAGGCGGCTCCCGGCGTCGTGCTTAAGAAGCCTGTCACCGCGGCCGGTGATGCGTCCCGTGTGAAGGTGACGGCCGACGTCGACGGCAGCTCATTCTATGAGGTCACCTTCCAGTCGCGTACGGCTGGCGGCGATTGGCAAGCGATCGGCACGGACGACAACGCGCCGTACCAGGTGTTCCATGACGTGTCCTCGCTGGAGGCGGGAACGTCGGTGGAGTACCGCGCCGTGGTGCTGGACAACCGGGGGCAGACATCGGCCAGTGAGCCGCGCAGCGGTGTGGTGGGTGAACCGACCCAGCCCGAGTCCGTTACCGTGGCCGGCAGCCTCAACACCGAACTGGGCTGCGCCGAGGACTGGCAGCCGTCCTGTGAGCAGGCATTGATGACCTATGAGCCGACGCATCGGCTGTGGAACCTCAACGTCCCCAACCTCCCGGCCGGAAGCTATGAATTCAAGGCCGCGCTCAATGGCACCTGGGACGAAAATTACGGTGCCGGCGGAGAGTTGGACGGTGCCAACGTGGTCTTCCAGCATTCAGGCGGAGCCGTCACTTTTCTGTACGACCACGCAACCAACGTGATCAGCGCAGCGGTTGCCGGCCAGCAACCCGCCGCCGTGTCGGTGCCGGGAAGCCTGAATTCCGAGCTCGGTTGCGCCGGCGATTGGATGCCGGATTGCGTCCAGGCCCAGCTGTCCCTGGACACCGTTGATGGGCTCTGGAAGCTCTCCGTGCCCAACCTCGCCGCCGGGAGCTACGAGTTCAAGGCCGCCATCAACAACTCCTGGGCTGAGAATTATGGCCTCGGCGGAGCCCCGAACGGCAGCAACATCGCGGTGAAGCACGACGGCGGACCGGTCACCTTCCGGTACGACCCCGCCAGCCACCTGGTCACCACCCGCTAGCCCAACTAGGTAACAGCAAACGTCGCTCTGGACTGTCAGAGCGACGTTTGCTGTTACTCAGATGGGTTACTTGTAGCTCAGGCTGAGGAGCATGGACTTCAGCTGGGCGTACTGCTTGGTGGCCATATAGGCCTTGGCAGCTTCAGGGGTTGCGAAGGTTGGCTGCTTGTCGAAGTCGAACAGCACGTAGGCGTTCATGAATCCGTTGGGCATCCTGATCAGGTTGGTTCCCGAGTCCGTCTCCCCGGCCTGGAGCTCCGAGGCCAGGCGAACGTCCATGAAATAGTTCATATCCCCCAGGACTTTGGCGCTGCCCTCCGGCGCTCCGTACGGAACGTACCTGGACTGGTTGGCCGCGAAACCAAACTCCACAGGATTGCCGGCAATATCCCTAAGCCCTGGGACGGCAGCCCGGTCATAGACAGTCCGGGTTACCTCGCCCGCAGTGCCGTCTCCGTAGAACCCGCTGGCCACCATTGCTACCTTGGTGCCTGCACTGTCCAGGATGGTGGCCCCTTGGGATGCAGCCTTCGTTTCCTCGGAAAGATACGGCCCCTGCTCTGTATATGCGCTCCAACCAACCGGAAGCGTGAAGGAGAGGTGCCCGTCGGGGAAGGTAAAGGTCTGCGAAAGGGAAGCGTGCGGCAATGTCGTGGTGGAAACGGGTGTAGGTGCCACCACGGGAACGGTTGGAGCCGGCGGAGAAGCGGGCGGGGTGGTTACCGGTGCAGCCGCCGTGGGCGTCGCCGAGGGCGTGGCCGTGGGTGTCGGCGTTGCTGACGCCGATGCGCTCGGTGACGGGCTCGCTTCTGTCGTCGTGACCGTGACGGCAGGCGCCGGCGCGGTGTTCACGGAGCCTAGGTTCGCGGCTACCAGCACTCCCGCCGTGACGGCCGCAGCTGCGAGCAACAGCCCGCCCGCAATTTGTGCCTTACGTCGCCTGCGCTGTTCCAGGGACGCCACAGCCGCCACCGGGTGGCCGTCGCTGAACACCGTTGAGCCCGAGAGTATCCTGTGCAGCGCTTCTTCTCCGTTGGGCTCGGCAACTGGATCAACAGTGAGCGGGTCAATCGCTGAAATCTGGTTCTTGATCGGATCCATCGTCTTCAGACCCCCATCTTGTGTGTGGTGGTTTCGGCCCCTGCAGGCATCTGTTTCCGGAACGCCGTTCGGGCCCGGTGGAGGCGGACTTTGGCCGCAGATTCACTGCACTGCAGCACCCCTGCTATTTCTGCGGCGCTCAAGCCGTCCCAGTAGGCCAGCTGCAGGATGTCCCGGTCCTGTTCACGCAGCCGCATCATGGCATCCTGTACCGCGACGTTTCCGGACTCATCGCCAAACCGCTCCACCGCCGTCGTCCGCAGCTTTTCCTGGAGTGCCAGCCGCCGGTCACGGCTCCTGTACGCGTTCCCCACCAGGTTCCGCGCAACCGTCAATAAATACGGGAGCTCGGGGCGTGAGTCGTCGGTCCACTTTTGCCAGACGACGCGGAACACGTCTGCTGCGATCTCTTCCGCGGCCTCGGCGGATTCAACACGTCGGCAGACGAATTTGAAGACGGATGGGTAGCTGTCTTTGTGAATGGCGATGAACGCCAATTCGCGCTCGGAAAGCACGATTGTTTCCCCCTGATATAGAGCCCTGAACTGCAGGATACTTGTATAGTTTCCGGCCGGGCCGCCACGGTTACAGGCGCTGGCAAGTTTCTTCAGCCACCCGCGATAGATTCGACTCACAGACCCCCAACGAGAGCGTGGAACAACCATGGTGGACACAGGACCCTCCGCAGACTGGGCCCGCAAGCAGGTAGACCTTGGCCGAGTGCCGGTTGCCGTGCTGGGGATCGCATCCAGCCACGGCATCGAGGACGTTGTGGCGTTCGGTACCGATGGCGGCAGGCAGGCCGCGGCCGACGACCACTTTGCACTGTTCTCTGTTTCCAAACCCATCAGCGCCTTGACCGTGATGCGCCAGGTGGAGCAGGGCAAGTTGTCGCTGGGCTCCACCCTTGACGCGGCCGTGCCCGGATTCGGTACCCGGCGCACGGACACGGTGACCTTGGAGCAGCTACTCAGCCACCGTTCCGGTATTGCGGACCCGGCGCTCGACGGCGGCACTCCCCTTCGTGAGGACCTCACCTCCGCGGAGCAGGCCTTCTATGCGGGTTCACTGGTCCAGTACTGCAACATCGCTTTCGAAGGGGCCGCCGCGATGGCAGAGTGGGCTGACGGGCGCCCGTTCGAGGAACAGCTCCTGACCTTGGCAGCGGACACAGGAGCTCAAGGCCTCACCTTCGACACCACCTGCAATCCGCACACGGTCCACGGCACCGAGGGACCAGGTCTTGACGTGGAGGGAATGTATCGGAAAAAGCATCCCGGTGCTGGACTGTTCGGCACAGCCACGGACCTGCTCAACCTGGGCTCGGAATTGCTGAGGGATTCCGGTACGGCTGTGCAACCGGCAACCCTTGCTGCCATGCGTCGACCCCGCACCACCGAGGTTTCCCACATCACCACCCGGCCAAAGCCCCTGCGCCATACCGGACTTGGGTTCCAGCTGCCCGCCAACCAGTCTGAGCTGCTGGCGCAGGGAATCTATGGCCACCCCGGCTGGGCGGGAACAGAATGGTGGATGCTCCCCGAACAGGACCGCTGCGTGGTGTTCCTGACCAACGTCCTGGACACTCCGGACCTCGGCGTGGACACTACCGAGCTGTTCAACGCGGTGGCAGCTTCCTGACCCAAGTAGGTCGCGCAGTTGAGGACACGGCCCACACCAGCACGAACAGGCCCACCAGGATCAGGCCTGCGTCGCCAAGGTCTACCTCACCAAGCCAGGTTGTCAACGGGTCCTCCAACTCGAAGGCGGCGTTGATGAATCCTCCGAGCGTGATCACGGCGATGAACAATGCCGAGACGGCCGAGATGCCAGTGATCACGGCGTTGAAGCCGAGCTTGCGCTGCGGGTTGTGGATGGCCGACTTGTACATCTTCATCATGGCCACGCCATTGACTGAATCGCACAGGGTCATAGCGGCGGTGAACGCGAGCGGGAGCGCCATTAAGGCGAGCGGCGAAACCCCGGCGAGCGACGCCGTCGTGGTGATCACCAGCAGCCCGATGGTTGTGGCGGTGTCGAACCCGAGCCCGAACAGGAAACCGATGACATAGATGTTCCGTGGCCGCTCGACCTTGGACAGGGGCTTGGCGAGGAAGCGGGCCACAAAACCCTTGGCCTCAAGGTCGTCGGACCGCACCTCGCCGCCGGCCTGAACGTTCCGGTAAACCTGCGTTGCGCGGACGAATGCGGAACCGTTGAACAGACCCATCGCCAACAGGAACAGCCCGGAAACGCCGCTGCCGATCAGGCCCAGCACTTTGTTACCCGTAGTGCCGTCCTGCATGAACTGCCCGATCAGTGTCGCACCGGCCACCACCAGCAAGCCCGCCAGGATCACCACAGAGCTGTGGCCCAGGCTGAACGCAAACCCCACGCTCACTGGATCCTTGTGCTGCGCCACGAATTTGCGCGTGGAGTTGTCGATCGCGGCGATGTGGTCCCAGTCGTAGCTGTGCTTGATGCCGGCCACATACGCGGTGACCACCAGTCCCAGCGCCAGCGGCTGCGCACCTCCTGCCGTACCCGCTAGCAACAGCACGACGGCGGCAACGTGCAACGCGGCGACGGCACCAAACGTGAACAGCAGTCTGGTCCGCAGGGACAACGTCTCCCGCTCCCGGTACATGGTGGCGAACTCGGTCAGCGCAGTCATTAATACTTCCTCAGGTTCAAGGGTCCCTGCCCGTACCAACGTTCCCGCAGGACGCCGGAGCAAACACCCAGCAATGTGTTGAGTTCCTCAGTGCTGTTGGACAACGATCGCAGCACAAGCCCAGTAGTCCCGGCAATAGTCGCCGTCAAGGAAACGCCCGTGTACGCCGCAAAATCACAGGATAGGCGGTCCAGGTCATCAGCAAGCCCCTGATCAACCCGCGGGTCCACCACCACCAACGACCCCAGATGGCTGAAGCCCTCCATGAACCCCATCCCCGTCACGTCCCCCAACGGTGGCCTGATCAGCAGGTTATCGAGGGCCAACAGCTTCGACCCGTTTTCGTCTTCGATCCAGATCTCATTCCGCAGTCGGACCTCTTCGTATCTGAAGGATGCGCCGTCGGGCGACCACCCCGGCGTGATGACCTCTGCCATGACAAGGCTCGACGTCGAGTGGAGACTGAGGTGCGAATTCTGCCGATAGCTTGCCTCCCGGTACGCAATCAACTGATCGGGCATCAGCTCCAACCGCGAGCTTTCCCCCAGCCGGACAGTCATCCGTTGCTCAGCAAACGACCCCGGAGTCCGATAAATCTTCGTGGCAGACTGCGTGGTCAGCAATAGCTCCGCCCCCGCATCAACCTCCACTTCAACAACAAACAGATCGGCCCCCAGGTACGCCCCGCCAGGATTGACCATGACATAACAAACCTGCCCGGACCTATCGAGATAATGCGGCCTAAGCACCCTCAAAGCGCCCTCATGAAACTGCCGCGAAGCAACGGACCGCCCACCCCGCACACTGATGCCCAACTCCAACCGCCCCCGCACGGGGCGCTCCGGGAAAGCCAACCCAGCGTGCGGCCCCAGCTTTCCCGCAGGGCTCGGTGCGGCCTGCAACGTCCGCTGCTCGCTGCCGCGACGTGAGCCGACCGCTGCGGCGGCGGAGCCGGATTTTTGGGCCGCGGCGTGGTGGGCATCGTGGGGGGCCCACTGCCGCGAGGGACCCGACTCGAGCTTGCGAGAGTTGGGAGCGGCTGGGGACGGGCGCGGCCCAAAATCCGGCGTAGCCGCCGCAGCCCCGCCGATCACGATGCCAGATCAAGCATCAGGACGTCGCGGCGAATCCAGTTGAGGACCTCCTCCAGCCCTTCATCGGTCTTGAGATTGGTGAAGCAGAACGGCTTGTTGCCCCGGAATTCCTTGGAATCCCTCTCCATGATGGCCAGGTCGGCTCCGACATGGGGTGCCAGGTCCGTTTTGTTGATGATGAAGAGGTCGGACTTGATCATGCCTTGCCCGGCTTTGCGGGGGATTTTTTCGCCTTGGGCGACGTCGATGATGTAGATGGAGAAGTCGACGAGTTCGGGGCTGAAGGTGGCAGAGAGGTTGTCGCCGCCGGATTCGACAAAGATGACCTGCAGGTCGGGGTGCCGGGCCTTAAGTTCTTCGATGGCTGCGGTGTTCATGGAGGTGTCTTCACGGATGGCAGTGTGGGGGCAGCCGCCGGTTTCGACGCCGATGATGCGGTCCTCGGGAAGGATGCCGTTGGCGGCGAGGATTTTGGCGTCTTCGATGGTGTAGATGTCGTTGGTGATGGCAGCCATGGAGATGTCGCCGCTCATGTGCCGGGTGATGCGTTCCACGAGCTGGGTTTTGCCTGCTCCGACGGGTCCGCCGACACCGATTTTGATGGGTTCTTTCATGTTTTCTGTCCTTTGCACTAGCTAGCTCATGAACATGCGGGCGCGTTGCCGTTCGTGCCGCATTTGTGAAATTTCAAGTCCGGGGCTGACGGCCCCAAAGTCGTCCCAGCACAGCTGTGCTACATCCTTGACGGCGGCAGCAACGGCGTCGTGCGCGTGGCGGAGCACCCGCTGCCCCGCGTTCTGTCCGAGCGGTATGGCGCGCACGGCATTCTGCGTCAGCGAAGTCACCGTGGCGAACAAGTAGGCGGAAAGCGCCGCCTCAAAAGGAACACCCAATGACCGCGCGATGACACCAAAAGCCAAGGGCTGATGCCCCCCGGCCCCACCCCCACGAACCAACTCCCGATACGCTTCCAACTCCTCCGACGGGAACACCTCCCCACCGATCTCCAACAGCCGTCCCCCCATCTTCAAAGACGCCTCCCTCACCTCCCGAGCCAACAACTGCCCGGAAAGAACAGAATCCAACAGGCCCACGTCCACGCCCTCATAAAGGAAGCGCAGAGCCAACCCATCTGAATAGACCAACTGCTGCCCCACAAAAGCGCTCAACCAACCCCCAAAAGACCCCTCATCGCCCACGAGCCCACGGTGGATGTAGCTCTCAAACCCCAAAGAATGAGCAAATGCCCCCGTAGGCAAAGCCGAGTCAGTCAACTGTTGAAGAGCCAGCTGATAGGTAGCACTCACAGCCCGTCGCCCGAGGTGTGGACGGCGCGCTTGAGCGGAGCTGGGAAGGGGGCCGCGGCGTGGCGGGCATCGCGAAGCGGGCACGGCCCCCTTCCCAGCGGAGCGCAAGCGTGCGCACCCAACCTGACCCGGCGCACAGCTTTAGTGCGAGTGCTCAGCATGGCGGAACGGCACCGGCATGACCCGCTCTTGCCTGTCGTAGGGGACGCCGACGCTCTTCAGAAAGTCTTCGACCGTGTGGTCATACTGACAAACCATGACCTCGGCCCCGTACTCAGACGCAGAGTCGAAGAATTGTGCCTGCAGATGCCGGTTGCCGAGCGAGTGCGCCACCACCCCCATTTCGTGGATGCTTCGGGGCGCGATCACCAGGACGTCGGTGGGCAGTACGGAGATGACGATGAGGTTGGCGTCGCTGATGGCGAGGATGTCGCCGTCGCGGAGGTCGCCGGTTCCGGTGGGGAGGCGGATGCCGAGTTCTTTGCCGTGGTCGGTGGTGACGCGTTGGATGCGTTTAACCAGCAGTGCGCTGGGGAGGACTACCTTTTCTTTGTGATGCCCGGCGTAGGCGTTGGGCTGTTCGTGGAGGTTGCCCAGGATTTTTTCGATGATCATGTGGTTTCCTAAACGGCTTAGAAGAGGAAGTAGCGCTGCGCCATGGGCAGCACGTCGGAGGGCTGGGAGGTGACTTCGACGCCGTCGACGCTCACTTTGTAGGTTTCGGGGTCGACGGCGATGTCCGGGGTTTCGCCGTTGTATTTGAGATCCGCTTTGGTGAGGTTGCGGATGCCGGTGACGGGTTTGATGATGCGTTCAAGGCCGAGTTCGGCGGGGACCCCGGCGTCGATCGCTGCTTTGGACAGGAAGGTGATGGACGTCTGCTGCAATGCCTTGCCGTACGTTGCGAACATGGGCCGCATGGTGCGGGGTTGGGGCGTGGGGATGGAGGCGTTGGCGTCGCCCATGAGTGCGTAGGCGATCTGGCCCCCTTTGATGACGAGCTCGGGTTTCACGCCAAAGAAGGCGGGGTCCCAGAGGACGAGGTCCGCGAATTTGCCTTCTTCCACGGAGCCGATCACATCTGCCATTCCCTGCGCGATGGCCGCGTTGATGGTGTATTTGGCGACGTAGCGCTTGAGTCGGAAATTGTCCGCGTCGGCAGAACCGTGAGCTGTCCCGGACGGGTCCTTCAGCACGCCGCGCTGCCGCTTCATGGCGTCCGCTACCTGCCACGTCCGAGTGACCACTTCGCCAACGCGTCCCATCGCCTGGGAGTCCGACGACGTGATCGCGAAGATGCCGAGGTCGTGCAGGACATCCTCAGCGGCGATGGTTTCGGCCCGGATACGGGAGTCTGCAAAAGCCACGTCTTCCGGGATGTCCGGGTTGAGGTGGTGGCAGACCATGAGCATGTCCAGGTGCTCTTCGATGGTGTTTCGCGTGTACGGCAGCGTGGGGTTGGTGGAGGCCGGGAGCACGTTGGGAAGTCCGGCGATCTTAATGATGTCCGGGGCGTGCCCACCGCCGGCTCCTTCGGTGTGGAAGGTGTGGATCACGCGGCCGTCGATTGCCCGGATGGTGTCTTCCACGAAGCCGCACTCGTTGAGGGTGTCGGTGTGGATGGCCACTTGGACGTCGTATTCGTCGGCAACGCGCAGGGACATGTCGATGGACGAGGTGGTTGAGCCCCAGTCCTCGTGCACTTTAAGCCCGACCGCACCGGCGCGGATCTGCTCGGCGAGTGGCTCGACGGCGGATGCGTGGCCCTTCCCGAACAGGCCGATGTTAACGGGGAGTCCCTCGGCGGCCTGCAGCATTCGCGAGATGTGCCAGGCGCCGGGCGTGATGGTGGTGGCTTTGGTGCCTTCAGCCGGTCCTGTGCCGCCGCCCACCATGGTGGTGATGCCGTTGCACAGGGCTGCCGGAACCTGTTCGGGGGAGATGAAGTGGATGTGGGTGTCGATGCCGCCGGCGGTGAGGATCTTCCGCTCGCCGGCGATGATCTCCGTGCTGGCCCCGATCACGATGTCCACGCCGTCGGCAATCTGCGGGTTGCCGGCTTTGCCGATTTTGAAGATGTGCCCGTCCTTGAGGGCAACGTCCGCCTTGTAGATACCGGTGTAGTCCAGCACGATCACATTGGTGATCACGGTGTCAGGGATGTCCTCCGAGCGGGTCAACTGGCCGTTCTGGCCCATGCCGTCGCGGATCACTTTTCCGCCGCCGAACACTACTTCCTCGCCGTAAACCGTGTAGTCCTTCTCGATCTCCAGGAACAGTTCGGTGTCGGCCAGGCGGATGGCGTCGCCCGTCGTCGGGCCGTACAGCTCGGAGTATTGCTTGCGGGAAATCTCGAAGCTCACTTGGCGACTCCTTCTGGATCCGACGCACTCAAGCGGGGGCCGCCGTCGAGCGTTCCGTTCACAGCGTTACTGAGCCCATAAACCTCACGCGCCCCGGCAATCTCGATCAACTGGATGGTTTTCCGATCACCGGGTTCGAAGCGGGCAGCCGTTCCGGCCGGGATATCCAGGCGGCGGCCGTAGGCAACGTCGCGGTCGAACTCCAGGGCGCCGTTCGTCTCGGCAAAGTGGTAGTGCGAACCGATCTGGACGGGGCGGTCGCCGCGGTTCACCACCTCGACAGCGATTGCCTCACGGCCACTGTTGCACGCGATGGAACCGGGCTGGAGTCTGTATTCACCGGGAATCATGGGGGGCTCCTAGCGGATGGGGTGGTGGACTGTGACGAGCTTGGTGCCGTCAGGGAAGGTGGCTTCGATCTGGACGTCGTGGATCATCTCCGGCACGCCTTCCATCACGTCTTCGCGGCGGAGCAGGGTGGTTCCATAGCTCATGAGATCAGCAACGGTCCTGCCGTCACGGGCACCTTCGATGAGTTCGTAGCTGATGATTGCCACAGCCTCGGGGTAGTTCAATTTCAGCCCCCGCGCTTGGCGGCGGCGCGCCAGGTCGGCAGCCACCACGATCATGAGTTTCTCCTGCTCGCGGGGCAAAAGATGCATCGAATCTCCTTGTACGTGGGCACGACCGTGACAGTTGTGACCAGCGTAGGGACCGGAAGTTTCAGCTACGTTTCCAAATCGTCTCAACGGGGGGTCGAATTTTTCCCGAATTGACCTCAACTTAAGTTGAGGTCATAGCATCGTTCAGGTGCGCTTCCGCAAAGCGGCGCCAACCCCTCCCAGTCCCACGAAGGTTCATGAATGTCCCATCACACCCCCTTGCCGGCAGAGCCGGTCGGCGAGCTCTTCAAGTCCGCCTTCCGCTCTCATCCAGCAGGAGTTGCCATCATCACCGCGTCAGGACCGGAAGGAGCCGTAGGGCTCACGGCGTCCTCGGTGGCATCGGTGGCGGTGGATCCGCCGACGCTGGCATTCTCCGTCACAGGCGGCCGATCAGCTTCGCATATCGCTGCCGCGCAAACGATCGTCGTGCACCTTTTGGGCGCGGACCAAGTGGACCTCGTTCGCACTTTCGCGGACCCACTAGCCCCGCGCTTCACCAGCGACATGGACTGGGAACTGCTGCCCACAGGCGAGCCCCTGCTCAGGGAAGCTCCATGGGCGCTGCGGTGCGAAATCGTTCATCGGGCACCACTGGGTGGCTCCGTGCTGTTGGCCGCAACCGTTGTGGATATCCGATTCAGCCCCGCCGATTCGGCCCCGCTGGTCTACCACAACCGGGAGTTCCACACCCTTTTCCGCAGCGAGCAGGCGGTTGGCTGACCGCGCCCTTGGGCTAGCGGGTCACAAGGTGCCGGGAAATCTTGGCGGCGGAATCCCGCAATTCGATGGCACCCGCGGCAACTCCGACCACAAGCTCAAAGCCCTCGTCGGAGGTGTTGAAGGGCATCTTCGATGTCCAGGTACGCCGTCACGCGTCCTCAAGGCGCGTCAGCAGCTCCGCATCATGACTCATCACGAAATCCAGTCCCTCGCTGATTTCACGTCGTCGCGCATGACGCTGCAGAACCAACTCTGCGCCCTGCAACAGGAGCGCGGACTTTGAGGTGTGCTCCTCTGCAGCCAATTTCTCCAGTCGTCGATCAAGGTCCTCGGGGACGCGCAGATTCATAGCCATGTTTCGGTGGTACTAAAACGGTACCTAGTTGTTCCGGCCCCTGGCGGCCACGGCCCACTGCTCCACCACAGCCCCATCCCGCACCACAGTAACTTCGTCCACCAGATTCATGGTCAGGCACACGTGGTTGGGGATCACCCGGAGCCGGGTGCCAAGCGCCGGAAGTTCGGACGAGTCCGGCCAGACAACCGTGGCGTGGTGCTCAGACAGCGCAGTGACCCTTGCTTCGGGGTATTCGGGAAGCCGTGCGTATCCGGTGGCCCAATCCGGGCGGTCGCTGCCCAGGATCTTACTGCCAGCGTCCACCACCACCCGGCGCACGTTTCCGCCTGCGGCTTCGTGCCTGCTGACAACGGTGGCAGCGACAGTCAGTGCAATGTCGTCCCACGTGCACCGTTCAAGCTCCAGTTGCTGGGCATCGCCGAACACGTAGACTCCCGGACGGAGCTCCGTGGCCACCGTTTCGCCGTCAAGCAAGGCGGTAGGCGTGGACCCTCCGCTGATGGTGGTCACCTCGAAGCCGGCCTCGGACAGTGACGTCGCCGCCAAGCCAAGTGCCTCATTCTCGTTGCTTGCCGCACCAGTCGGCATGCCGGGCTTGTAGCTGTGACCGGGGAACGTGAAGACGCCCTGCACGCTCAGTCCTGCAGCAGCCGCCGCGTCGGCAACGGCCACCACTTCATCCGGCAGCACGCCGCTGCGATGGTGTCCGCTGTCCACTTCGATCAGCACCTCAACACTGGCTGCCTCGGCTCCGAGTTGGCGACCCATCGCCGTCGCGCTGTCCGCCGAATCGACGCCAACAGCCAGGCGGCACGTTGCTGTCAAAGCCCGCAGGCGATCAGCGTGCGTGGCTTCAACCCAGAGTGGGTACGCGATGAAGATGTCCTTCACGCCGTCCGCTGCGAAGACTTCGGCCTCGCCGATCGTGGCAACGGTGATCCCTACGGCCCCGGCTGACAGCTGCTTTCGCGCGATCTCCAGGGTCTTGTGCGTCTTGACGTGCGGCCGGAGCTTGAGTCCCCTGCTGAGCATGCTTGCCGCCATGCGTTCGATGTTTCGGTCAAGGACATCGAGGTCGATCATGACAGCAGGGGTAACAACTTCAGCGGGGATCACGTTCATTCCACAAACACTAACGTCCTACGGCGCGGACTGCCTGACCCGCAATTCGAACTTCGCTTCCGGCTGCTGGACAGTGGGCGCCGCGTTCTTGGCTTCAATCCGCTCGATGAGAAGTTCGACGGCGCGCTCCGCAATTTCCGTACGCCCCGGCGCCACTGTGGTCAAAGACGGCGACGCGAACCGCGCCTCGTCAATATCATCAAAACCAGCAACGGCGATCTCCTCCGGGACTCTCCTGCCACGGACCAGAAGCTCATGCAGTGCCCCCAAAGCGAGGGCATCGTTGAGTCCGAAGACAGCGTCGAACTCCACTCCGCTGTCCAGGAGCCTGGCCGTGGCGGCAGCGCCGCCATCCCGCCGCCAATCGCACGGCACCACCAAGGCAGGATCGTAAGGCACCCCGGCGTCAGCGAGCGCAGCCTTGTACCCCTCAAGGCGCAGGCCGTTACTGCCGGTGGTGTCGCCGTCGCGCGCCCCTAAAACGGCTATACGACGGCGGCCGCCAGCCAGCAGGTGCGTGGTGACTGCAGCGGCGGCTTGATGATTTTGAATGAGGACCATGTCCAGCCGCGGATCCTGCACGAATTCACCCAGCAGGACCAACGGCTTCTTGCCCGCGGCAGCGATGATCTGTTCAGCGTCCAGGGCGAGTGGAATAAAGAGGAGGCCATCAGTGAGAGTGCGGAACTGGCCCTGGAGCGCCGCCTTTTCGTGCTCAGGCTCATTTCCGGACTGCTCCACGAGGACACGGTAGCCCCGCGCCCAGGCCGCCTTCATGATGTCCGACGCCAACTCGGCGTAATACGGGATGGAAAGGTCGGCGAGGACCAATCCGAGCATGCTGGTCTTGCCCGAGCGGAGGCTGCGGGCCGTCAGGTTGGTCTCGTAACCCAGCTCATCGATCGCGTCCAGGACGCGCTGTTTGGTGGCGGGGCGGATGAACTCGTAGTTGTTGATCACGTTGGAAACCGTCTTCAACGAGACCCCGGCAACGCGCGCAACGTCGTTCATGGTGACGGCCATCAAAGTGCTCCTTTTGTACTGTTGGCATACATCGTTGCAGATCAGACCGGCATGGAGTCAGTCCATGACTGCAGCGATGGCTTCGATCTCCACCAACTGATGGTCGTAGCCAAGGACGGTGACGCCCATGAGGGTGCTCGGGACGTCATGGTCGGCGAAGGCGGCACGGACCACGTTCCAAGCGGTGACGAGATCGGCCTGCTGGGTCGAGGCAACCAGGACCCGGGTGGAAATGACGTCCCCGATTCCCGCTCCGGCGGCGTCCAAAGCCAGCAGCATGTTTTCGACCGACTTTTCCGCTTGGGCTTTGTAGTCCCCAATACCTGCCGTGGTCCCGTCCTCGTTCAGCGGGCAGGATCCCGCCAGGAAGACAAGCCGGGCTTCAGCCGGGGCGGTCGCCGCATACGCGTACTGAGCTGCTGACGTGAGCCGGTCGGAGCGAATGAGGGTGACTGCATTAGGCATGGGATTCCTTAGTTTGTCGGGTTGGTTCCATGTGAGTCCATCCCATCACGGTCCTTTGCCCTGTCATGTTGATGGGCAACGGCGTAGTGTCACAAGTAAGAGATTTCGGGTGCTGACGGGACCGGGGTTGATATTCGGGCTTTGCGCGATTACGAGCGCTCTGCCGCCCAGTTGGAGTTGCTTTGACTCCGGCATTGCATGAAGCGAGGCCCCGTGGCCCAGCACAACACAGCCCCATCAGCACAAAAACAGGCCGATGGGGACCTGACAGATTTTCTGGTGCGACTTCAGGATCTTTTGGTGGATAACGCGGATATGCGCGCGTTTCTTGAAGACTTCGCTTGCATGACCGCAACCAAGCTGACCAAAAACGGGAATACCATAGCTTGCGGCGTAACGGTCATTCGGCAGAAAAAGCCGGTGGCCGTGGCGGAAAGCGATACCCTCGCCCGGAGACTTGACCAAATTCAGAATAGTTTTGACGATGGACCGTGCCTCACGGCCCTCCGGACCCGGACCATTGCCCATGTCCCGGACGTTCATAGTGAGCAGCGTTGGCCGGATTACATGACAGCGGCCGCCGCAACCAACGTCGGCTCGATTTTGGCCCTGCCCATGGAACTGAACAGGACTGCGGAGGCCGTGGTGAACCTCTACTCCACACGCCAGCACGGCTTCTCGGAAGAAGACATCATGGCCGCTGAGCGGGTTACGGCTACTGGGGCCAAGGCGCTTCACCTCGCAGTGAAAATGGCACAACTGCGGGACGCACGCGACAACCTTACGGCCGCGTTGGAGTCCCGCGCGACCATCGATACCGCCGTCGGTATCATCATGGCCCAGAACAGGTGTTGCCGCGACGCAGCTTTCCAAATCCTCGCCAAGGCCTCGAGCCATCGGAACGTCAAGCTCAGGACCGTGGCAGCCGGCATCATCGCCAAAGTTGGCGGGGACCAAAGGATCACAGCGAACTTCGAAGAATGACCTTTTAGTTTCTCCCCTTGAGCCGTCACACATCGCTCATCCCCTTGCAACGCGCCCGCAACAAACATGCGGAATGCTGGGGTCACATGGACGGCGAAGAGTGAGGGGAGCAGACATGAGCATTGCAAACAGGGATCTTTTCCAAGCCCTTAAGACGCAGGCCAGCCTCGCGCAGGCGTTCGGCAGCATGCCGGGCAGCAAGGAAGAACCGCATCCGCTGAGCCCTGGCGACTACATCGAGGCCTGGCATAACGGCCGACTCTATCACCGGGGCACCGTGGTCAAAACCGTTGCGGGCACCGACCTTTTCTGGCTAACGGACGATACCGGAAGCCGCCGGCTCCTGGACATGGAGTCCATGGAAATCGTCACCGTTGACGAGCCGGCTCCGGCACCCGCATCGCAGGCACCGGACCCAACTCCGTCAGCTACGGTCACGCCGATCTCCGCGTACCCCATGTTCCACGACGGCACGCAGCAGATCGCCTAGCTTTCAGTTGACCTGGTCCTCCAGCGACAGCCGGATCATGGTCCAGCTCACGGCCGGAAGCGCGGCGGTGAGGCGACCGCCGTCGAGCTTCACACTGACGTTCTCGGACGGCAGGACCGACGTCGAATCGTCGGCAGTGGCCTGCCAGTACGGGTCCTTATTCGAGTAGGTGACGGCCTCAATGACTTTGCTTGCGTTGAGGCTTCCGACGGCGGCATCCAGCGTCAGCGCGTCCGCCGCCGAGCGGTTTACTGCGAACACCACGGCCTCCTTGGCTTCTGCATCAAAGGTCGCCACGGCTGACAGGGCGGTGAAGCCCGACGTCTCTTCGGTCTCCAGCAGCGGGGATTCGACGGCGAGGTTCAACACCGTGCCCGAGGCATTCTGCGAAGTGAGCGCAAACGGGTGGAACGTGGTCTGCCTCCAGGCCCGGCCGCCCGGCTCAGTCATGATGGGTGCGATCACGTTGACCAGCTGAGCCAGGCTCGCGGAGTGGACGCGGTCCGTGTTGCGCAGCAGCGTGATGAGAAGGTCTCCCACCACCACGGCGTCGGCAACCGTGTACCGGTCCTCGAGGAGCACTGGCGCCACGGGCCAGTCGTCTCCGGTGGGCACCTTGGACTCGTCGCGGGACATGTGCCAGACGTTCCACTCATCGAACGAAATATTGACCTGCTTCCCGGACTTGTTGGCCGACTTCACATGGTCGATGTGCGAGACCAGGTCCTTGATGAACGCCTCCATCCGGTGTCCGGCTGACAGGTGCTCCTGCAGATCGCCGAAGTCCTCAAAGTACTGGTGCGCCGAGATCAGGTCCACCAACTCGTACGTCTCATTGAGGACCACGCGCTCCCATTCGCCGAACGTGGGCATGGTTGGTCCCGAACTTCCACAAGCCACCAGTTCCAGGTCCGGGTTGACCATGCGCATCGCCCGCGCCGTCTCGGCGGCAACCCGCGCGTACTCGTCCGCCTTCTTGTGGCCGATCTGCCAGAAGCCGTCCATCTCGTTCCCGAGGCACCACATCGTGATGTTGTGAGGCTCGACGGCGCCATTCGCCTTGCGCTGTTCGGACAAGGCCGTTCCACCCTTGATGTTGGAGTACTCCAGCAGGTCCAGGGCTTCCTGCGGGCCCCTGGTACCCAGGTTGACCGCCATCATGGGTTCCACGCCGGCCTTCTCCGACCACTTTGCGAACTCGTCCACGCCCACCAGGTTGGGATCGCTGGAGTGCCAGGCGAGGTCCAGCCTTGTTGGGCGGTCTTCTTTGGGCCCCACTCCGTCTTCCCAGCGGTACCCCGAGACGAAGTTTCCGCCCGGGTACCTGACCGTGGAGACGCCGAGTTCCTTGGTGAGGTCGAGGACATCGGTGCGGAAACCGTCGTCGTCGGCTTTCGGGTGCTCAGGCTCGAAAATGCCCGTGTAGACGCAGCGGCCGAGGTGCTCAACGAAGGCGCCGAATGTCTTCCTCCTGACGGGGCCTACGACGAACGCGGGGTCGATGGTGATTTTGGCCGTGGGGTTATCTGGGTTTCCCAAAGGGTGGGTCCTTGTCTGCTGGTTTTGCTGGTTCTGCTTGCCGATTTACAACGTTATAGAAACTATGCTGACGTGGCCTTGGTGTGGGAGTCAAGAGATTTCTTGCCGGGCGTTCCGGCTCTTAGGCTGAGTTCCATGACGTCGGGAGTTGTGAGAGCCGCCTATTCGGCCCGTGCAGCCGAGTACACCTCGTTGTTCGGAGCCATCAGCAGTACCCATCCGGCCGACAGGGAGCTCGTGTTGTCATGGGCCCAGGGATTGTCCGGGAAAGTCCTCGATGCCGGCTGCGGGCCTGGGCAATGGACAGCCTTTCTGCACTCCGACGGGGTGGACGTCCAAGGCGTGGACTTGGTACCGGAGTTTATTGAGACAGCCAAGCAATTCTGCCCGGATGCTCAGTTCTCTGTCGGGTCACTTGAACGGCTGCCCACCCCGGATCACTCATTGGCGGGAATATTCGCCTGGTACTCACTGATTCACACTCCCCCGGCTGGGATCACCCGGGTTCTGAACGAGTTTGCCCGATGCCTCAAACCTGGCGGGAGCCTCCTGCTCGGCTTCTTCGCTGGCCCGGCGGGCGAGTCATTCCCGCATGCAGTGACTCCCGCCTATTTCTGGTCTCTGGAGGAGATGTCGGGACGGTTGCAGGAAGCCGGTTTCAGCGTGATTGGCACACACTCCCGCGCCGACCCCGGAGTGCGTCCCCACGGGGCCATCGTCGCGCAACGGCTGCTCACTCCCGGTCGCGTTGGCTGAATGCACCTACGCGCATTGATAACTGTGCACCAGCCCAGAGTCAACAAGGGGCCGAGGCTCTTCAGCTCTACTTCGTGATTGGTGAGGGGCAGTCGCTTGCTTCCTGCCTGTCCAGCTCCTTGTAGATTGCGGTCTGGTCTCCGGCGACGCAGACAGTATCCATTTCCAGGCCGGAGCCTTTGACCTTCGCGGTGAAGGATATGAGGTTTCCGCCGTTCTGATTGGCGTAGAGGCGGACGAGGCCAGGGTCCAACGGGTTGGTTTCGACGCGGGTGTTATAACCCTTCGATTCCCAGAACGTTTTGACCACGTCCGTTGAAGCTTCCAAGTCCAGGGTTTCCATGGTTTGGCTCATGACGCTGTAGTTCACGCCCTCCCTTCCATCACCTGCATTGCAGGCGCTGTTTCGGGTGCCTTTATCGACCCATTTCTGGGGTCCGATGGCTTTTTGGGTTTCGACTTTGAAGGCGTGGAGGTCCGTGACGGCTTGTTTGAGTTGTTCGACCTGGGCTTTGACGGTTGCGGGGTCGCTGGGGTCGCTTGAGCCGGTCATGGGGATCTCCGTGGTGGGTGTGCAGGCGCTCAGTGCAAGGGCCGCGCCGACCAACGTCGCGAGTAGGCGGCGGCCCGCGAGCCGGGCTTTGGGTTCAAAGGGCATGTGGTTCACTCTTCCTGAAGCCGTTCCACAGGCCACAAGCCAGCACGAGGCGACATAGGCAGCTCCTTTGGCGAACCAGACAGCCTAATTAGCAGGCGGAGAGGAGCCGGGGCTAGAAGGGGTCCCGTAAATTTCGGGATACAGCTCCTTGTAGATTTCGTGCTGGTCTCCGGCGACGCAGACAGTGTCCATTTCCAGGCCGGAGCCTTTGACATTCGCGGTGAAGGATATGAGGTTTCCGCCGTTCTGATTGGCGTAGAGGCGGACGAGGCCAGGGTCCAACGGGTTGGTTTCGACGCGGGTGTTATAACCCTTCGATTCCCAGAACGTTTTGACCACGTCCGTTGAAGCTTCCAAGTCGAGGGTTTCCATGGTTTGGCTCATGACGCTGTAGTTCACGCCCTCCCTGCCATCACCTGCATTGCAGGCGCTGTTTCGGGTGCCTTTATCGACCCATTTCTGGGGTCCGATGGCTTTCTGGGTTTCGGTTTTGAACGCGTGGAGATCCGCGAGGGCTTGTTTGAGCTCTTCTACCTGGGCTTTGACGGTTGCGGGGTCGCTGGGGTCGCTTGAGCCGGTCATGGGGATCTCCGTGGTGGGTGTGCAGGCGCTCAGCGCAAGGGCCGCGCAGAACAGTCCGGCGAGTATGCGGCTGGCCTTTATCCGGGACTTGGGTTTATGGGGCATGTAGTTCACTCTTCCTGTGTTGTTCAACGGCCAGCAAATCCAAGGGGAGGCGAAACAGGCCGTCCGTTTGGCAGGATACGGTCTCCGTTGCCGGTTGTTGTGAGGGCAGCTTCATACAGAGCCGTGGTTTCTTTATCCAGGTAGCCGTAGCCGTCACTGGCTGTCCTGTGTACCAAGGTGTTGTGTTCGGTAGTGCCTTGGTACTGGGTCCCGTCGATCGTCGCTTCTTCTGAGGAGAACACTTTCGCACCGAAGGATTCCAGCCGCGGATCTTGGCGTTGGAAGCGACCCAGGTCAGCCAGCCCGTCACCGCTGGCTTCGGAGGCGTAGACGTGCCCCGCGGGCACGTGGAGGTCTCCGGTGTTTCGGATCTCTTTTTCGATGCCGGCGGAGCCGAGCATCGTGAAGGAGGCGACATTCAATGCCGCGGCGGCAAGGGCGTTGGACGTCACGGTGGTGCCGTAGGAATGGGCCAAGACGTGCAGGGTCTCCGGGGTCCTGTTGCCCAAGCTCTCTCTGACGGCGTTGAACGCCTGAAGGTCTGTGACGAACCGTTCGGCACCGGCACGAGCGGCATCACCGCTGTTCACCGTCGGAACCGTGGGCGGCTCGTAGTTGATCCACGCCACCACCGCGAAGGACTCGCCCGCGTCGTTCAGGCTTTGCCGCAACTTGAGGTTCGCGGCGTTTGTTGCCCAGTCATTGAAGCCGCTTTGCGGTGTAATGTTCATACCCGACACAGCGTAGGTAACGTTGTCAGCCGTGTCGGGATTACCCGCGGAGACCTGTGCCTTGGGAGAGCCGTGGGTGAGGTCGAATCCGAGCAGGACACCATCGCCCGACACTCCGGCGTTGACAAGAGCCCCACGGATGCCATCCAGCGCTTTCTGCTGCGTTTGCAGCCGTGTCCAAGCCGGGTTGGTCATGGACATGCCTTGGCTGGCGGGCAGTAGGTGAGGCGTCCTGGCCAGTTCAGCGTTGATGCGGTCCTGCTCGGTGAAGAAGCGCTTGCGGTTGGCGAGGTTCCGGGCGGTCGCGGTGATTCCGTTCAGGTTCCCGATGACTCCGGGGATGGCCTCGATCAGGAGCAACTGGGCCTCGCCGGGTTCAATTGCCCCGTCGACGATCGTGTGGCCGAGACCGCCCCACCACTCGGCTATCACGACGGAGTCCAGCCCTGGTTGTTCGAGCAGCCCCTGAAGTCGGTCCTTGTTGCCAGGTACGGCGAGCCAGGCTTTCAGTTGTGCGGCGTTCAGGGCCCCGAAATCGTTCAAACCGACTTGCCCCGGTGGTGCGTACATTATGAGAGCGCTATTGAGCATGGTGTCGGCCATGGGCCCGCTGCCGGCTGCTTCGAATGCCGCGGCGATCTGCTCAAGCCACGTCGCGTCAGCGGCGTTCTCAGTCAGCAGTTCCTCGAACCCCGACACAAACGTGACACTGCCGCTATTCACCCACGAACACGCTGAGGTGAAACCGCTCCACGCGTTCCGGATTCTCCCCAGCTCCGCGTCCAGGATGTTGGTAAAGGCGCGGGATTGGGACACAAATTCGCGCAGCTTTCCAGGATCAGCCGAGCTGGTAGCGCCCCCCGATCCACCGGCTAACCGGACCCGGGCCCTCGCCGAGAACACCGCTGAAATCGTCGGAGCAGCGACCGGCCATTCCGCTGGCATCGGATCGCTCGCCACGCTCTGGAAAGTCTGAAAGTGTTGTTCACGGAAGTCGGCGCGTTGCTGCCAGGCAGCAAGTTCCTTCAGCCGGGACTTCTCTTCCCGTGCCTTGAGCTTTGCTTGCCTGACGTCCTCCGCCAACGCCGCGAGGACACCGGCAAGCCGGCCCCGGTCATCGGCCCGGACAGCCAAAGCGTGGTTGAACAAGGTCGCATAGCCGCCCTTAAAGTCCTCCATCGCATAACCCGTGGCGACACCCAGGAAGCTACCTTCGGAGCGCAGGGTCTGATCCGCGGAATCAGCAGCGCTGATCAGAGCGTCGGCGGCGCCATCGTCGAACGCAATCTCCACCGCCGCATCAAAGATTCCCACGCCGAGCCCCCCTCACGTGAATAGTTAATCCATCGAATAGCATAACTTAAGGAACCAGAGTGTGGGACGTGACCGGGAAATAAAAAACAGGCCGGAGACTTAAGGTCTCCGGCCTGTCTTGGAGGGTGGGCCCTGTGGGGATCGAACCCACGACCCACGGATTAAAAGTCCGATGCTCTACCAACTGAGCTAAAGGCCCCTCCAGCTGTAGAAACAGCCATGAATACTGTACCCCAACGTCACGGCAGACGAGGAACTCAAGGTGACGTGCGCCGTCGTCACCTTCTTTGGGCGAACGCTCGACGACGGCGCGCGGCGGCAGCGGCGTGTCGGGCACGGGGCGGCGCCAAACTAGGTGGTGAAGGCACGCCCCCGGCAACGGCGCAGCCCCGGCAACCGTTACTCGACCCCGCCAGAGCACAGGAGTACGGTGAACTCATGAGCGAACAGCCAGGACCACGCGCGTACGGCGGAGCAAACAGGCACCACAAGCCCAAGCCTTTTGCCCCGATCGATTTCGAACCGTTCGCCGGCGGGGCAGACCCCGCGCGGGTTTCCGAGGCCGCCCACCTTGCTGCGCAGGCCTTGGTCAGGCGTGGCCGCGACAGCGACGACCCCAAAGTCACCCGCCGCTTGGTGAAACTGGCCGATGAGCAAGGCTTGGAAGCCATAGCCGAGATGTGGGCCGAAAGCCCCGCCCGAAGCCTCCCCGGCGCCCTGTGGCGGCTCTATGCCCTCCGCGCCGCCACAATCCAGAACCCCGAGAAGATCTCCGTCTACTTCCGGGCCGGACGCGATACCGCGCAGGTTTCCAACGTGGTGGCCGGCGCTGCGGAGCCGCCCGGAGCCGATGAAATGAAGACCATGGCTGACGCCATTTTGTCCGGCGCTTTCGACGGCGAGTTCGACGTCGCGCTGGAACGTTCCGCCGCTTTCTGCCGCGTGGTGGCACTCGGCCAAGCCACTCTTGCCGACGGCGCAGAGCACAGCAATGAAAGCCATGCGAGCAAGCTGACCCGCAACTCGCACCAGCTCGTCAAAACGGCCGAGGACCTTGAGCACGCCGCCAATGCATGGCGCCTGGGCGAGCTGGACTAGCCAGCAAACAGGGCGAAACGTACCCACGTCGGCCCCGGACTGTCAATGTTGACTTAGCCCGCCGGACGGTGAAAACTAAAACTAGTGTCGAACCGCGAAACCCCCGGGCTTCAACTTATAGCCGCTTCGAGCGGCCTACCGCCGAGAGGCGTATCCGGTTCGGCACCATTTTTATGCCCGGATGCAGAATGCCCGGGTCCGCGTTGAGGCGGACCCGGGCAAATACCGTCGGAATTACTTCAGCGTGACCGTGGTGTCCGCCGTTTCCTTTTTGTCGTGATCGAGGTCGCCGGAAGCGTCCTGAGGCGTCAAGGTCGCCTTGATCTCCGTTTCCTTACCGGCCGTGTAGGCGAAGTTCTCCGCAATATTGAACGACTCTCCGGGCTTCAGGATGAACGGGTCCTTTTCCTTCAGCTTCACGCCGGAGCTGCTCAGCCCATGTTTCTTATAGCCATCGCTGCTGGAGTCCGAAGGCATCCCGCCGAGGTACTTCCAGTCCGTGTACTTGGCCGAAGGGGTAACCAGGGAGTGGCTCAGGGGAATATCCGCCGACGAGGTGTTGGTGACTACGTAGTTCAGGTAAACCACCGGCGCCCCCTTCTTCAGCAGGTTCTCCTTGGTTTCCTTGTCCACGAACATGCTGTCCTTGGAAGCCGCGTCGGTGGCCACCTGATAGATGTCCACACTGAAGCTATCGCCCTTGAGAGTGCCGAGCTTGTCACCTGCATCTGAAATGGGAAGCGCCCAGGCCGCCGCGGTGTAAGCACCGGACGAAGTCCCGGCTCCTTCGGAGGAGGAAGCGGACGGCGAGGCCGACGTTGACGCCGAGGTGGACGAAGAAGGAGACGAGGACGACGACGATTCGGAACCACCCGTCGTCGAGCCCGCCGTGGTGGTGCCGCAGGCACTGAGCGCGAGCATTCCAGCTGCCGCGAGGCTGGTGACTTTCACAACATTATTGAGTCGCATAATTCCCCCATTGAGTGGATTAATCCGGAGCTTGCCCAGTCTTTCACAGTGCGGGAGGCGAAGCGATGGGGACTTCTCCCCGGGGCGTCCCGTGTACTGAGCGGACGCACCCAACGGACCGGTAAAGTTGGGATCGAAATGGGCGGCGTCAAGTCAAGCTGCCCACGCCCATCCGTCCCCAGCCCGGAAAGCGATATGAAGCTGCGCCTTTTCCCCCAGGAACCTGCCGGGCTCGTCCTCCTCGCGCAGATGGCCAGTGTGATCGTGGCCGGCACCGGGACGCTCTCCGAAATTCTTGGAGCCCCCGCCAGCGAGCACGAGCGCCTCGCCGAAGAACTGCACGAGCACGAGTCCAAGTCCTTGGACCTGCACTTCGCCCTGCTGACCCACATGCGCACCAGCTTTGTGAACCCGCTCCCCCGCGAGGACATGTACACGCTGTCCCGCCACCTCACCGAGGCCATGGAGAAACTCGACGCCGCCGGTGACCTTGTAGCCATCTACAAGCTGGACCGACTTCCCAAACGGGCCGCCGACCAACTGGAGATCATCAGCCGGCAGGCCGAGCTCACCGTGGACGCCATGCGGAAACTCGAAGACCTGGACGAGCTTGAGGACTACTGGATCGAGATCCTCCGGCTGGCCAAGCGCGCAGAACGGACCCACCGGATCTGGGTGGCCGAGATGCTCAAGGACATGAAATCCACGCAATACGCGCGGCACCGGGACATCGCCAACCAGTTGGTGGAAGTTACCAAGGACATGCGGAAGGTCGCCACCCAAGTAGGCAGCATCATCGTCAAGGAATCATGACGTGACCATCGCCATCCTGGTCCTGGTAGTTGGCCTGGCTTCCGGTTTCGCATTCCTGAACGGCTTCCGCGACGTCTCCAACGCCGTCGCGCTTTCCACGCGGACCCGCGCACTTACTCCCTCAATTGCGGTGCTCCTGGCCGCCATCTTCAACTTTGTGGGCGCCATGCTCAGCGGCACCTTCATCCTGGCCTTCACCCAGTCCTGGATCACACTGCCGAGCGGCACCAGCGGCCTGACCATCCTCGCTTCGGCCCTTACGGCAGCCATCCTATGGGGTGTGTACGCGTGGTGGCGCGGCATCCCGTTGTCCTCCACCAACTCACTGGTGGGCGGCCTGATTGGCGCAGGTGCAGCGAGCGTCCTGGTGGGCGGCAACGCGGTAGGGGGAATGGACAACGTCCTGCTCACCCAAGTGGCGCTGCCGTTGGTCTTGTCGCCTGTCATCGCGTTCGTGGCGGCGTACCTGCTGGTGTGGCCGGTGACATGGGCTGCCCGCTACACGCAGCCGAACGTGGTCAACCGGCGGTTCCGCCGGGCGCAGGCCATCTCCGCCGCCGCCGTGGCTTTCGGCCACGGGCTCCAGGACGGCCAGCGCACAGCTGCGGTCATTCTGCTGGCCATGGTGGCTGCGGGATTGTCCGGCGGCAACGATGTGCCACTCTGGATCCTGTTGGTTACAGCCATCATGCTTACCGCGGGCACCATGTTCGGCGGCTGGCGGATCTCCCACACTCTTGGCCACAAGCTCATCAGGGTGGATCCGCTGCGAGGGTTTGTTTCGCAAACACTGACTTCCGTGATGCTGTTCATCGGCGCCATCGCCTTCCACCTGCCGCTCTCCACCACCCATACACTGACGGCGTCCGTGCTGGGTGCGGGGGTCAATCAGCGCTTCCACACCGTCAACAGGCGCTTGGTGCGGAGGATCCTGCTGTTCTGGGTGGCCACGCCGCTGGTCACAGCCGCAGCTGCCTTCGTCCTGGAGCTGGCGTTCTCGCCCCTCGCGGACCTGTAAACCCAACTAAGTAACAGCAAACGTCGCAATGAGCGCTCATTGCGACGTTTGCTGTTACTTAGTTGGGTAAGAAAAAACGACGGCGACCGTACCCCCAAGGCGACGGTCGCCGTCGTTCTGTGCCGACTCCCCCCAAGAAGCCGGAACCTGCAAGAACCCTTATCCGAAGCGGCCGGAGACGTAGTCTTCCGTGGCCTTCTGGCCAGGGTTGTTGAAGATGCTGGTGGTGTCGGCGAACTCGATCAGTTTGCCGGGCTTGCCGGTGCCTGCGATGTTGAAGAACGCGGTCTTGTCCGACACACGCGCCGCCTGCTGCATGTTGTGGGTCACGATCACCACGGTGTACTGGTCCTTGAGCTCGTTGATGAGGTCCTCAACGGCCAAGGTGGAGATGGGGTCAAGGGCGGAGCAGGGCTCATCCATGAGGATCACCTGGGGCTCAACCGCGATGGCGCGGGCGATGCACAGACGCTGCTGCTGACCACCGGAAAGGCCGGAGCCGGGCTTGTCCAGGCGGTCCTTGACCTCGTTCCACAGGTTGGCGCCCACCAAGGACTTCTCCACCAGGGCATCTGCAGCGCCCTTGGAGATCTTCTTGTTGTTCAGCTTCACGCCGGCCAGCACGTTGTCGCGGATGGACATCGTGGGGAACGGGTTGGGGCGCTGGAAGACCATGCCCACCTGGGTGCGGACGGTTACGGGGTCCACGCCGGGGCCGTAGAGGTTGTCGCCGTCCAGGAGGACCTCGCCCTCGACGCGGGCGCCGGGAAGGACCTCGTGCATGCGGTTCAGCGTGCGGAGGAAGGTGGACTTGCCGCAGCCGGACGGGCCGATGAAGGCTGTAACGGATTTGGCCTGGATGTTGATGTTGACGTCCTCGACGGCCAGGAAGTTGCCGTAGTAGACATTGAGGTCTTTGACGTCGATGCGCTTGGACATGGTGTTCCTTTGTTCCTTGGGGGTGTGGAAGTTTTGGATGAGGCCGCAGAAGGGCAGCCTACCGCCCCGTCTTGGGAGCGAACAGACGGGCGATGAGGCGGGCTCCGAGGTTCAGGAGCATCACCAGGATGATCAGCACCAACGCGGCGCCCCAGGCCCTCTGATCTGAAGGTTCAGGGTTGGACGGCGACGTCGGGTTGAGGATCTGCGTGTAAATGAACGTGGGCAGCGAGGCCATCCAGCCACCGAACACGTTGTTGTTGATGGTGGTGGCGAAACCTGCGGTCACCAGGATGGGTGCGGTTTCACCGATAACGCGGGCGATCGCCAAGGTAACGCCGGACGCGATGCCGGAGATCGCCGTCGGGATGACCACTTTGGTGATGGTGCGCCACTTACGGACGCCCAGCGCATAGGAAGCCTCGCGGAGCTCGTTCGGGACGATCTTCAGCATTTCCTCGCTGGAGCGAACCACAACAGGGATCATCAGGACGGAAAGCGCGACGGCGGCTACCGCACCGGTCTTGGTGCCGGGGCCAACAATGGCGAAGAAGAACGCTGCCGCGAAGAGGCCGGCCACGATCGAGGGGATGCCGGTCATGACATCCACGAAGAACGTGATGGCGCGGGCCAGCGGACGGTCGTTGCCGTATTCCACCAGGTAGATGGAGGTGAGGAGACCCACGGGAACGGAGATCACTGTGGCAAGGAGCGTGATCTGGAGGGTGCCCAGCAGTGCGTGGTAGATGCCGCCGAGGACCGGCGCGCCCTCCTCTACTGCCTTGTTGTCGAAGGCGCCGGTTACGCCATTCATGGACGTGCCCAGGAAGCCGGGGGTAATGAGCCCGGGGATGCCGTTGACCAGCACCGTGACGATGACCGAGATCAGCGGCAGCAGCGCAATCAGGAAGGCGCCGACCACCAAGCACGTGGCGAGCTTGTCCTTGGCTTTGCGGGCACCTTCAACGGCGCCGCTCCATGAGACCAGGCCCACGGCGAACAGAATGGCGGAGATGATGCCCCAGCCCAAGGCGTTGAAGCCGATGAGCGCCATGATGGCCGCGCCCACAACGAGTGCGACGGCCAAGACAATGTAGGGCGCGAACTTGGGCAGCTGGCCCTTGGTGAGCGCTGAGCGCTTGCGTACTACTGTGGCGGACATTTAGTTGGCTCCCGAGAATTCTTTGTGCCGGGTGATGATCCAGCGGGCGATCATGTTCACGCCCAGGGTGATGACGAACAGCACCAGGCCGGCCGCGATCAACGTGTTGACCTTGAGGCCGCTGGCTTCTGGGAAGTTCAAGGCAATTTCCGCAGCGATGGTCTGGTTGCCGGACTGGATGAGGCTGGCCGTCAGGACACCGGAGGAGAGCACCAGGGCAACGGCCATGGTCTCGCCGAGGGCCCGGCCGAGGCCCAGCATGATGGCGCTGATAATGCCAGGGCGGCCGAAGGGCAGAACAGCCATCTTGATCATTTCCCAGCGGGTGGCTCCCAGCGCAAGCGCTGCTTCCTCGTGCAGCTTGGGGGTCTGCAGGAAGATTTCACGGGACAGGGAGGTGATGATGGGCAGGACCATGACGGACAGGACAATGCCGGCGGTCAGGATGGTCTTGCCGGTAGCGGAGGCCGGGCCTTCGAAGATGGGGATCCATCCGAGGTAGGTGGCCAGCCAGTCGTAGGCCGGGGAGATTTCCTTGGCCAGGAAGGCAGCACCCCAGGCGCCGTAGACAACGGAGGGGATGGCAGCGAGCAGGTCCACTACGTAGCCGAGGCCCGATGCGAGCCGGCGGGGGGCGTAGTGCGAGATGAACAGTGCCACACCAATGGCCACGGGGGTGGCGATGACGAGTGCGATGATCGCGGCAATGAGGGTGCCCACCACGATTGGGGCGATGTAGGCGAAGAAGCCGTTCCCGCCCTGGATGTCTTCAGCAGGGGCGGTGAGCGCGGGGATTGCCTGCACCACGAGGAACAACGCGACTCCGAAGAGAACCGCGAGAATCAGGCACCCTGCGGCCATGGCGGCCCCGGAGAAAACCTTGTCCCCGGCGCGTCCTGCGCCCTGGGAGGTTGTCAGGGAGTTGGTGGTCACTTCACGTTCCTTCAGTCTGGAGTGAACTGGTCTTACATGGCTAAGTTCCCTGTCCCGCGCCAGCGGCTCTGCGGCCACGTCGCGCGGGACAGGGAACTTCAGTGTTCAGCCGGGTCAGCAAACCCGCCGGGAAACCTTAGGACTTGGCCTTGATGGTTTCGATAGCGGCCGTGGCCTTTTCCTGCAGCGTCTTGGACAGCGGCGCGGACTTGGCGGCGTCAGCAGCGGTCTTCTGTCCTTCGTCGGAAACGACGTAGCTTTCGAAGGCCTTGACCAGGTCAGCAACTTCCTTGGTCTCGTAGGTGGTGCAAACTACGTGGTACGAAACGAGGACTACGGGGTAGGCGCCCGATTCGGTGGTCTTGCGGTCCAGCTTGATGGCGACGTCGTTTGCGGCGCGGCCGTCAACGGGCTTGCCGGCTTCGACAGCCTTGGCAGCAGCTTCGGCGGAGATCTTGACGAATTCCTCGCCCACCTTGATGGAGGCGGTGCCCAGCTTGCCGGAAACGGCGGAGTCATCAGCGTAGGTCACGGCACCCGGGGTGTCGGTGACGGTCTTGACGACGCCGGAGGTGCCCTTGGCGTTTTCGCCGGCCAGGGTTGCGGGCCAGATGCCGGCAGCCTTGTCCGTCCAAACCTCGGGAGCAGCAGCTGCGAGGTAGTCGGTGAAGTTGGTGGTGGTGCCGGAGTCGTCAGAGCGGTTGACGGGGGTGACCTTGAGGTCCGGCAGCGTGACGCCTTCGTTGAGGGCGGCGATGGCGGGATCGTTCCAGTTGGCGATTTCGCCGCGGAAGATCTTGGCAACCGTGGCGGCGTCGAGCTTCAGTTCCTTGACGTCCGGAATGTTGAAGGCAACAGCGATCGGGGAGATGTACACCGGGATGTTGATGGCGCCGTCGGGGCCGCACTTGGCCTTGGAGCTCTCAAGCTCCTCGTCCTTCAGGTACGCGTCCGAGCCGGCGAACTGTGCCGAGCCGTCGATGATGGCCTTGCGGCCTGCGCCGGAACCGTCCGGGGAGTACTGCACAGTGGCACCGGAGTTGGCGGCAGAGAAGCCGGCCTTCCATGCGTCCATGGCTGCGCCGGTGGAGGAAGCGCCAATGCCGGTCAGGGTGCCGGTGACCTTGGGGCCGGACGCTGCCGACTGGGTACCAGCAGGCGTGTTCGTTGCGTTGTCTGAACCGCAAGCAGTGAGCGCGAGAGCGCCGGCTGCGATGACCGCGATTGCCGCGTTGCGGCCGAAGTGAGTTGCCTTCACTTGGATGTGCCCCTTCCAGGGATTCTTCGATGCGGGCCGAACGGAGATTTCGGCGTGCGCGAGCTGAGGACCTTTTGTTCCTTTACTGAAGGTAAGGAGCGCAGGTAACGGGATCTGCAGTGAAAGGTGAACAGAAGGTGAACGACGGCGGACCATTGGGTTATGTGGCGCGCGCCACCTTGAGCGGCACCGGGATGCGGTTTGCGCCTTCGTCGGAACCCGGGCCGGGCAAATAGACTGGACGACATGGCTGCCGCGAAAGGATTTTCTGCAAGCAAGAGGTTCCTGCGTGCCAGAGTCCGGACGGGTTTGGTCCGCAGCCGGAATTCGTTGACGCCGGCCATCCAGATGACCGTGTGCGCCGTGGGTGCCTACGCTTTCGCCGAATATGTGCTGGGCCACCAAGGCCCACTGTTCGCGGCTACTTCCTCGTTGATTGCCCTTGGCTTTTCCCGTGATCCACGCCTGCGCCGGGTGATCGAGGTGGGCCTCGGCTGCACCCTGGGCATCGTTGTTGGTGACCTGCTGCTCCACTGGCTGGGCGCCGGGATCTGGCAGGCCGCCGTCGTGCTTCTTTTCTCCATCCTCCTTGCCAGGTTCCTGGACAGTGGAACCATTTTCACCACTCAACTGGGCCTGCAGTCCTTGCTGGTGGTGCTGCTGCCGGCACCGGCCGGTGGGCCCTTTACGCGCAGTCTGGACGCTGTAATCGGTGGCGTTTTTGCGCTGCTGGTGACCATCCTGGTACCGAAAGACCCGCGGCGGGAGCCCCGCAAGGATGTCCAGAAGATCCTGCATGAACTCGCCGAAGTGCTGCGCGAATGCGGCAAGGCCCTGACCGAAAGCGATTCCACCATCGCCTGGCATGCCCTGATCCGCGGCCGCAACTGCCAGCCTTTGGTGGACCGGATGCGGCAGACGCTTCGCGCCTCGGGCGAAGTGGCAACCCTGGCTCCCGCGCACCGGCGGCACCGCGACGAACTGGCCGGCCTGGAGCACTCCCTGGAGTACATCGATCTGGCTCTGCGCAACAGCCGGGTGTTTGCGCGGCGGCTCACCAGCGCCATCAACCATGCCGCGCTGTCCGATGAAGCGATCGACAGTATCTCCGAAGTCCTGCAGGAAACCGCCGCCGCGATCGACGAGATGACCATCGGATTGTCGGAGCAAAGCGAAGGGACGCGGCGGGTTCATCTGCGCCGCGCCCGGAACGACCTCTCGGATATCGCCGCGCGCTTGCACCCCAAGATGCTGGATGTCCAAAGGCTCGAAGGCGAAACCGTGGTCATGCTGTTCCGTCCCCTCATGGTGGACCTGCTGGAAGCGAGCGGCATGGAACCGGAAGAAGCCCGCGCGGTGCTTCCGGCACTGTAGCCTCCGCCGAGGAAGAATGAACCGATGACCCCTGCCAATTCCGTGCACTTCCGGGCTGCACCGGCGCTCAAGCTCCGGCAGCGGCCCTTGTTCCTGTGGGCAGGCATTTTGCTGGTGGCCGGGGACGCCATCTTCTGGCTCATGTTCGCCGCCGTGCTGTCCGAGACCGGGCTCGCCACTGTAGACGGCGCGGTCCACAGCTTCATGGTTGATTCGCGCAACCCCTTGCTCACCGCCCTCCTTACGGCAGTCACCACCGTGACCTCACCCTTGTGGATCACCATCATTGGTGTGGCGGTGGCCGCAGTATGGACGGTATGGAAGAAGGAACTCTGGCGGCCGGCTGTCCTGTTGGGCGCCATGGCGTTTGCCGCCATCCTGTCCGCGGTAGTGAAACAGGATGTGGGGCGCTCCGGTCCGCCGTCGTCCGATGTTCTCCTGGGCCCCGACGACGCACTGTCATTCCCCTCCGGCCACACGCTCGGCGCCGGGATCTTCGCGCTTGTCCTCACTTACCTGCTCGTCTCGCGTTCCGGCTCACGTGCGACGGCGGTCCTCGCCTTCTGCGGTGCCGCTCTCTTGACGCTGTTGGTTGCCTGCAGCCGGATCTACCTTGGCTACCACTGGCTCACGGACGTGGTCGCTTCCCTTGGGCTTGCGCTTGGGGTGACGGGCATTGCGGTGTTTGTGGACGCGGCCCGTCACGGCGGCCGGCGCGGCTAATACTGTCAGTCCCCGCCACTACGCTTGAACCCATGGCTTCCAAGACGTCCCGCGCATCAAAAACACCCGCCTACAAGTGTGCCGAATGCGGCTGGACCGCCATCAAATGGGTGGGCCGCTGCGGCGAGTGCCAGGCGTGGGGAACCGTTGAGGAGTACGGCGCCACGGTAGCGCGCACGACGGCGGCCGCTACAGTTTTGGCGCCGGCCCGCCGTATCGCTGAGGTGGATGGCACCACCGCAGCCTTCCTGCCCACGGGCGTGGATGAGCTGGACCGTGTCCTCGGAGGAGGGCTCGTGCCGGGTGCCGTCATTCTGCTCGCTGGGGAACCCGGCGTCGGGAAGTCCACGCTGCTGTTGGACGTCGCGGCGAAGTTCGCGCGCACCGGCCAGGACGTCCTCTACATCACCGGAGAAGAGTCTGCGGCGCAGGTCAAGCTCCGCGCGGAGCGGATCGACGCTGTAGCGCACACCCTTTATCTTTCTGCCGAAACTGATCTTGGGCAGGCACTGGGACAGGTGGAGAAGCTTGAGCCCAAGCTGCTGATCGTGGACTCCGTGCAGACCTTGAGCAGTGCCGACGTGGAGGGCAGCGCCGGCGGAGTTTCGCAGGTGCGTGAAGTTGCTGCGTCGATCATTGCCGCAGCCAAGCGGCGCAACATGACCACGCTCTTGGTGGGGCATGTGACCAAGGAAGGGACCATCGCCGGGCCGCGGCTGCTGGAACACCTGGTGGACGTCGTGTGCCAATTCGAAGGCGAGCGCCATTCGCGCCTGCGCCTGCTCCGGGCTGTGAAGAACCGCTATGGCGCCACGGACGACGTCGGCTGCTTTGACCTGAACGAGGCCGGCATCGAGGGATTGGCTGATCCCAGCGGGCTGTTCGTTTCGCGGACCCGTGAGCCCGTTTCAGGCACCTGTATTACGGTGACCATGGAGGGTCGCAGGCCGCTGCTGGCAGAGGTTCAATCCCTTCTTGCCGAGAGCGCCAATTCGCAACCACGCCGTGCCACCAGCGGCCTGGAGAGCTCACGCGTTGCCATGCTTCTGGCGGTCCTGCAGCAGCGCGCTGGCTGCATGCTGCACAAGGACGATTCCTACGTGGCAACGGTGGGCGGTGTGAAGCTCACGGAACCGGCGACGGACCTCGCTGTTGCCCTGGCCGTAGCGTCGGCCAAGGCCCGGAAGGCTCTCCCCCAGCGTCTGATTGCCTTCGGCGAGGTGGGCCTGGCTGGTGAAGTCCGCCCTGTTCCCGGTATCAACCAGCGCATCCAGGAAGCACACCGGCTCGGGTTCACGCACGCTATTGTTCCGGCCAGCCCTGCGGGTGCCGGTGTGATTCCGGACGGCTTCTCGGTGCGGGAGGTTGGCCATCTTGCCGAGGCACTGGAATTGCTGATCACGTAGCCATTCCGGGGTGTCGGGGCCGTTCGGGGCATACGGTCGGCAAGGATGGGAAGCATGACCAAACGGAATGTGCTTATTGGGGGACGCTTTTTCTTTGGGCTTTTGACGTTGGTGGCGGTGGGAACCCAGCTGACGGTCCATTTGGGCATGGGCTATGACCTCTGGAACTTCTTCAGCTATTTCACCAACCTGTCCAACATCTTCGCCGCACTGGTGCTGCTGATCAGCGGATACCGGGTGCTGATCCGGAAGCGGCCTACAGAAGCTGACGATGTCACTCGCGGCACTGCCACCATCGCCATGGCCGTGGTGGGCCTGGTTTTTGGTGCTTTGCTGGCCGGCGAGGACCTCGGCTCGCTGTTGCCGTGGGTCAACTTTGTGGTCCATTACTTGATCCCCGTGGTGATGGTGGCTGATTGGCTCTTCCAACCGCCCCGGGCAACTCTGCAGCTCAAACACGTTTGGTACTGGCTGCTCTACCCCGTTGGCTACCTGGTCTACAGCCTGGTCCGTGGCGCCCTGGTGAACTGGTACCCCTACTGGTTCATCGACCCGGCCCGAGCCGGCGGTTGGGGCGGTGTGGTGGTGTTCGCACTCGCCATCTCCGTTGGCTTCCTGGTGGTGAGCCTGGCGATGCTATGGCTGGGTAACAAACTCAAGCGCCAGGTGGATTACTAGGCACTTTCCGCTGCGAGCGCCGGCGCAGAGGCTTCTCCACGACGGTTTGCCTCGCCATACCGGCTGATGAGTTCGCTGCTGGCATCCCTCACCGCCTGAATCTTTTGCCTGAGGCCGGCCAGGATCATCACCGTATCGGCCGTAGTGGACGCCGAGTCCGTTGCGATCAGCCCGTCCGCGCGGAGGTTGATCAGTGACTCGACCAGCCGAAAGGCGGTGTCGCCCAGGCCCGGGTCTGCGTCGGAGAGCGCCGTCAGCTCCCGTCCCAAGTCTCCGTAAATGGTCCGGAGTTCCTGCCGTGCTGCCATGAATGGTTGGAAAACTTCCGCCCTGGCCTCCGGCAGGTGGTAGAGCACCCCGAGGTTCCAACGGGAAGTGCAGAGCTGCAAGCCGTCGAACAGGACCACTGCGTGCAGTCGTGCCGCGGGATCCAACTCCTGCCCGGTTTCTTCGGAACCGTCTTTCACAGCGCGGGCGAACGCCAGGCTGGTGGACACTGTCCCTCCGAGTAGTTCGCCCAGGATCTCGTCCTTGGTGGAGAAGTGGTGATACAGCGACGATTGCCGGATTCCGACGGCGTCGGCGATGGCCCGTGTGGACGTATTGGCGAATCCTTGGCTGGTAAAGAGTTCGGCTGCGGCATCCAGGATTTCGTCGCGTGCAGTGGCTCCCGGGCGTACAGCTTGCTGCTTGCGGGGGCGTCCCGGTCCGGTTGTAGTCACACCTCATTCTTGCATCGCCGCAACACCAAAGAGCCTGTTCACGGCGTACTGCCGGGGTGGTGAGATTTCCTTTACACACTTGAAACGAGCGGTAACCAAGGCTTTACATTGCCGAAACGCCATGGGGACACCCCGCTGGAAAACTATCAAGTGACCGATATTCCGGACAGGCAGTCAAAACCTCTCCGGGCTGGTTCCACATCCCGTTCCAGACACGGAGAAACCCGATGACTTCAACCCTTTCGACGGCGACCCACCGCACCGACGATGCAGACCTGACAGCACTTGGCTACGAGCCCACGCTGCACCGCAAGCTGGGCCGCTACGCGTCGTTCGCCGCAGGTTTTTCGTTCGTCTCCATCCTCACCACCATCTTCCAGCTCTTCGCCTTCGGCTACTCCTTTGCCGGCCCGGCCTTCTTTTGGACGTGGCCCGTGGTCTTGGTCGGCCAACTTCTGGTAGCCCTGAACTTCGCTGAGCTCGCCGCCAGATACCCGTTGTCCGGTGCTGTCTACCAGTGGTCGCGCCGTATGGGCGGCGAAGTGGTGGGCTGGTTCGCCGGCTGGTTCATGTCCATCGCCCAGGTCATCACTGCTGCCGCAGCAGCCATTGCGCTCCAAGTGGTACTCCCCCAGCTGTGGGTCGGATTCCAGCTGGTGGGAGGCGACCCCACACTGACATCTCCCACGGGCGCAGCCAATGCAGTAATCCTCGGTGCCGTCCTCCTGGTGATCACCACCGTGATCAACTGCCTTGGCGTGAAGCTCATGTCCCATGTGAACTCCATCGGCGTCACCTGTGAGATTGTGGGCGTCGCCGCAGTAATCCTTGCCCTGTTCTCAGCGGCGCAGCGTGGCCCGGGTGTGGTAGCCGACGTCAGTGTGGTCACTACCTCGGACCTTGGTGCCGTGGGTGCCTTCCTGGTCTCCGGTTTGATGGCCGCGTATGTGATGGTCGGCTTCAACTCCGCCGGCGAACTCTCGGAGGAAACCAAGAACCCCCGCAAGACCGCACCGCGCACCATCCTCTCGGCGCTGATCATCTCAGGCGTTGGCGGCGGACTCATGATTATCGCGGCACTGATGGCAGCGCCAAGCCTCGACGACGGCAGGCTCGCCACCGAGGGACTCCCCTACGTGCTGACAGCCGTGTTGGGTACGTTCTGGGGCAAGGTGCTGCTGGTGGACGTGGCAATCGCCATCTTTGTCTGCACCCTGGCCATCCAAACGGCCGGTTCACGCCTGGTGTTCTCCATGGCCCGCGACGGCAAGCTGCCAGCCTCGGCCCGGCTCTCGAAGGTCCACCCCAAGCGCGGGACCCCCATGTGGCCTTCCATCGCGATCGGCGCCCTGGCTGTGGGCATCCTCGCCACCAACATCGGCAACTCCGCGCTCTTCACCACCCTCTGCAGCGTGTGCATCGTGATGGTGTACCTGGCGTACCTGATGGTCACTGTCCCGCAACTGCTCAGCCGCTTCCGTGGCGACTGGGACCGGGTGGGCCAGACCATGCCGGCCGGACTCTTCTCACTGGGCCGGTGGGGCTTGCCAGTCAACATCCTGGCCGTGCTCTACGGCGCCCTGATGGTCATCAACCTCTCCTGGCCCCGCCCCGAGGTTTACGACCCCTCCGGCGAACACGGGATCCTGCTCTTCTCCGCTCCCATCATGGTGGGCGCCGTCCTGCTCCTGGGCCTCTGGGTCCGCAGGAACATCCGGGTTCGGGAGAACAAGGCCGCAATCGCCGCGGAATCCACCAACGCCGCCTGACCCCGCCAGCACCAGACCGTCCAGAACCAGCACCAGTACAGAAATGACTGCCATGACCCAGACTCTTGAAACACACACCTCTGAAAACGGCACAGCCACAACTGCCGGCGCCAAACTGCACGCACGGGCCCAGCACGGGCGCACGGCCGAGACCATGATCCATGTCCCGCCGGCTACGGCCCCGACACGTTTGATCGAGGGCCTCCCGGCGGAGGCAAAGGACTCCCTGACGTGGGCGGAGACACTTTCCTTCGGCCGCTACACCCATCTGGAACTGGCCCGCGGGACGCGCCTCAGGATCACAGACCCCAACGGCGATGCCTGCGTTCACGCTGTCCTCATCCGGAGTGGTGCCCAGCACGAGCGGCTCAACGTCGCGGATACGGTCAAAGTCCCCTGGCAGGCCTACATGACCACAGGCCACCCGCTTCTCTCCGACGCCGGCCGTCTCATGGCCACCGTGGTGGCCGATTCCTCAGGTCAGCATGATGCCCTCACTGGCACCACCCATCTGGCCGGAAACACCGCCAAGTACGGTGCCGGATCAGCTCACAGCCTGTCGCCGGCCGGGCGTGAATTGCTGACCCTGGGCGGCATGAAGCATGGCATCAGCCAGAAAGAACTCCCTCCGTCGGTGTCGTTCTTCAAGGGCGTCACCGTGGAGCGGGACGGCAGCATCACGTTCGCCGGCAGCGCCGGTGCCGGAGCCGCCGTCGAACTTCTCCTCCACATGGATGCAGTGCTGGTACTGGCCAATACCGCCCACCCGCTGGACCCGCGTCCGGAATTCACGGGAAGCGCCGTGGACATCGTGGCCTGGCAGGCTCCGCAGGACCTTGAAGCCCTCAAAAGCGGAACCCTCAACGTAGACCTGGGCCCAGAGGGACGTCTGGCCCTCCACAACACCGAACTCGACTACAACGCAAGGACCTCCGCATGAACGCCATCGCAGAAATGAGCCCCGCACTGGTCGCTGGCCGGGTCGTAGTGGACGAGCTGGTGGAAGCCCGTGGTCCGTGGTCCGCCGTGATTGCTGCCGGCGACGTGCTCACCATTGTGGACCTCGACGGCAACCAAGCCGTTGACTGCATTCTCTACGCGGCCCAGGACACGAGTACGCGTTACTCCGCCGCCGTGACCATCGCGGGCCAGGGCTCGATCTTCCTCACCACTGGCTCAGTTCTCCGCGCCGACAGCGGCCAGGAACTCATGACGGTGGTGGCGGACGAGGTTGGCGTCCACGACACCATCGGCGGCGCCTGCTCCCAGGAATCCAACACACTCCGCTACGGCCAACACACCCATGAACAGCATGCGTGCGTGGAGAACTTCCTCATTGAAGGTGCCAAGTGGGACCTCGGCAAGAAGGACCTCGTGTCCAACATCAACTGGTTCATGAACGTGCCGGTGGATCCCGACGGCGCCCTGGGCATCGTGGACGGGCTGTCCGCACCCGGAAAGCGTGTGGCCCTCCGCGCCGAGGTGGACACACTGGTGCTGGTGTCCAACTGCCCCCAAATCAATAACCCCTGCAACGGCTTCAACCCCACGCCGGTGCGCATGATCGTCACACGTCCGGAGGACCGCTCATGAACCGCTTCGACACCCTGCTCATTGCCAACCGTGGCGAGATCGCCTGCCGGATCATCGAATCCGCCCGCAAGGCCGGGCTGCGCACGGTGGCCGTCTTCTCCGAAGCTGACCGCGGCGCCAAGCATGTGAAGCTCGCTGACGAGGCAGTCCTGCTGGGACCTGCACCCGCCAAGGAGTCGTATCTTAAGGTTGACGCCATCCTCAAGGCGGCGGCTGCCACCGGGGCCGGCGCCATTCATCCCGGCTACGGATTCCTGTCCGAGGACGCGGCCTTCGCCGAAGCCGTGGAGGCAGCCGGTTTGGTCTTTGTGGGGCCCACCCCGGAACAGCTCCGGATCTTCGGCACCAAGCACACCGCCCGTGATGCCGCCCAACGCGCCGGCGTTCCCATGATCGCGGGATCCGGCCTCTTGGAGGACCTGGACGAAGCCGTCGCAGCAGCGGAGATCATCGGCTACCCACTCATGCTCAAGGCAACCGGGGGTGGCGGTGGCATCGGCATGGCCGTCTGCCGCGACGAAGCCGAACTCCGCGACAACTATTCCCGGGTTGCGCGTCTGGCCAGCTCCAGCTTTGGAACGGCGGGCGTCTTCGCTGAACGCTACATCGAACACGCCCGCCACGTGGAAGTCCAGGTGTTCGGCGACGGTGCGGGCCGCGTGGTGAGCCTTGGAGACCGTGACTGCTCGCTGCAGCGCCGACACCAGAAAGTACTTGAGGAGGCACCCGCACCTGATCTCCCCGAGGCTTTGCGGGAGGAACTGCACCGAAGCTCCCGCGCGCTCTGCGCCTCCGTGGGCTACCGCTCTGCGGGGACAGTGGAGTTCGTCTACGACCCCGTCCGCCAGGAGGCATCTTTTCTGGAAGTCAACGCGCGGCTGCAAGTAGAGCACCCCGTCACCGAAGCCATCACCGGCGTGGACTTGGTGGAGTGGATGCTGAACCTTGCCCGGAATGAGCCGGTGCTTGATGGCGTGCCGGACAGTGTGCCCGTTGCAGGTCATGCCGTGGAAGCCCGTATCTACGCAGAAGACCCGGCCCGCAACTTCCAGCCCAGCGCCGGAACGGTCACCAACGCGCAGTACCCGGCCTCCGACGTCGTGCGCATTGACGCCTGGGTGGAGACCGGCAGCGAAGTCTCCACCAGTTACGATCCCCTGCTGGGCAAGGTCATCACGTCCGGTTCAACCCGCGACGCTGCCTTCGACGCCCTGGCTGCCGCGTTGGCGGAAACCCGCATTGATGGCATCGAGACCAACCTGGGCATGCTGCGTGCCGTGGCCGGGATGGATGTGGTCCGTGCCGCGCAGCATTCCACCGGAACCCTGAACACCGTGGGCGATCCGGAACCGCGGATCACCGTTGAACGGCCGGGCCTCCAGACCAGCGTGCAGGATTGGCCGGGCAGGACCGGGCTCTGGCAGATCGGAGTGCCGCCGAGTGGACCCATGGATGATTTGTCGTTCCGGCTGGGCAACACCGCGCTGGGCAATCCGGAGGGCGCACCTGGCCTGGAATTCACCATGGCCGGCCCTGCGCTCCGTTTCACTCACGCCACCACGGTGTGCGTCACCGGCGCGGACGTCACGGTAACAGTCGACGGCAAGCCAGCCGCTGCGTGGGAGCCCATCACTGTCCCGGAGAACGGCCTCCTGGACGTCGGATCAGCCGACGGATCCGGGCTGAGGGGATACATCCTGTTCGAAGGTGGGCTTGATGTTCCCCGGTATCTGGGCAGCGCATCAACCTTCACTTTGGGCCAGTTCGGCGGCCATGGCGGCCGCGTCCTGCGGGCCGGCGATGTGCTCCGCACCGTCACCGGGCACCTCCCCGAGACCGTTCCCGGCCCGGTTCCCGTGGAGAGCCGCCCGGCCCTCACCACGGAATGGGAGCTGAAGGTAGTGGAGGGGCCACACGGTGCACCGGAATTCTTCCAACGCGAAGACATCGAGGAGCTGTACGCCGCCGAATACGAGGTCCACTTCAACTCCGCCCGAACCGGCGTCCGCCTGGTCGGCCCCAAACCGCGCTGGGCACGCAATGACGGCGGAGAGGCCGGACTTCACCCCTCCAACATCCACGACACCGCCTATTCGGTAGGTGCCTTGGACTTCACCGGCGACACCCCCATTCTCCTGGGCCCTGATGGTCCCAGCCTGGGCGGTTTCGTCTGCCCCGTCACCGTAGTAACCGGCGAGCGCTGGAAGCTGGGCCAACTCCGTCCAGGCGATAAGGTCCGCTTTGTGCCCATCCGCTCGGTTGAGGCGCCTTCCGTCAAAGAACTCGGTGCTGCGAGGCAGCTGATTCTGCCAGGTAGCACCGGTTTCACCACGGGCACCGGCACGGCTTCCGGCGCCGCATCAGGCATGGCATCAGGCACGGCCGAGTTGCTCCGCGGAGACGGCGACGACGGCGTGCTGGGCCGGGTGCCCGAAGGCGACGGACGGCCTGCTGTCACCTACCGCCGCTCCGGTGACGACAACCTTTTGGTGGAGTACGGAGACATGGTGCTGGATCTTGGCCTCCGCGCCCGTGTCCACGCCCTGCACCAGGAACTCGAGCGTCTCGGAGCCCGGGGCATCGTGGATCTGACGCCTGGTATCCGTTCCCTGCAGATCAAAGCCGATCCCTCCGTCCTTCCCACGTCAAAGCTGTTGGGCCTGGTGCAGGAAATAGAGGCCGCACTCCCTGCAAGCTCGGAGCTGGTGGTGCCCAGCCGCAGCGTTCGCCTGCCCTTGTCCTGGGACGATCCCGCTACCCGTGAGGCAATCGAGCGCTACATGGCCGGTGTCCGCGACGACGCCCCGTGGTGCCCGTGGAACATCGAGTTCATCCGGCGCATCAACGGTTTGGACTCCGTCAACGATGTCTTCGATACGGTGTTCAACGCGGAGTACCTCGTCCTGGGACTGGGTGATGTGTACCTAGGAGCACCGGTGGCAACACCGTTGGATCCGCGGCACAGGCTGGTGACCACCAAGTACAACCCTGCCCGCACTTGGACGCCGGAGAACGCCGTGGGCATCGGCGGAGCCTACATGTGCATTTACGGCATGGAAGGTCCCGGTGGATACCAGTTCGTGGGACGTACCACCCAGGTTTGGTCGCGCTACGCGGATTCGGCGCCGTTTGAGCCGGGTTCGCCTTGGCTGCTCCGGTTCTTCGACCGTATTTCCTGGTACCCGGTCAGTCCCGAGGAACTGTTGGACCTCCGCGCCGACATGGCTGCTGGCCGTGGCCGTGGTGTGGAGATCCAGGACGGCACGTTCTCACTTGCAGAACATGAGGAATTCCTGGAACGCAACAGCGTCTCCATCGCGGAATTCCGCGAGACCCAGTCGGCGGCTTTCGCCGTGGAGCGCCAGGCCTGGGAAGACGCCGGCGAGTTCGATCGTGCCGAGCAGGCCGTTTCGCTGGCCCCGCCGGCCGACGACGTTGTTGTTCCCGACGGCGGCACCTTGGTGACGTCGCCGTTCGCGGCAAGCGTCTGGAAAGTGGACGTGGAACCCGGAGACCTGGTGGTGGCCGGCCAATCGCTGGTTTCCCTTGAGGCGATGAAGATGGAGACGGTCATCCAGGCTCCGGTGGATGGCCTGGTCCAACAGGTCCTGCCCGCTGCCGGTGCTCAAGTGGTGGCTGGTGAGGCGCTGGTGGTCCTGGAACCAGTGGAGGTCCGGGCACCCGCACTCGTCTTGGAGGGAAGCGCATCATGACCAGTCCCACCGGAACCACAGTTGCTCGGGTACTTTCGGCGCTCGAGGCGATTGACGCCGTCGACCGTCCCGAAATCTGGATCCACCTGCGCGGGCGGGACGAACTGCTCGCGGAGGCGGCCGGAATTGATGCCGCCGTGGCGGCCGGTGGGGACCTGCCGCTTGCCGGTCTCCTGCTCGCCGTGAAGAACAACGTGGATGTTGCCGGTATAACCACGACGGCGGCCTGCCCCGGCTTTGGTGACGTACCCGCCCGGGATGCGGTGCCGGTCGCCCGGCTGCGCGCTGCGGGCGCTCTGGTGCTCGGGGCCACCAATCTGGACCAGTTCGCCACGGGCCTGGTGGGTACCCGCAGCCCGTATGGTGCTGTCCGTGATTCGAGGCGTCCCGCGAGGATCTCGGGAGGCTCCAGTTCGGGATCTGCTGTGGCGGTGGCGTTGGGCCTTGTGGACCTTGCCATCGGCACGGACACCGCGGGTTCGGGCAGGATTCCCGCCGCGCTGCAGGGAATCGTGGGGATCAAACCGACCTTGGGCGTTGTGTCCACCGAAGGTGTGGTCCCGGCATGCCGTTCGTGGGATACCGCCACGATCTTCGCCCGCGATCTCGCCACTGCCGAGCTCGCCATGGGCATCATGGCCGGGCAGGGCCGCACTTGGCCCACCGACGTGAAAGTTGCGGCACCGTCCACCCCTCGGGTGGCCTATCCCGCTGCTCTACCGGCGCTCCCGGCAGCGTGGGCGTCGGAATTCCAGGCGCAGGTTGAGCGGCTGCGGTCCACAGGAGTGGTAGCGGAACCCATCGACCTGGACGTCTTCCTCCAGGCAGCCCGGCTGCTGTACGACGGCGGATTGGTTGCCGAACGCTACGCCGCCGTCGGCAGCTTCATTGATTCGGCGACGTTGGGCGGGGTAGGTGCTTCGGACGGGGCAGGCCAGTCCGGCGGCGTGCCCGCAGCACTGGACCCCACAGTCGCCGGCATCATCAGCGCCGCAGGCCAGGTTCCCGCACACCGGTACGTCGCGGACACCGCGGCGTTGGAGCAACTCAAGCGCCAAGCCATGGAGCGCCTGGACGGATTCGACGCCTTGGTTGTCCCCACGGCACCGTTCCATCCGACGTTGGCAGAGGTGTCGGCCGATCCGGTGGGGGTCAACTCCCGAATGGGCACCTATACCAATTTCTGCAACCTCTTCGATCTCAGCGCTGTTGCCGTACCGGCGGGCACCGTCACCGAAACAGACGGCGTTGAAACAGGCAGTACCTCCCAGTTCGGCCTGACGGTGGTTGCCCGGACCTTCGAGGACGGGGTGGCTGCGGATATCGCGCGTCGGATCGAGCTCACCCCGGAGCTGCCGGAACTGTTCGCCGCGGGTGCCGCGGCAGGGCCCGCAGCCGCCCAGTCCTCGGCTCCCAAGGTCCCGTGGCCCGTTGCTGCGGGAGCCGTCGTCGTTCCCCTCGTAGTGGTGGGGGCGCATCGGAAGGGGCAGCCGCTGGCGGCGGAGCTCGAAGGGCGTGGAGCCTTCTGGGACGGCCCGGTGACCACCGCGGCGCAGTACCGGATGGTGGCTTTGGAGACCACTCCGCCCAAGCCCGGAGTGGTTCGTTCGGCGCGCGGAGCCGGGCTGGTTGCTGAGAGATGGCTGCTCTCAGAGGCTGCGCTCGGGTCCTTCCTGGCCGAGCTGCCCGAACCCATGTTGCTGGGGTGCATCACGCTGGACGATGGCAGCAGAGCGGTGGGTTTTGCCTGCGACGCTGTGGCCGCGGCAGAGGGACGGGACATTACCGAGTACCACGATTGGATTAAATACCTGGAGGAAAACGCTGCTGCAGCAGGAAGCAACGGCTTGTGGCGCGAGGCCGGTGGCGCTTTGCTGACCGGGCTTGGGCGGGGCCAGCACTAGCTGGCAGGCGGCTGGTTGGGGGAAATAGGGTTTCCGCCAATCAGCCGCCAAACCACTTTGCGGGCACCGCCGAACATCACGAAATGACCCACTTTGGGGCTTGCTGGTGCGGTTAACGGTCCCCGGAAGCCCTATCATTGTGCTTGTCGTCATTGGGGCATTTTTTGTGAGTGCCCACTGACGCCGGATTCAGCTTGTCTGTGAGCCGAGGCTTGCACCTTCGAAGGGAAAACCTATGGCCCGGAGCCCGGAAGAGTCGCTTAAGGCGACCCTGGCCAGAGTCGCACCCGGAACCCCGTTGCGAGATGGCCTGGAACGCATCCTCCGCGGACGGACCGGAGCCCTGATTGTCTTGGGCTACGACCGCACCATCGACTCCATCTGTTCCGGCGGGTTCGATATCGGCATCGATTTCTCCCCCACGCGCCTGCGTGAGCTGGCCAAAATGGACGGCGCCATTATCTGCGACAAGGACGCCAGCAACATTGTCCGCGCCGCAGTCCAACTGGTCCCGGATTCAAGCATTGAAACCCAGGAATCGGGCACCAGGCACCGCACCGCTGAGCGCGTGGCCATCCAGACCGGCGTTCCCGTGATCTCCGTCAGCCAGTCGATGCAGATCATCGCGCTGTACGTGAACGGTTTGCGCCACGTGCTGGAGGGTTCCGAAAAGGTCCTCGCCCGCGCCAACCAGGCCCTGGCAACGCTGGAACGGTACAGTGCCAGGCTGGACCAGGTCACCAGTTCCCTCTCCGCCCTGGAAATCGAGGCCCTGGTCACTGTCAGGGACGTTGCCGTCACCTTGCAGCGGCAGGAAATGGTCCGTCGCATCTCGGAGGAAATCGCCCAGTACGTCCTGGAACTGGGCGAAGACGGCCGTCTCCTATCCCTCCAGGTGGAGGAACTGACCATGGGCCGCGGGCCGGGCAGCGACGTCATCATCCGCGACTACTCGGATCCCGACGCCACGCCTGAGGAGATCGAGGAAGCCGTCCAGGCACTCCTGAACCTGGGCCCCACCGAGCTGATCGATCTCAGCCGCATCGCGCACATCATCGGTTTCGCCGGCGGTGTTGAGCAGTTGGACGCAGTGGTCCAGCCGCGCGGCTACCGGCTCCTTTCGGGCCTCAAGTCAGTGCCTAAGGCCGTGGCCGACCGCTTGGTGGACTACTTCGGCGGGCTCCAGAACCTGATGGCAGCCACCATTGATGACCTGATGACCGTGGACGGCATCGGCGATCAGCGCGCCCGCACAGTGCGCGAGGGCCTGAGCCGCATGGCCGAGGCCAGCCTGCTGGACCGGTTCCTCTAAGCCGCCTGCCGCCGTCGAACGCCGGCTCAGCCGGAACTTAGTTCAGCTGGAAGACAGCCTTGGGGCTTGCTTTGTTTCCCAGCCGCGCCTCGAAGGTGTAGTACGCGCCGCCGCCACCCGGCTTCGCGTTGATCGCGCCACAGCCTTCCAGTGTCCTGTTGCGCTGCCACGGGAAGTTCGCGGTTTCGCTCTTGCCGGGCTGGATGGTTTTGATGAGGTCTTCGCCGCCGGTCTGGCAGTCCTTGGACGAGAAGATGCGGTCCGCGCCGCTCATCACCAGATACTCCATTTGGGAGGTTCCCACGTTGACCTCGCACGGAGCGTTGCCTCCGTTGGTGATGGTCATGGTGAGCAGCGGCTTTTCTTCCGCACCGTAGGCTGGCTTGTCGGTCTTGGCCGCGACAGTCATGAGGTTGAAGTCGCACACAGGCGTCGGCGAAGCAGACGGCGACGGTGTCCCTGACGGCGCACTTCCCTGCGTCGGCGCCTGCGAGGCTTCCGGGGTGCTGACGGCCTGGGGCTCATTCTTTCCGGCGAGCGCACCCGTAAGGGCCACCGCGCCTCCCACCAGCAAGGCGATCACCAGCAGCAGGGCGCCAAAAACAACCTGACGACGACGGCGGTACACGGCAGGGCTTGGTCGCCGCTTTTTCGTCGGGGTACCGCGGCCTGTTGTCCCGCTCCGGGATGAGCCACGGGCAGCACCCTTCGCCGGCGCTGAAGAGCGCGCGGTCGACTGCTGCTTACCGTTGGTGGCCATGGTTCTAGGCTAGGCTCGTGTCCCTCGGGGCCCTAACCTACACGCCGCAGGGCCCTAATCCGGGACTGTGTGACGTCGGCCATGAGCCGGGAATCCACTACAGTTGAGGGCAGTATGACACTTCCCGATGCCCACCAACTCACCGCGCTCCACAGCGCCTTGGATCAGTGGTTTGCCGATGCCGCCCGGGATCTTCCGTGGCGCGAGCCGGACTGCAGCGCATGGGGAATCCTGGTCAGCGAAGTCATGCTCCAGCAGACTCCTGTGGTTCGGGTTCTGCCCGTGTGGCGGGACTGGATGGACCGCTGGCCTACCCCGGGCCACCTTGCCGACGAGCCGTCGGGCGAAGCCGTCCGCCATTGGGGCCGACTCGGATACCCACGCCGCGCCCTGCGACTGCACGCGGCCGCCGTCGCCATCCGTGAGCAGCACGGCGGCAACGTTCCTGACACGTACGCAGAACTTTTGGGTTTGCCTGGCGTGGGGAGTTACACGGCTGCCGCCGTCGCCGCCTTCGCTTTTGGTCGACGCGAAACCGTGGTGGACACCAACATCAGGCGGGTCCACGCACGCCTTATTTCCGGGAACGCACTTCCTGCGCCGGCGCTGACCGCAGGCGAAATGCGGTTGGCTGAGGCCCTCCTTCCCGTCGAACAGGAACTGTCCGTGCGCTGGAACGCGTCCGTCATGGAACTGGGAGCCATGGTGTGCACGGCCCGCAGCCCCAAGTGCGCGGACTGTCCTGTCCGCTCAAGCTGCGCCTGGCTCGCCGCGGGTGAGCCGCCGCCGTCGTACACGCCCAAGGGCCAGTCCTGGCACGGCACCGACCGCCAGGTCCGCGGTGCCGTGATGGCCGTCCTCCGCGAGGCCGCCACCCCCGTCCCGCGCCAGATGTTCGAGCAGGCGCCGGCGGATCTCGGATTCGCGCCGTCGGGCATCGGGATCCCCCTCGCTGCGTTGCGCCGGCTCAACTCGGCGCCGGAGCAACTTGAGCGCGCACTGGATGGCCTGTTGGTGGACGGCTTGGCAGAGATGCACGACGGCGGGCTGCGGCTTCCGGCCTAGCGTTTGGCAGGCGCGGTATCGGTTCGGCAACGGGACCGGGTGAGCCGTAACAATGCAGGTGCCTCTTTGGGACGCACTGGAGACGTCGGCCCCACGCGGTCCTACCCTGAAGCATGGGCAAAATCGGAGTGGCGTTGACCCTTGCCGGAACGGCGGCGTTGCTTCCGGGCTGCTATCCCGAAGCCGTAGCCTGCCCGGCCATTGGGCACATTGCAGGGGTGTCCCTGAGTGTTGCAGCGGGTTACGCAGACCAGGTGGGGACGCTGCGGCTCAAGGCCTGCCAGGATGGTACCTGCACCGAAAAGGACCTGGACCTGCACCCTGGTGCCGTAGCCGTGGACCAAGGCTGCACGCCGGACGGCGTGTGCTCGGCGACGTCATCTCCTGACGGGACTCTTCTGGGTTCCATCGAGCTTCCGACCCTCAGCGAAAGCCCCCTTGAAGCGAGTGTCAGCGGCACCTCTCCCTCCGGCACAGCGCTGCCCACGCGAACATTGACCTTCACGCCCAAGGGCGATTATCCGTACGGCGAGCAATGCGGCCGCGTCATTTCGGCCGCGGTGAGCTTGGATGAAGACGGGCTAAGGCAGACCTAGACTTTCCACATCGTGAAAATCTTGTTCCGATATTAAACACAACAGGCTTCAGGAATTAGCAATTCGGAAACAAGGCCCTCATAGCGTCTTGTGTGATCCCAGCCGCGACCGCAGCGCGGCCCCCGCACAGACAGGCACCCCCCTTGAAAAGTCCCACACCCACGGCTTCCGTGACTCCAGCAGCGAAGAAGCCACTGTACAAATCCTTGTTCTTCCAGATTCTGGTGGCCGTGGTGCTGGGCATCGCCATAGGGTACCTATGGCCAAACATAGGGGCTGCCCTTCGCCCACTGGGCGACGGCTTCATTCAGCTCATTAAAATGATCATCGCTCCACTGATTTTCCTGGTCATCGTCACGGGGATCTCTGCCGTGGGGGACGTCAAGTCCGTAGGCCGCGTAGGTGTTAAGGCATTGATCTATTTCACCGGCGCCACACTCTTCGCCCTGGCATTTGGGCTGGTGGTTGCCAATCTTGTGCAGCCGGGCGCAGGCCTGAACATTGACCCGGCGTCCTTGTCCGAGGATGCAGTGAACGCCAAGACCACCACCGCTCCACCCAAAGATGCGGGTCAGTTCCTGCTGGGCATCATCCCCACCAGCGTCATAGGAGCCTTCGCGTCCAACTCGCTGCTCCAGGTCCTGTGCTTCGCCATCTTCTTTGGCGCAGCCATCGTGGTGGTGGGCCGCGAGAAGTGCAAGCCCGTGATCGACCTCATGGAAACGACACTGGAGCTTTTCTTCAAAATCATGGCGTGGGTCATGCGGGTCGCCCCCATTGGAGCCTTCGGCGCCATGGCCTTCATCATCGGCCAGTATGGACTGAGCTCGTTGAGCACCTACGCCCTCTTGGTTGCTGCATGCTACGGCTCAGCGCTGGTCTTCATTGGCCTCCTGTTTGTGGTGGCCTGGGTCTACCCGCGCGTTCCCCTGTGGCAGTTCATCAAGTACTCCCGCGAAGAATTTATGCTTGCCCTGGGCACGGCCTCCACTGAATCCGTCCTCCCCCGCATCATGACCAAGCTGACCAACGCCGGTTGTTCCCGGGCAACCACAGGCCTGGTGGTGCCCACGGGATACTCCTTCAATCTGGACGGAGCCGCGCTTTACCTTTCCATCTCCCTTCTTTTCCTTGCCCAGGCCTTTGGCCACAACCTGGATCTGGGTCAGCAACTGGCAGCGCTCGGCATCCTGATGCTCACCTCCAAGGGCATGGCCGGCGTTCCCGGTTCCGCCTTCCTCGCCCTCTCCGCGACGGCCGGGGCGCTGGGAATCTTCCCGGTGGCAGGAGTTGCACTCCTGCTTGGAGCGGACCGTTTGATGGACTCCATGCGGGTTGTGGTCAACTTGCTGGGCAACTGCGTCGCCACGTTCGTGGTGTCCAAATGGGAAGGTCAATTCGACCGCGAGGCAATGCTGGCAGCTTTCCGCGGGGAGGACACGATGCAAGAGGACACCGACGCAGCAACCGAGCCTTCGGCGCCGGCACTCAAAACTCCCCAGCTGACCTCCGGTACGTACTCGGGGTAAAGCCCAAGTACTTCTGGAAGTCGTTCGTCAGATGCGCATGATCGGCATAGCCGAGTTCGACGGCGATCGCCGCAAGGTCCGCTGTTGGATCGGACCGGGTACGCTCGGCGGCATCCTGAAGCCTCCGGCGACGTATGAGTGCTGCGGGGCTGAGTCCTATGTACTTCCTGGCCAACCTCTGCAGCGTTCGCGGTGAAACCGCCAGCCGGGCGGCAGCGTCCTCGAGCAAAAGCACCTCTGGGTCGGAAGCGATCACATCCATCATCCGGTTCGCGAGCAGGGCTTCCTCCGAGAGCACTGCGTCGAGTGAAACCAGCCACGCAACAAAGGCCTCTACTGCCCGCTTGCGGTGAGTGCCGTCGTCGCGCGTTGTGGCACTGCGGGGCTGCATGGCGCTGCGAGGCGGGGCCATCGCGGCCGAAACCGCAGTGTGCAGCTCCATCATTTCCAGAGCCAGTTCCCTGTCCCGCAAGGCGCCGGGGTCGTCGGTAAACAACGGCACGGCCGCCGGGCGGAGCAGCGCACCCACGGCCCAGCCAGAGCCGGTCAGGTCGCGGTGTGCGGCACGGGTGGTAGGTCCGGAAAAGATGACATCCGCAGGCTGCACCACCAGGTTGGACGCAGGGTAGGCGATGAGGTGTTGCCGGGAGGTCCGCCCGGGTTCGATGTCCCACTCGGGGATCCAGAACCACTGCACCAGCCCGGCTACCGATGCCGGCGCGGGAACGCGGTTGAAGGTGGGTAGTCGCGCGGGGTACAGGATGCCTTTGAAGTAACCCTCCATAAGCCCTTCCCGGGTCGGCGTGAACCTGTCGCGAATCTCCAAGCGCCTGGCACCCGGAGGCACGTAGCGTCGTATCCATGACAGATACTACAAGCACAGAATCAACCACGGCCGCCCACGGGGAGCACACCACCCACGGCATTCCCAACGGTCTCACCAGCCTCACGCCGTTCCTCTCGGTGCCGAACGCCAAGGAAGCCATTGCTTTCTACCGTGATGTGTTCGGGGCCCGCGTGGTGGGCGAAACTGAGATGGGCGGGGTGGTTGTCCACGCCGAACTCGACTTCGGCAACGGCCGCCTCCAGCTGGGTGAGCCCAACCCCGAATATCACTTGGTCCAAGCACCGTCCGGCGAAGATGACTGCTACTCCCTGGGCCTCTACTGCTCCGACGCGGACAGCCTGGTCCACAAAGCGGAGCAAGCCGGCGCCGCCATCCGGGAGCCGTTGACCACCTTCGTCTCAGGTGACCGCTACTCGAGCATCCGCGATCCGTTCGGCGTCCGTTGGTCCATCATGACGCGGGTCGAGGACCTCTCCGAGGAAGAGAGCAACCGCCGCGTCGAGGAATGGGCGGCACAGCAGGGCTAAGGACCGGGAGCCGCCACAGGGTTCAGGCCCTGCGGCGGCCAAGCCCTAGCTAAGACAGAGACAAAACGGGTGCCCGGCCGGATCAAGGAATACCCGGAACGTCTCACCGGGCTGATGGTCGGCCTTGGTGGCTCCCAGCGAGAGCGCAACTTCTTCGCCCTTGTCCAGGTCTTCCACCACCATGTCCAAATGCATTTGCTGCGGAATGGTCTGCCCGGGCCACACCGGCGCTTGGTACACCTCCACCTGCTGGAAGGAGATGCAGTTACTGCCGTCGCTTGGGCGGATATCGAACCAGTCGCCCTTGTCCTCGACGTCCCAGCCGAAAAGCTCGCCATAGAAGGCAGCCAAGACAGCCGCGTCGGGACAATCGATGACGACACTTGGGAACTTAGCAATAGCCATGGTGTTAGACCTCGTCAGCCGATTTCTTCATGCGGACCAGGGCGCTCTTGGTGCCCCGCTGGGTGAGGACGTGAACCACGGCGGCGACGGCGGCCGAGACAACCGCGAAGACCAGCACGCCCGGAAGTGAATCATTGAGGTCTGTGCTGTCCTTCGGGGCAGGTTTGCCGGTCTGCTTCTCCCAGAGGCCCTCCAGCGTCTTGTTGGCCAGCGCACCGGCGCCAAGACCGATTGCCAGGCCGAAAATTTTCACCAGTATGTTCACGTAGATCCTCCATCAAGTTTGGCGCCAGCGGACGACGCCACAACAATCGCCTCACAAAACAAGGCAGGGCCGCTGCAACCGCAGCGGCCCTGTCCGGATACCTAGTCTTTCTTGAAGGCGTCCTTCAGCTTCTCGCCGGCACCCTTGAGGTCGGCCTTCGTCTGGTCGCCCTTGCCTTCCGCTTCAAGACGCTCGTTGTCCGTCAGCTTTCCGGCAGCTTCCTTGGCCTTGCCACCAAGCTTCTCGCCAGCGTTCTCCATCTTGTCGTCAGCACCCATGATTCGCACCTCTTCCTTGTAGTGAACCTGTACCTCTACAACATCACTAATCAGCATACTTAGCAATATTTGTCAGCAAATCCGTCCGAACTAGAGCTCCCCGAACCCCTCCTCCACCAACCGGCGAACATAGTCAACAGCTCTCTGCGCGTCCTTGCCGCGGGCTTCGACACGAAGCGTGGAACCCTGGCCGGCGGCGAGCGCCATGAGCGCCATGATGGACATGCCATCGACGCCGTTCACGGTCACCTCGGCGTCCAACCCGGACAGGCCACCTGCGATCTTCGCGGCAGGCCGGGCGTGCATGCCCAAAGGGTTGATGAGCTCGAAGTCGCCGCTGGCGTCCGGCGCAATGGCGCCGGCCGCTTCAGCAGGCTCCACAGGCTCCGCAGGCCGGTACCCCGCGGCTTCCGCGGCCTTGCGGACATCCGCGACGCCGGAACCTCCTTGGGCCGCGACGGCGGCCGCCACCAGCCCCTCAACCAACGGCGCATCCGCGAGGAGCACGGCATCAGGGTCGCTGGCAAACTCCATGGCCGACTCGGCCGTCATCACCGCCGAGCCCAGGTCGGTCAGTACCACCACGCCGTCACCACCGGAATCAACCAGGGACTGCTCGACGGCGGCCAGCACCTTCTCCAGGCTGGTTCCGATCCGATCGTCGTCAGTGCCCCCGGCGGCGACCAATTCGACGTCGGGCGCCATCTGCGCGGCGAGCTCCACCGCTCCCTCGGCTATCTTGCTGCTGTGTGAAACCACCACGATCCCAACCGTCATACGGCGTCGGCCCCTGTCTCAGCCGTGGAACCGGCAGCAGCCGCGGCGGCCGCACGGAGGAGCAGCGCCGTTGAGGCCGCCCCGGGGTCGCGGTGCCCTGCGCTGCGCTCCCCCAAATAGCTGGCCCGCCCTTTACGCGCCACCAACGGATCCGTTGCCATCGCCCCGGTCTCAGCTGCTTCGGCAGCTGCCTCCAGGACGCCCACCGGATCCGCGCCGCCCGCTGCTGCTTTTTGGGCCGCTTCCACGGCGGGTGTCCACGCGTCGATCATGGTCTTGTCCCCAAGCTCGGCTTTGCCGCGCGCCACCACGCCATCACGTGCGGCGGTGAGAGCGGCCGCCAGGGTTTCAGCGTCGATCTCGGCGGCATCGCCCAGCGAGGTAGCTGCCCGCAGATAGGCCGTCCCGTATAACGGTCCGGCAGCGCCACCCACCTTGGACATGAGGGCCATCGCGGCGGCTTTGAGCGCGGCTCCGGGAGTTGGGGATGGCGCCTCGTCGAGTTTCTGGAGGACGGCCTGGAACCCGCGGTCCATGTTTTCGCCGTGGTCCGAGTCGCCGATCGCCCGGTCCAGTTCGATCAGTTCCACGCGGTGCTCTTCCATGGCCTTGGCGGAAAGTTTCAACCAGTCCGTGGCCCAGTCAACAGTCAACCCCATATTCAGGCTCCCCAGCGCAGTGCTGCAGTGTGGACAGGGGCATCCCAGAGCCGGGTCATCTCGTCATCAAGGCGCAGGACCGAGACCGAACAGCCCTGCATCTCCAGGGAGGTCACGTAGTTGCCCACCAGCGAACGCTCCACGGTGGCACCACGTTCGGCCAGGACCTGGGCGGCACGCCGGTAGACGATGTAGAGCTCGCTTTGCGGGGTTCCACCCATGCCGTTCACGAACAGCAGCACCTTGTCCCCGGATGCCAGGGCAAGATCCTCCAGCACAGGCTCCAGCAGGCGGTCCGTGATCGCGTCAGCGCTTTCCATGGCGATCTTGTGCCGGCCCGGTTCGCCGTGAATGCCTATACCGATCTCGATCTCGTTGTCTTCCAGCTCGAAGCTCGGCGTGCCTGCGTGTGGCACTGTGCAGCCGGACAGTGCCACACCCATCGTCCGAACGTTGGCCACCACCCGTTCGGCGATGGCCGTGACGGTGTCAAGATCGTCACCACGCTGAGCTGATGCCCCTGCGATCTTTTCCACCAGGACCGTACCGCCTACCCCGCGCCGGCCTGCCGTGTACAGCGAATCTTCCACCGCGACGTCGTCGTTCACCAGGACCGAACGCACGTGCACGCCTTCGGCCTGCGCCATCTCGGCGGCGGTTTCAAAGTTCAGGACGTCGCCGGTGTAGTTCTTCACGATATGAACGACGCCGGCTCCTGAGTCGACGGCGACCGTGGCTGGAATGATCTGGTCAGGGGTTGGCGAGGTGAAGACGGCGCCGGGCACAGCGGCATCGAGCATACCGAGCCCCACGAAACCTGCGTGCAGGGGCTCGTGACCGCTCCCTCCACCGGAGACCAAGGCAACCTTGCCCTCCACTGGAGCACCCTTTCGGATGACGTACTTGGGCTCGGGATGGACGTCCACAATGTCGGCATGGGCCATGCCGAACCCTTCGACGGACTCGTCCACCACTGCGCGTGGATCATTTATGAGCTTTTTCATGGGATGCTCCTGGGCGTGCTGCGGCTGGTGCTCTGACCCTACTACCGGCGGCCCGGCCCACGGTAGGCCTTGGGCGCCCTTGGTGCGGAGTTATCCCGCTCGGGGCTTTTCAGCGCGAGGCCCTGGCCACTGCCGAACTGCCCCTTCCGCCCTGCCCGCCTCCGCGGGCCGGTTCTGTGCCTGCTATTCCTCAGCCTGCGGTGCCGTCACCGCCTCGGATTCCTGCCTGGCGTGAAACTCGGGCCAGAAGGCAGAGTACAGATCCGGGTCGGAGTGCCTGTCCCCGGACCATGACGCTTCGTGCGGCCATGATCCGTGCGGAATGTCGATCTGGAAGGCGGAGAAGTCGGGGAATGTGACGCGGTTGTTCATCGCCCTCAGCCCCTAGTTGTTCAGCACGGCGTCGCCGCCGGCAGTCACAACGTCTTCAAGCAGCACTGTCTGGTCAATGACCGGGAGCCCCACTACATGCCCGAAGCTGAACATGTTTTGCGGGTCCAACTCAGCCTTTGCCTTGCGGAGCCGTTCCAATGCAGTTGCCCGCCAAGGCCGCTCCCTGTCTTCGGCATCCACAAAGTGGCCGTGCAGGTTCACGAAGGTTCCGGCATTGGCGGCGGGCCGAAGGTCTTCATGGACAGCATTGAAAACCGCGGGCAACATCGCAACCACCGGCGGGACGGCAATGGCACCCATGAAGAAGCTGAACGCAGCATCGCGGCCACCCACAATGTCATCGCCGTCTGCGCTCTTCGCCAAAGCACCGCCGAGCAACCGGAGCTCGGCCAACAGCACGGGACTTTCGACGCCGGGGCCAAAGTGCCGCAGAAGTGTTTCGGTTTCAGGCGCATCCAGCCTGTCCAAGAGGAACCCGTGTTCCATCACGGGAACCGGTTGGTCCGGGTCCTGGTGGATGGAGTCGAAGGCAGTAGCGTCAAGGGGGCCGGTGGCATCCATCATGAACGGTGCACTCCGGCGCATCGGCTCCAGGAGTTCTGCCGCCGCCGCCAGGTCACCTTGGTAGGCATAACGGAGGTGGATCACGAACTTTCCGCGCAGAGGTTCCGGCACCATTTCCATGTCCGGCAGCCGCAGGAAGGCCAGTGACGCCGAGGCCTCTACCGGCAGGGCAGGCGCCCATTCCCTGAACGCCTGCAATACTTCAGGAGCTTGCTCACCATCAAAGTAGATTCCGCCGGCGTAGAGGTCCGAGCCGGGGAAGAGGTGGAACTCCATGGCCGTGACGATTCCCAAGTTGCCCTTGCCGCCGCGCAGGAGGAAGAACAACTCCGAATCCTCGTCCTTGGTTACCCTGCGCAGGGTTCCGTCTGCCGTGACTATTTCAAACGCAATCACGTGGTCGGAAGCGAATCCGTATTTGCGGCCCAGGATCGGCAGCCCACCACCCAGCGTGTAACCCACCACGCCTACATCAGTGGTTGAACCGCAGAGCCCCATGAGGCCGAAGGTCCCGGCGAGATCCACCACGGCCTTCCAGCGGACGCCCGCACCCACGCGGGCTGTCTTCTCCAGGGGATCAATACTGAGCTCGAGCATTCGTCGGGTGCTGATCAGCAGGCCACCCTCGATCGCGTTCGTGGCGCCGTGCCCGGTTGACTGGACAGACACGGGCACGCCGCGTTCCGCTGCCCAGCGTATCGCCGCCGAGACATCCTCTGCGTCGAGGGCTCCGAAGGCGAGATCGGGCTGGTGCTGTGTGGATAAATTGAAGGCCGCTACTTCAGCGGCGAAGCCGGGATCGGCAGGCGTGAACACTGGACCGCGCACGCTGAGTTGGAGTTCTGAAACATCTGAAAGGGACGCGTGGGACTGCATGATCTTCTCTCAATTGACCGATGTGGTGGAAGCTTCCCCAGCAAGCCTTGATCAGTTTATCCATCAATTTTAGATAAGAAAAGAGTATTAAATCACTCATAATCGGGCACTCTTGAAAGACGCGTCTTTTTTCTTCAGGATCTCGACGCGGAAGTAAGGATTGGCAGGCCTAGAGCTGCTTGATCATGCGGGTATTGCCCAAGGTGTTCGGCTTCACCCGGGCCAGGTCCAGGAACTCCGCCACGCCTTCGTCATGTGAGCGCAGCAGCTCGGAGTACACCTGGGGATCGACGGCCGACTGGTCAGCCATGACTTCAAATCCGTGGCGCTTAAAGAAGTCCACTTCGAACGTCAGGCAGAATACACGGCTCACGCCAAGGGCGCGCGCTTCCTCAAGGAGATTCTCCACCAGGACGTGCCCCACGCCCCGCCCCCGCCAGGAATCGGCAGCCGCAAGAGTGCGGATCTCGGCCAGGTCCTCCCACATCACATGGAGAGCGCCGCAGCCAATGACTTCCCCGTCCTCAGACTCGGCGATCCGGAATTCCTGCAGGCTCTCGTAATAAGCCACAGTCTCCTTGGCCATGAGGATCCGCTCCTCGGCCAAGGGCGCCACCAGCCTCTTGATCGCAGCCACATCACTGGTGCGGGCAGGGCGGAGGCTGAAGGTCGAATTCACTCCCCCATCCTAGCGAGGCAAACAGGTGCCGGACGCCCCAGCCCCGCGCATGACTGAATGCGGGGCTGGGCCGAACGAATCGCCTAGACCCCCAGCTCCTCCGGCAAAGCAACGTCCTCGCCCAGCACCTGCTTGGCCAGGAAGTGCTCCACCACTCCGTACCAGATCTTCGCGTGCTGCGGCTGGAGCACCCAGTGGTTTTCGTCAGGGAAGTAGAGGAAGCGGTGTGGGCTCTGGCCGTTGTCGTCGGCGGGCAATTGCGAAGAGGACAGGAGTTCGTACCAGAGACGCAGTCCCTCGCCGATCGGAACCCGGTAGTCCTTGTCGCCATGGATCACCAGCATGGGTGTCTTGATGTTTCCCACGTTCAGGTGCGGAGAGTTCTCCATGGCCATTTCCACGGTCATTTCCTTCAGCCAGTACTGGGCGGCATCCGTGGTGGGACCGAACTGGTCCAGCGCCCACAAACTCGCGTGGGTAACAATCGCCTTGAACCGGTCGGTTTGGCCGGCCACCCAGTTGGCCATGTAGCCGCCGAACGATCCCCCCATCGCAGCTGTCCGCGACTCATCAATGTCCGGGCGCCCCACCACCGCGTCGGTGATGGCCATGAGGTCCGTGAAGGGCTTCTTGCCCCACTCGCCCCAGCCACGCTGGATGAATTCCTGGCCGTAGCCTGTGGAGAGCGCCGGATCGGGCAGCAGCACGGCGTAGCCCTTGGCGACGAGCAGCCAGGGGTTCCAGCGCCACGTCCAGGCGTTCCACGAACCCAGCGGGCCGCCGTGGATCCACAGCAGGAGCGGCGCAGGCTTCCCGGCCGATGCCCCTTCAGGGAGGGCGAGGTAGGCGGGGACTCGTGAACCGTCGTCCGCTGTCGTTTCAACGCGCTCCAGGCGACCCTTGTACACAGGCCGCTCAGCGGGTGCCTGCAGCCTGGTCACTTCTCCGGTGGCGAGGTTTATCCGAACAGCTTCGGCCGGGAATTCGTACGAGCTCCGCAGGGCATACGCCGCGGCCCCGTCGGGAGAAAGCACGACGTCGGAATAGGCGGAAGCGTCCTGCGTCACCCGGGTGACTTCACCGTCAGCGACGTTGATCCGGAAAACCGGCGACGCGCCGTCGTCGTCCGCTTTGGCCAGGACGGCGCTGCCATCCGGAAGCCAGGCGAGGACAGTGGCCCAGCGATCCCAGTGGTGTGCCAGCGGCTCGAGGTCCGTGGTTTCGCCGCCGGCGACGTTGAGCAGGTGCAGCTTCACCTGGGGCGCCTGCGTGGGTGTGGTGTCGCTTTCGCTTTCCACAACGAGCGTGCCGTTGTCCGGACTGACGGGTCCAGGGAAATAGCTCATGCCCTCGTGGTCCAGCAGCACCTTGACGTTCCCGGTGGCGACGTCGATGGCGGCCAGCACCTCGCGGCTGTCGGCCTTGGCGAGCGCCTTGGACATGCTGGTGTAAATGGTCTTCCCGTCCGGGCTCACCACTGTTTTTGACTCACGCAGCGAGCCGCCGACGCCGGCTGTCAGGTTGCGGAGCTTGAGCGGCGCCGAGGCGTCCACCGTTGACGGCTTGCCGGGTTCCTGCTCGTCACCCTGCTCAACGGCAAAGATCCGCGGCTCTGCGGGGCCGAGGTCGGCGTCCCAATAGCGGACCGGGTAGCCGCTGTGCAGGATGGCCGAAACCTTGTTGTCTTTGCGGGCCTTTCGGCGCTCCTCGTCGTTATCCTCGTCGGCGGATCCTGCCAGGACCTCTGCGATGACGAACGTGGCGTCTACGTCCTTCGCGGTCATGACGGAACCGATGCCGCCTGGGCGCGAATGCACCACGCGGGCTTCTCCACCGTCGGCGGGGAGGAGCCACAGGGCGTTTACGGGGTCAGCGTCCGGACTGTCCGGGTCCGGGCGCGCCGAGGTGAAGTAGAGGTCGCCGGATGCCGCGAACGCCGCCCCGGCCTCACCCTTGGAACTGCGGGTGATTCGGCGTGCGCGCTTCCCGCCGGTGGGGTCGATCTCCCAGAGGGCCGAAGCGAACTCGGTTCCCTTCCCGTTCAGCGTTGACACGGTGGTGACCAAACGCTTGCCATCGGGGCTGAGGGTGAGGCCGTTGATCCGCGGGATGGCGAGGTAGTGGTCCATATGGTGGAAGGGAGTTTCGGGCTGCTCGCCCGGAGTCAGAGTGTCTGCAGAGTCCATGATCCGATTCAACATGCATTGTGCCCCCGATCACAGGGTGGTTCACTCACAGTGAAACAGTACTTTCACATATCCCGTTCCGCCTTGATTCCCAGCGCGGCCCGTCATGCGTGCTCCCAACGCGCCCTGCTGCTACTTGGAGGGAAGTTTCCGCAAGGTCTCGACCACGGGCACAGTCCCGTCTTCCTTGCCTATGGCGGCCGCCAGGACCTGCGCTTGCTGCGCATACGACGGCGTTCTTACGGCTTCCGCGATCGCGTCACCAAGGCGCTCCGGGGACAGCTTCTTGTACGGAAGCGGTTGGGGACCGGCGCCCAGCGCCGCGATCCGCGAGGCCCAGAGTGGCTGGTCCGTATACACGGGAACACCTACCGACGGCACGCCGGCGCGCAAGCCGGCGGCAGTGGTTCCAGCGCCGGAATGGTGGACAACGGCAGCCATGCGGGGGAACAGCCATTTGTGCGGGACACTTCCAACACCCATGGCATCATCGCCCAACACCCCCTCGGCACCCTGCACAACAGCCCGAACTCCGGCACGACGCGTGGCCTCGAGGATGAAGCCGGGGTCAATGTGTGCACTGCTGCCGAAACCAACGAAGACGGGCGCTGGACCGTCGGCGAGAAAGTCCACAAGGTCGGCGGATGGCTCCCAGCCGCTGTGTTCCGGGGGCCACCAATATCCGGCCATCACCAATCCCGCGTGCCAATCGGCCGGACGCGGCAGGACGGTAGGACTGATGCCATGAAGAATGGTCGCCCGAGCCTTCCTCCGACGACGTTCGCCCGCTGCTCGACTCTCCTTGCGCAGGCCGAGCTGCTTGCGCAAGCGGGCGCTGGGAGCATCGTAGGGGGCCGGCCCCGCTGCTGCCCGCTCGCCAATGATCCTGTTCCCCAGCGCACCCAGGCTTCGAGCCGAATTCATCAGCACAGGCGGGTAGGCCGCACTCGGTTCGGTCGGCTGCAAGTGTGCGCCTATGGCCGGGACGCCGAAAGCCTCGGCAATGTCATAGGCATAGGGTGCCACCGAGTTGGCCATGATGACATCGGCCCCGGCCTCGGCGGCAGCCAGGGTTCCCTTGGCTGCGTTGTCCATGTACTCGCCAAGCTTCCGCCAGAACGTCAACACGCTGTCAGCTGAGGCTTTCGCACCCGGGGCCGGCTGCTTGATGAGTTCCGTCAGGTTCCCCGGCAGCGGCCTGAACTCGCATCCCGACTCAACAACCAGAGGGGCATAGGGAGGGTTCGCGGCAACGGCAACCTCGTACCCCAGCCCTTGCAGGCGACCTCCCAGACCGGCCATGGGCGCCACATCCCCGCGCGTCCCCGGAGCCACCATAAGTACTCGCATTTGATCCCCGATCCGGTTCGTGAAGTTTTGTACAGATAACGCCCTCCAGAAGCCACCTTAAAGTCTCTGCCTGGACAAAAACTCCGGGCCGCCCAACGCAGAAGCCCCACCTGCTCCTTGCGGAGCGGGTGGGGCTTCCGGGATAAAGCGTTGGCCTTACGCGGTCGGAGCGATCTCCGGAATACGCGGTTTGGCGTTGCCTTCGAACGTGAACTTGGCGTCGTCACCTTCGCCGTCAACGTCCACCACGACGATGTCACCGGAGTGGATCTCGCCGAACAGGATCTTCTCGGACAGCTGGTCCTCGATCTCGCGCTGGATGGTGCGGCGCAACGGCCGGGCACCCATGGCGGGATCGTAACCACGCGTGGCCAGGAGAACCTTGGCAGCGGGGGTGAGTTCGATGCCCATGTCCTTGTCCTTGAGGCGGCGCTCCAGACGGTTCACGAACAGGTCCACAATCTCGATGATCTCGTCCTGCGTCAGCTGCGGGAATACCACGACGTCGTCAACGCGGTTGAGGAACTCGGGGCGGAAGTGCTGCTTGAGCTCTTCGGTAACCCGGGCCCGCATCCGGTTGTAGCCGGTCTGGGTGTCCGTGCCGGACTGGAAGCCCGTAGCCACGCTCTTGGAAATATCGCGGGTACCAAGGTTGGTGGTCATGATGATCACGGTGTTCTTGAAGTCCACCACGCGGCCCTGGGAGTCGGTCAGGCGGCCGTCTTCCAAAATCTGCAGCAGCGAGTTGAAGAGATCGGCGTGGGCCTTCTCCACTTCATCGAACAGAACCACGGAGAACGGACGACGACGGACCTTCTCCGTCAGCTGGCCGCCTTCTTCGTAGCCGACGTAGCCCGGAGGTGCACCGAAGAGACGCGAAACCGTGTGCTTCTCGGAGTACTCGGACATGTCCAGCGTGATGAGGGCGTCCTCTTCACCGAACAGGAACTCGGCAAGTGCCTTGGCAAGCTCGGTCTTACCGACGCCCGTGGGGCCGGCAAAGATGAACGAGCCACCGGGACGCTTGGGGTCCTTCAGGCCTGCACGGGTGCGGCGGATGGCCTGGGACAGTGCCTTGATGGCTTCGTCCTGGCCGACGACGCGCTTGTGCAGTTCGTCTTCCATCTTGAGCAGGCGGGAAGATTCTTCCTCGGTGAGCTTGAAGACCGGGATACCTGTGGAGTTCGCGAGAACTTCAGCGATCAGGTCCTCGTCAACCTCGGAGATGTCGTCCATGCCGCCGGACTTCCAGGTGCGCTCCTTCTCCGCGCGTTCGGCAATGAGCTTCTGCTCCTTGTCGCGCAGCGAGGCAGCACCCTCAAAGTCCTGGGCGTCGATGGCAGATTCCTTCTCCATCTTCACGTCGGCAATGCGCTCGTCCATGGCCTTGAGCTCCGGCGGAGCGGTCATGCGGCGGATGCGCAGGCGTGCGCCGGCTTCATCGATGAGGTCGATCGCCTTGTCCGGCAGGAAGCGGTCCGAGATGTAGCGTTCGGCCAGTTGCGCAGCCGAGGCGAGGGCGCCGTCGGTAATCGTCACGCGGTGGTGTGCCTCGTAACGATCGCGCAGTCCCTTGAGGATCTCGATCGCGTGCGCAACCGAGGGTTCCTTGACCTGGATCGGCTGGAAGCGGCGCTCAAGCGCGGCGTCCTTTTCGATGTGCTTGCGGTACTCGTCAAGAGTGGTGGCCCCGATGGTCTGGAGTTCCCCACGGGCGAGCATCGGCTTCAGGATGGACGCAGCATCAATGGCGCCTTCGGCAGCACCTGCACCGACGAGGGTGTGGATCTCGTCAATGAAGAGGATGATGTCGCCGCGGGTGCGGATTTCCTTGAGGACCTTCTTCAGGCGCTCTTCGAAGTCACCGCGGTAACGGGAGCCGGCAACCAGGGATCCGAGGTCAAGCGTATACAGCTGCTTGTCCTTGATGGTCTCCGGGACATCGCCGCGGACAATCGCCTGGGCGAGGCCTTCGACGACGGCAGTCTTACCAACGCCGGGCTCACCGATCAGCACCGGGTTGTTCTTGGTACGGCGGGAGAGGACCTGCATGACGCGTTCCATCTCCTGCTCGCGGCCGATCACAGGATCGAGCTTGTTTTCGCGGGCAGCCTGGGTGAGGTTGCGTCCGAACTGGTCAAGCACCACCGAGCCGGCAGGGGTACCTTCCGGCTGACCCTGGCCGGAGCCGCTGCCTGCGGTCTCCTTGCCCTGGTACCCGGAGAGCAGCTGGATGACTTGCTGGCGGACCCGGTTCAGGTCTGCGCCAAGCTTCACCAGCACCTGTGCGGCCACGCCTTCGCCTTCGCGAATGAGGCCGAGCAGGATGTGCTCAGTACCGATGTAGTTGTGGCCGAGCTGCAGTGCTTCACGAAGGGAAAGCTCAAGCACCTTCTTGGCGCGCGGCGTAAAGGGGATGTGACCGGACGGGGCTTGCTGGCCCTGGCCGATGATCTCCTGTACTTGCTCGCGAACGCCATCGAGCGAAATGCTCAGGGACTCGAGCGCCTTGGCAGCAACGCCTTCACCCTCGTGGATCAGACCCAAGAGGATGTGCTCGGTACCGATGTAATTGTGGTTGAGCATCCGTGCCTCTTCTTGGGCAAGGACGACCACGCGACGGGCACGGTCCGTAAATCTCTCAAACATTTCGCCACACTCCTAGCTACGACGTACTTTGATGCTACGTGCCGGAGCAACACTTTTGGGGCGTGTTCGCCACAGGGGAAACATGACGCCGTGGAGGAATAAAACGGGCACTTCCCCTTGACCGGGGCAGGCGACGGTGACATCCTGCCAGCCGGCCCGGGCAACCTGCCGCCGGGCCACCCCGGGAGTATTCCACAGAGGAGTAATCGGGACGGTTTGCCACTCCCCCAATAGCACCGGTAAACGGGCCGTCCAGCACGGGCAGATTCACGGATTATTCCGCCGACGGGCCCCGGCGGAACCCAAGAAACCCAGCTCCTTAAGCAACCAATGCCCCGGCAGTGACTGCCGGGGCATTGAAGTGGTGAATCAGGAATTGGCCTTTTGGTAGGCTTCCTGAATTTCAGCCTGAATACGTCCGCGGCTGTTGACCGTGTAACCGTTATCCCGGGCCCACTGACGGATCTGTGCGGAATCCTGGTTGCGGGCCGGAGTAGCGCGACCCCGCGTCCCGCGGCCGGAAGAGGTCTTCCGGGCCTTCGCGACAAACGGTTCCAGGGCCTTCCGCAGCGACGCTGCGTTTGCTGTGGACAGGTCCATTTCGTAGCTCACACCGTCCAGGCCGAAGCGGACAGTTTCGTCCGCAGCCCCTTCATCCAGGTCATCGACGAGGATGATTTTTACTTTCTGTGCCATGAGTTGCCTCTCTTTTGGAGGGATGGATAATCAGAAATTCCCCGGGTTCCTTTCTCGATTATCGTTCACGGCAAGCACACACGTCAAAGCACAAATGGATTCACGTGAAAGTGGAACCCATTTAGGAGCCTATTTAGCGGCTGGACCTTCGGGCGCCGGGCCGGCATTTTTTGAATTCGCTTCGGCCTGGGCGCGGGCTTCTGCCTGACGCTCGGATTTGTCTGCATTGAAGATCGACTTCATGGCAAACCAGAAGATCAAACCTACAACTATGGACGGCGCAAGAACTGCGATGTACTCCATGGTCAGTGTCCTTCAGGCTTCAGCAAGGGGAACAGAATGGTTTCGCGAATGCCGGCCCCGGTGAAGAGCATGACCAAACGGTCAATGCCGAGCCCGATGCCGCCCATGGGCGGCGCGCCGTATTCGAGGGCACGGAGGAAGTCCTCGTCCAGTTGCATGGCTTCCTCATCACCGGCGGCGGAGCGGCGGGACTGCTCCGTCAGGCGTTCGCGCTGGATGACGGGGTCAATGAGTTCGGAAAAGGCCGTGCCGCGCTCCATGCCGCCGATGATCAGGTCCCAGGCCTCGATGAGGCGCCCGTCTTCACGGTGTGGTCGGGCCAGCGGCTGTGCCGACGGCGGGTAGTCATAAACAAAGGTCGGGTTCAGCAGGGTGGGTTCCACGATCTCGCCAAACAGCTCAACCACAATCTTCTCGGCGTCCCACTTGGGGTCCACCTTGACTTCGTGCTTGGCCGCAATTGCCAGCAGTTCCTCCACCGTGGTGTCCGGAGTAATTTCCACACCCACGGCTTCGGAAATACCCGGGTAAACCGAAACCCAGGCCCATTCGCCGTCGAGGTTGATTTCGCCGGCATCCGTCTGGATGGTGCGCGTCCCTACAACGTCAGCCACATTAAGGATGATTTCCTTCATGCGCTCGGCCATAACGAACTGGTCCGCCCAGGCTTCGTAGCATTCCAGGGTGGTGAATTCGGGGCTGTGCGTGGAGTCCACGCCTTCATTGCGGAAAACACGGCCCATGTCGTAAACGCGATCGATGCCACCCACAACGGCGCGCTTGAGGAAGAGCTCGGTAGCGATACGCAGTGTCATCTTCTGGTCGAACGCATTCATGTGCGTTTCAAACGGGCGCGCGGTAGCGCCGCCGTGGACCAGCTGCAGGATGGGGGTTTCCACCTCCACGTAGCCATGGCGGTCCAGGGTGTCGCGCACCGAGCGGGTGATTGCTGCGCGCTTGTAGACCATCTCACGGGCTTCATCGCGGACCATGAGGTCCACGTAGCGCTGGCGTACGCGGGTTTCCTCGTTCAGTTCTGCGTGCAGTACCGGGAGGGGGCGCAGCGCCTTTGACGCCATGGACCAGGAGTCGGCCATGACGGACAACTCACCGCGGCGGGAGGAGATGACCTCGCCCTTGATGAACACGTGGTCGCCCAGGTCAACCAGGGCCTTCCATTCAGCGAGCGCTTCCTCGCCGACGTTGGCAAGGCTCAGCATGGCCTGCAGCCGGACGCCCTTGCCGTCCACGCCGCCCTCCTGGAGGGTGGCGAAGCACAGCTTGCCGGTGTTGCGCACGAACACGACACGCCCGGTGACACCAACGGTGTCGCCGGTGGTTTCATCTGCTTCCAAGTGTGCGTACTTCTCGCGGATCTCGCCGAGGGAATGGGTCCGTTCAACACCCACGGGATAAGCCTCCGTGCCTCGCTCGATCAGCTTGGCGCGCTTTTCCATACGGATGCGCATCTGCTCGCTGGCATCGATGGGCTCTGCGGAGGTGTTCAGGGCTGGGGTGTTTGCGGAAGTCACAGTCCTTAAGTTTACCGGTCATTGCGGACCTTCACTTCCGGGCCCCAGGATCAAGCAAACGCATAGACTCGGAGCTGTGGAGACATGGACAGTTGAAACGGTCGACGGCGGCGGGCAGCTCGAGGTGCACACCTTCCGGCCCGCGTCAGCAGCGTCAATTCCCGGCTCAAAGGAATCCGCTGAACCGGCCGGCGTCGTGCTTGTTCATGGCACTTTGGTGACGGACTCGCTGTACTGGCCGTTCGCGCGGACGCTCAGCGTCATGCTGGGGCGCCCGGTTCACAGCTATAACCGGCGCGGCCGGGGGCGGTCTGCGCCGCAGCCGTCGGGCTATTCGGTGGAAACCGAGATCGCGGACCTCCTCGTGGTGATGGAGAAGACCGGCTCCTCTGACGTTGTGGCGCACAGTTATGGCGGCTTCGTGGCGCTGCAAGCCGCGAGGCGGGCCAGGATCAACAAACTGGTCACTTACGACGCTGCAGTGTCGCTGTCAGGCAATCTCAGCAGCCGGTGGCGGCCCGAGCTTGAAGAAGCGGTCACTGCCGGTCAGCTGGATCACGCGTGGGCGCATCTGGTGCAGGGCCTGGGGACTGCCGGGCCGATTTCCTATCTGCCCATGGGTGCGCTGCGCACGCTCAGTGTCCTGTCGGCCCGGACCCGCCTGGGCTTGGAGATGCGCTCCTTGCTGCCCACGGCAGTCACCGAAATGCGCGCAGTCCTGGACGCCGATGCCCACCTTCACGACTTCATGGAACTCTCTACGCCCACGTTGATGCTCAGCGGCGGTTGGAGTCCGTCGTATTTCGCAGAGACCGGCCGCACCCTTGCCGGGGCCGTGCCGGTGATCGACTTTGCTGTGGTGCCGCTGCAGTTCCACGAAGGGCCGTTACGGCCGGGCAAGCGGCTCGCCGCCCGCATAGCGCGGTTCCTCTCCGGGACCCGGTTCCACGGCGAACTTCCCAATGCCACCTAGGATGTTCCGGTGAGGGAACGCGATATTCAGACGCACGACGGCGGACGGCTCGCCTTGTACAGTTACGGCACCGAAGACGCGCCCGGGGAGCGCCGGGTGGTCCTCATCGGTGGCGCGTTCCTCACGGCACTCATTTATCGGCCCTTTTCCGTCGCTTTGGCCAAGGGCCTCGGTGATGGCTGGGCTGTGGACGTGTACGACCGCCGGGGCCGGGGCAAATCCACCGAGCAGCCGCACTGCTACTCCATGGCTACGGAGATCGCCGATGTCCGCACCATCATGGATGCCACCGGTGCCCGGAACATCTTTGGCCACAGCCTGGGTGGGTCCGTGGCCTTGAATGCAGCCCAGGCCTTTGCGGGCACGCACCACGAGCCGGACAAGCTCGCTGTCTACGACGCCGCGGTGAACATCGACGGCAGCATGGACACAGATTGGCTGGCCGGCTTCGCGGATTCGGTGGACAAAGGCGACCTCAACCGCGCGATGGCCCGGATGAAAAGGGGCATGCACCCCGGAACTGCCCTTGCCCGGGTACCCGAGCCGATTCTGGCGGGACTCATGGCTGTGGTTTCGCGGACCAAAGTGAACAAGCTTTTCCGCGAGCTCATGCCCTCAGGTGTTGGTGAACTCAAGGCTGCCTTCGAAGCCGCTGATTCTCCGCGCGACTTCTCCGTCCTGCCTCCCAGCACGCACTTCATGGTGGGCAAGAAGAGCCCCCAGTTCTACAAGGTCACCGCTGCTCGGCTGAACAGGGCCGTTCCCGGCAGCACGTTGGAGGTTTCGCCCAAGGGATTCCATGGGTCCATTCCTGCCGCAGTGAACGAACTCGTCTCGGATATCTCGGACTACTTCAAACGCTGACTGCTTCTCCACACTGACTGCTTTTCCACATATGGGGCGGCATGCTGCCTGCATTCAGGTGGCTCGGTTAGGCTCAAGTCATGACGCGCGACATCATCATGACCCACGACGGCGGACACCTCGAAGTACTCACCACGGGCGGTGGGCTGGAAGCGGCGGGCTCCGGCGTCGTCGTCGTTCCTGCCTCAATGGTGACGGCTGCCGATTACTCGCGTTTTGCGCAGAAACTCAGCGAAGCCCTGGGACGGCCCGTTCATACTTTCAACCGACGTGGACGCGGCGATTCATCCCCGCAGGCTGAGGATTACACGCTTGAGGCGGACATCCGGGACCTGGACGCCGTCATGAAACACACCTCCAGCACCGATGTCTTTGGGCACAGCTTTGGCGGCGCAGTAGCGCTGCACGCTGCGCGGACCCTGCCCGTGGAGCGGCTTGCCGTCTACGATCCTGCCGTGTCGGTCAACCACAGCGTCAAGGCCGACTGGACGCCGGATTATGAACGCGCGACGGCGGCGGGAGACTATGACCGCGCCCTCGCCGTCCTGATCAAGGGCGTGGAGACCGGCGGCGCCTTCGCACGCATGCCATTGTCCATGCTGACCCTGGCCAACAAGCTGGCCGCCGGTACGCCTTTGGGCAAGCAGATGCGCGAACTGATGACCTGCGGTGTCCGGGAAATTAAGGCCGTCATCGCTGCCGACATGCCGGCCGAGCCCTTCCTTGCCCTTCCACTGGAGACGCTGATCGTCGTGGGCGAAAAGAGCCCCGCCTACTTCGGTGTTGCGTGCGGCCAAATCCATGACGTCCTCTCCGGATCCAGCTACAGCATCCTCCCTGGCTCGGGACACGACGGTCCCATCAAGGCTCCGGAGAAGCTGATCTCGGAGTTGTCGGAGTTCTTCTCTGGCTAGCCGAGCTGGATGGCGGCGATGCCGGCCACCGCGATGGCCGTCAAGACCAAGCGGAGCCGGCTGAACTTTTCGTTGAAGAACACCGCGCCGATGACGCCAGCCAACAGGACACTGGTCTCGCGCAGCGCCGACACCAAGGCGAGCGGCGCCAGGCTCTGTGCCCAGACCACAATTCCGTAGGCCAGCATGGACACCAGCCCTCCGATGAATCCCGGCTTCCAGTACCGCGCCACTCGTCGTGGGAAAGAACGGCGTTCGGCGGCCATGCGCCAGCAGATCAAGGGAATCACCATGCCCTGCAGCAGGAAGAGCCACGAGACATAGGCCATCGGTTGCCCGGAAACCCGGACTCCCACACCGTCCACCACGGTATAAGCCGCGATGGCTGCCCCCGTGAGCACAGCAAAGAAGGTGCCCTGACGGTTCCTGCCGGCGCGGGCCGTTGCACTGTGTTTTGTGAGGGCCAGGCTCAGCAAGGAACCAGCGACGACCGCGACCCCCGCCAGTTGCCAGAAACTCAGTTTCTCTGCCAGGAAAGTGGTGGCGACCCCCGTGACCAACAGGACGGCAAGGCCGCGGGCCAGCGGATAAACCTGGGAGAATTCGCCGTGCTTGTAGGACGTGGTCAGCAGGATGAGATAGCAGGTCTGCAAGGCCGCCGACGCCACGACATAGGGCCACGACTGCTGTGGGGGAACTCCGAAAACCGCTGCCCCCACCAGGCCGGACACGAGATAGGCCAAGGCAATCATGGTGGACGAGGCAAGCCGGTCCGGAATCGCCTTGGCCAACGCATTCCACGCGCTGTGGAGGACCGCCGCCAGGAGAACTGCCGCTGTCACCGTAAGGGTCAACGGGAAGCTGCCGTTGTTGCGGGTCGCTCCTGCGGGTCAGTCCTGGCACCGAAGGCGAGCCCTTCAGTGTCCCCTGTTGCAACACCAAAGGTTGCCAGTACTTGGGCGAAGATGTCGGCATGGTCCACGGCCATGACGTTCCGGGGCACGCTTGCGCCGCAGGCAGCGATCCAGGCTGTACGCTCGTCCTCGGTCTCTCCCCCGTGACCACCGGCATCGACGTGTCCGTGGTCAGTCACCACTATGACGGTCCAGTGTTCGTCACCACGACGAGGCCTCGACTCAATAGCTTCCAACAGGCTATTGACGCGGGAGTCGCAGCGTTGAATGGCTGAAAGGTAGCCGATACCCGTGCCGTTGTTATGGGCTTCGACGTCAGCCTCGCCAAAGTACACAAAGGATGCCGCAAGGTCCTCGTGTTCCAACCGTCCGGCTGCATAATCTGCGACGGCGTTGTCGGCAGCGGCCCAGCTGCCCGCGTCGTTCGCTTCTTCAGGGTCCTCCTCCGGCACCCAACCACGGGAAGAGAAGAGAGGCCCGCACGCTGTGGGTGCCGCCACAGGAAACCAGCTCGCGGCAACCATCGTGTGCAATTCCGGCCGGGCCCCACGCAGCACCGCGGTGAAGTCCTGGTAGGCATCGAGCTCCGGTGGATGGTCACTGTTCCCGGTGACCTTGTGCCGGTCCGCATAAACCCCGGTGGCCACCGTGGCCCACACTGGCCCGGAAATAGTGGCATTCTTCCCGTGCACGCTGACGGGGAGCAGGAAGCCGTTCCGGGCAATCTGGTCCAGGGCGGGTGTCACCGCGGACAGGAGGCGGTCGTAACGGACACCGTCGATTCCTACTACCAGGACGTGGGGATCATTCTTCACAGCAATGACGGTACGTGGCTTCTGAGGCGACACATAGGGGACGCCACTCGCGCCTATAGGAGACTTAGGCCATGCCTATGAATCTCACGCACCTGCGGGCGTTCCACCTCGTAGCTACCCACGGCAGTTACGTCGCTGCGGCTGCAGCGGCGAAAGTGAGCCAACCAACCCTGTCCGAGCAGGTCCGCCTTTTGGAACGGCTCCATGAGGTCCAGCTCCTGCAGCGGGCTGGACGGTCCGTGGAGCTGACGCCTTTGGGAAGAGAGCTCCTGGCAGTCACAGCCAGGTTGTTCGCCGCCGAGCTCGAAGCCGAGACCGTCCTGGCCAGGGCTCGCAACGCCATGCAAGGAGAGCTCCGCTTCGGCACCGACGCTCCCATCAACGCCGTGGGCGTGCTCAGCACCTTCCGTCGGCTGAACCCGGGAGTCAGTATCCAACTCGTCAGCGGAAACTCCGCTGAGGTACGCAGAAGAGTCCTGGCCGGGACTGTTGATGTCGGCATCATCGCCGATGAAACGCCACATCCGGACTTGATGGCGCGCCGCCTCGGTACGCAGGACCTTGTGGCCTTTGTTCGGCAGGACCACCTGTTGGCCGGCAGCAAGGTGATCCGGCTCCGGGACCTCGTAGACCACCCGCTGATCATCAGGGAGATCGGTTCCGTCACCCGTAGGTCCATCGAAACAGCGCTCTCCGCAGCCCAGCTGCAACCAGCGGAAGTACTCGAGACCGATAGCCGGGAGGCAGTTCACGCGGCAGTGATCGCCGGCCTGGGCGTTGGGGTCATCGCAGAGGATGAATTCAACGACGATCCCCGGTTGGTGCTGCTTGACTTCGTTGATTCGATACCCCCGATAACGGAGTACCTGGTATTTCGACGGGACAAGCAGCGGAGCCATGTGGTGGATGCGGTGCTGGGGTGTGTGGGTGGTTAGGGGTTGGGTGGTTAAAGGGGAAGAGCCCCGACCTGTGGTCGGGGCTCTTGCCTTAATGGTTGTCCGGCGGTGT